>JBDTRK010000157.1:0-6856 GCA_039931685.1 Betaproteobacteria bacterium | reverse complement strand
TCGAGCGCCGCGGCAATCTCGAGCGCGGCGGCTTCGGACACATCGCTTAACGGAATCGTCTCCTGCAACGCAATCCCGCCCGCGGTCAGCGTACCCGTCTTGTCGAACACTACGTGCGTGGCGCGCGCGAGTGTTTCCAGGCCACGCCCACGCAAGACCAGCAGTCCCCGCTGCGCCAAAACGCCGGTCGCGGCCGCCAGCGCGCACGGCGTCGCCAACGAGAGGGCGCACGGGCAACTGACCACGAGCACCGCGATCGTGACAGCGAGGATCCGCGTCGGGTCGATGAACCACCAGCCCACGGCGGTCAGCAGCGCGAGCAACAGCAGCGCGCCGGCGAACCACCCTGCGATGCGGTCGGCGAGCAACCCCAGGCGCGGCTTGTCGGCGAGGGCGCGATCGAGCAGCCTGACCATTTCAGCAAGGCGTGTTTCCTCCCCTGCCGCTTCGACTGCCATCAACAGGCGACCCTCCGGCTCCGCGGCGTACAAGGTCGAGCCGGCAAGCACTGGGGCGCCCTCCGCTCTGGCGACCGGCGCAGCCTCTCCCGTCACCAATCCCTCCTCTAGCGTCGCATGCCCCTGCAGCACGCGGCCATCGGCGGGTATCAGTTCTCCCGGCTTCACAACGACGCAATCCCCGGCCTTGAGCGCGGCTGCCGGCACGGTCTCGATCCGGACCCCGACACCGTCAGCCACCAGGCGGGCGGCAAGTTCCGGTTGCTGCCGCGCCAGCCGATCCGCGGCGCTGGCGGCCTTCTGCCGCGCGCGCAACTCGAAGTAGCGGCTGGCAAGCAAGAGAAACACGAACATCGTCACCGAATCGAAATAGACCTCGCCCTGCCCTGCCACGGTTGCCCAGGCACTGGCGGCAAACGCGGCGCCGATGCCGATCGCAACCGGCAGGTCCATGCCCGGACGACGGTTCTTCACGTCACGCCAGGCACCCGAAAAAAAGGGCAGCGCCGAGTACAGGATGACCGGTACCGCAAGCAC
Organism: Betaproteobacteria bacterium; assembly: GCA_039931685.1. GTDB lineage: Bacteria > Pseudomonadota > Gammaproteobacteria > Burkholderiales > JACQAP01 > JACQAP01. The sequence goes on along the minus strand of JBDTRK010000157.1, from coordinate 5,861 downwards.
GAGGCTAGCCCAGCGCAGCAGTGCCGCATGTTCGACGGCGATGCCGTCCTCTGTGAGGTAAACGGGCATCGCGTACATCATCACCTGCATCATCGCGAATCCGGCAACGAAGAGCCGCAACAGCGCCTGCCTCGCCTCGCTCCGGCGGGCGGCCGCCGCGGCCAGCGCATCGACGGGAGCGGCCCGGTAACCGATGGCGGCAATCGCAGCGAGGATCGCGCCGAGCCTCTGGCGGGTCGGATCCCAGGAGATCCGGGCACGCTCGCCCGGGAGTTGGATGTCCAGGTCATGGACGCCTTGGAGCATACCTATTCGGGCCTTGATGGTCGCCACGCAGGCGCCACAGTGCACCCCGGCTACGGACAGCAGCACTTCGGCCCGATGGCGACCGGACCTGACCACCCACTGCGATTGCCGCCCCGGATCGTCGTAGATCGACCAGGGGTCCGCCGGAGACAGCTGCATCGGGTTAGCAGAGGAAGACATGGATCGGGGTCTGAAGCCGTCTGCGAGCAATTCGCCAATGTACGCGCCGTGCGCTCAAGTCGCTTGATCTGCGTCAATCCGGCCCGGGTCGCGCAAGGCAACAATTGCCCCTGACCACTGTCCCACTCACACGGGGTTCGTCACTTCCCAACCTGCGCATCGCTATCGTTCAACAAGGAGAGGCCATGTACAAGAATTTGCTAGTCGCCACCGATGGTTCCAAACTTTCCGAGAAAGCGGTCGTTCATGCGATTGGCCTGGCCAAAAAACTTGGCGCGAAAATCACCGCTTTCTATGCAGCGCCGGACTATCCGGAACCGGTCTATTCCGAAGGCATCATTTACGACATGATGTCCCGCAAGGACTACGCCAAGCTGGCTGCCGAGGATGTGGGCAAGATACTCGGCAAGATTGCCAAGCTCGCCCAAACCGCGGGCGTTCAGTGCGAAGTGCGCCATGCGCTCAGCCGTACGCCGTGGGAAGCCATCCTGGCGGCGGCGCGCAAGAGCAAGTGCGACGCGATCGTCATGGGCTCGCACGGCCGCGGCGGCCTCGCTGCACTGTTTCTGGGGAGCGAAACGCAAAAAGTGCTTGCCCACTCGAAGTTGCCGGTCATCGTGGTGCGCTAGGATCGTCACTCGGGGAAAAGGTCTGTCCTCTGTGCGGCAAAGCGGCGTAACATTTGAACTGCGGCGCGCGACAACGGGATCGCCCGATGGCGCGCGCATCAGGGCGCGGGCCAACCACGCACGCGCAAATCGATATGCCGGGGGAAAAGCGCCATGTATCGACATTTGCTTGCCGCAACTGACGGATCCGAACTATCCAATCTTGCAGTGGACCACGCGATCGGTCTTGCCCGGTCGCTGGGCGCGCGCCTGACACTGCTGCACGTCGCCGGCCAGTATCCGCCACCGATGCTGGTCGACGGAACGGTTTTTCCGACCATGCCTGACGACGAGCACGCGGCAGCGGCGGCCCGGCAGTCGCAGTCGATCCTCGCACCGTGCGTGGGGCGCGCCGAGGTGGCGGGCGTGGCGTGCGACAGCATCCATCAGATCGACAGCGCCGCCTGGCACGCGATCATGGCGACCGCCGCCAGCGCCGGATGCGACGTGATCGTGATGGGATCGCATGGACGGGGCGGCCTGGCATCGCTGCTCATGGGGAGCCAGACGCAGAAAGTATTGCATCACACGAATCTTCCGGTGCTGGTCGTGCGCCGGCGGCAATAGGCGTCGCGCCGTCAAGCAGCCGGACGGCGGCACCACGGCCACGGGCTACGGTGGTCCGCGCATGGGAGGGTAGTCGCCATTCAAGCTAAAATGCGCGCTTCGTCTTCATTGGCATTGTCATGCGCGCATCGCAATTCTTCATTTCCACGCTCAAGGAAGCCCCGGCTGAGGCCGAACTCGCCAGCCACCGGCTAATGTTGCGCGCGGGTTTGATCCGCAAGCTCGGCAGCGGACTCTACACATGGATGCCGATGGGTTTGCGTGTGCTGCGCAAGGTCGAGAACATCGTGCGCGAGGAAATGAATCGAGCTGGTGCGATCGAACTGCTGATGCCGCTGATCAATCCGGCCGAGTTGTGGCAGGAGACCGGTCGCTGGGACAAATACGGCCCGAACATGCTGCGGATGAAGGATCGCCACGAACGCGACTTCCTGTTTGCGCCAACGCATGAAGAAGTCATCACCGACATCGTGCGCAAGGAGATCGGCAGCTACCGGCAGCTGCCGGTCAACTTTTATCACATCGGCGACAAGTTCCGCGATGAAGTGCGGCCGCGCTTCGGTGTCATGCGCTCGCGCGAATTCATGATGAAGGACGCCTACTCGTTCGACCGCGACAAGGACGGTCTGATGGCCAGCTATCGCCGGATGTACGATGCGTATTCGCGCATCTTCACCCGGCTGGGTCTGGACTTCCGTCCGGTCGATGCGGACAACGGCGACATCGGCGGAGCGTCGTCGCACGAATTCCAGGTGCTGGCCGATTCCGGCGAAGACGTGATCGCCTACTGCCGGACGTCGGATTATGCGGCGAACATCGAAAAGGCCGAGGCGCTCGCTTCGGAAACGCCGCGTGCGCCTCCGTCGGAGACGATGCAAAAAGTGGCCACACCCGGGAAAAAAACCTGCGAAGCCGTCGCCGAATTCCTGGCGCTGCCGCTCGAGCGCAACGTAAAGGCGGTGATGTTCATGGCCGACGCGGGCTTTTGTCTGTTGCTCGTGCGCGCCGACCACAGCGTCAACGAAGTCAAGATCGCCAAGCTTGCCCAACTGAGGAACTTCCGCGCCGCCACGGTCGAGGAAATTGCCGGCCATCTCGGTGTAGACCCGGGTTACTGCGGCCCGGTCCACCTGCAGGGGACGCACCGGCTGCCGGTGACGATCGTCGCCGATCGCACGGTGGCCGCGATGAGCGACTTCGTCTGCGGCGCGAACGAGTCGGGATTTCACCTCACAGGGGTCAATTGGGGCCGCGATCTGCCCGAACCGGACCTGGTGGCCGACATTCGTAGCGTTGTCTCCGGCGACCGGTCGCCGGACGGCGGCGGCGTGCTGGAACTACGCCGCGGCATCGAAGTCGGTCATGTGTTTGCGCTAGGCACTGTGTATTCGCAGGCCATGAACGCAACGGTTCTCGACGAATCCGGCAAGGCACAGGTCCTCCATATGGGGTGCTACGGTATCGGTGTGACGCGCGTAGTCGCGGCCGCGATCGAGCAGCACCACGATGCGAAGGGAATCGTCTGGCCCGCTGCGATGGCGCCCTTTGCGGTGGCCATCGCGCCGATCGGCTACGGGCGCAATGTGGAGGTCCGGGACACCGCAATCCGGATGCACGATGAATTGGCTGCCATCGAACCAGTCGCGGTCAATGGTAATTGCTGCGGTCGGTATTCCTCATCGGATCACCATCGGTGACCGCGGTCTGAAGGAGGGCAAGGTCGAATACCAGGGCCGCACCGACGAGGCCGCAACCTCGATTCCGCTGGCCTCGGCGGTCGAATTCGTGCGCAACCTGACACCTGCCTGAGGAGGCAGGAACCAAAGACCGGCAGCCAGCAGCAAGCGTACCGGTCCCGAACAATGCGCCATACGGGCGATGGCCGCAGTCCGACGGGCGGCAAGACAGGGCGGGGAATCGGCGGTATGCTGGACCACTCGCTGGTACCCTCGGTTCAGCGACGTATCAGGTTGATTCAACGATTTTGAAGGAAGCTGTGATCCATGCCACGACTTGAGCCGAACCGACTGCAGGTATTGAATCTCTGCGCGACCGGACTGCTTTTCCTTTGCTGCCTGGCTTTGCCGGCCGGGCCGGCCGTTGCCGGCGCGCAGGTCGAGGAGGTGCTATCGGCGTCGGTTCAGGCGTCCCTCCAGGCAGCCATCAGCGATCGCGCCGCGCCGCGACTGGTCTTCGACTCGGTATCGGAAGGCAACGCATGGATGATGGAAATGTCCGCGCGCCTGGCCTCGAAGATTCCGGATTCGACGGCGCGCACGGATTTCCTGCGCACCGTGCATTACGAAGCCTCGCGCGCCGGCCTCGATCCGCAGATCGTGCTCGGACTGATCCAGGTCGAAAGCAATTTCCGCAAGTATGCGGTGTCGTCGGCCAGCGCCCGCGGCTACATGCAAGTCATGCCATTCTGGGTGAAGCTGATCGGCACGCCGGACCAGAACCTGTTTCACTTGCGCACCAATCTGCGCTACGGCTGCACGATCCTGCGCCACTACCTGGCGCTGGAAAATGGCGACTACTACCGGGCCCTTGGCCGGTACAACGGCAGCCTCGGCAAGCCTGAGTACCCGAACCTGATCCTGTCCAGCTGGCACGGTTACTGGAAATACGATCGCTCGCGGTCGTTGATCGTCACTACCTCGGCCACCGTCAAGGTGCAGTGAACGACGCAGCCGCACTACGCTGCATCGGGCGTTTCGCCCCCTCACCAACCGGTCCGCTGCACTTCGGATCGCTGATTGCCGCGCTGGCCAGCTACGCCGATGCCCGGGCCCGCCAGGGTCAATGGCTGCTGCGCATCGAAGACCTCGACCCACCGCGGGAGCATCCCGGAGCCGCCGAATCGTTTCCGCGCGTCCTCGAGTACTTCGGGTTCACCTGGGATGGCCCGATCCTCCGGCAAAGCCGGCGGCACGACGCCTACGAATCCGCCCTGGCACAACTGGCCGAAAGAGGCAAAGTCTTCCCATGCGCGTGCTCGCGGCTGGATCTCGAATCTTCGGCTACGGGGATCGGCGGTGAACGTGTCTATCCCGGAACGTGCCGGCAGGGACTCTTGCCGGGACGCAGTCCGCGCGCCTGGCGAATGCGAGTCGGCAACGAGCCGGTCGATTTCGTGGATCGCCTGCAGGGCGCGCAGCAGCAGGTGCTCGCGCGCGACGTCGGTGACTTTGTCGTCAAGCGCGCCGACGGCTTCTGGGGCTACCAGCTTGCGGTCGTTGTCGACGATGCCGCACAGGGTGTCACCGATGTCGTGCGTGGCGCGGACCTGCTGGCGTCGACCCCCCGGCAGATCTGGCTGCAGCGCGAACTGGGCCTGCCGCAGCCGCACTACCTTCACGTGCCGGTCGCGATCAACAGCGATGGCGAAAAGCTGTCCAAGCAGACGTTGGCGCGGCCGTTACCGATGTCCGATCCGTTGCCGGTCCTGATCAACGCCTGGCGCTTCCTCGACCAGGCTTGGCAGGGCGAAGAGTTCGCAAATGTGAGGGAGTTCTGGGAGTGGGCGATTCCGCGCTGGGACGTCCGCCGGTTGCCTCCGGTGGCCATGCTGACCGCCCGGACGGGTAAGGCCGGTGGGCTATAATGCGCGCCGTCCCCTGGATTCCTCTGCCGCAAGAAAGCAAGCATGACCACACTTGTTGTTGTTAGAAAGGGCGATCGGGCGGTGATCGCCGCCGATTCACTGACCACCTTCGGCGATACGCGACTGTCTGCCCACTTCGACAAATCCCCGGAGAAGATTCTCCATCATCGCGATACCTATCTCGGCTTTTGCGGCAGCGCTGCCCATCAGCTCGTTTTCGAAAGCCTGCTCGCCAGCCACAGCGACCTCGACTTTGCCGGCAAGAGCGCCGTATTCGAAACCTTTCGCAAGCTGCATCCGATCCTGAAGGACCAGCACTTTCTGAACCCGAAGGAAGAAGAGGACGACCCGTACGAATCGACCCAGATCACCGCACTGATCGCCAACCGGTTCGGGATCTTCGGCATCTACTCGATGCGCGAGGTGTTCGAGTACAGGAAGTTCTGGGCGGCCGGCTCCGGACGCGAGTTTGCGCTCGGTGCGATGCAGTCCATGTACGACAGCCTTGAAAGCGCAGAGGCCATTGCACGATTGGG
>JBDTRK010000156.1:0-6868 GCA_039931685.1 Betaproteobacteria bacterium | reverse complement strand
ACGGCACGCAAACCGCGCTGGAGGGAAAACCCGCCATCGATGCGCTGAACATGGATACCGGTACGCTCGAGTCCGATCTCGGCCACCACCCGGAGATTGCGGCGCTGTCGCGCCAGGCGGATGTGGCGGCGATGGAAGCGCGCATTGCGCAAGCCGACAAAAAAGCGGACTGGACCGTCGAAGTTTCCTACGCCCAGCGCGGCCCAGCCTATTCGAACATGATTTCGATCGGCGTTTCGGTGCCGCTGCAGTGGGACCAGAGAAACCGCCAGGACCGCGAGTGGGCATCGCGGATGGCGCTAGCGGAGCGGGCCAGCGCGCTGCGTGACGACGCGCTGCGCGCGCATGTCGCCGAGGTGCGCGCGATGATCCAGGAATGGCGCAACGCGCTCGAGCGTACCGCACGCTTTCAGCGGCAATTGATTCCGCTCGCAAAGGAGCGCACCCGCGCTGCGCTGACCGCGTACGTCGCCAACAAGACGAGCCTCAACGAAGTTCTGCTCGCGCGGCGCAGCGCAATCGACGTACAACTGCAGGCCTTGCAACTGGAAATGGAGTCCGCGCGCCTGTGGGCGCAACTCAATTTCTTCCTGCCAACGGGCACGGCCCATGGCAGCGCCTAGCCGCGCGATGCCGCGCCGAAGGGAGCGCAATGAAAACCACGCATTTGATCCTGGTGCTTGCTGCCGCCGGCGCGCTGGCGACAACCGGTTACGGGCTGTTTCGCGTAGGCATGGACCGTGGCATGAAAATGACCGCGCCCGTGGGCGCAACCGCGCCTGCCGAAGCAGCGGAAAAGAAAGTCCTGTACTGGCACGACCCGATGGTGCCGGGACAGAAATTCGACAAGCCCGGCAAGTCGCCCTTCATGGATATGCAACTGGTGCCGGTGTACGCGGAAGGCGATGGCGACGAAGGCAAGGTGAGCGTCAGCCCACGCATGCAGCAGAACCTTGGCGTGCGCACCGCGCTGGTTACCGAGGGCACGCTTGCGCCTTCGGTCGAGGCTGTGGGCACGGTGGCCTACAACGAACGCGACCTCGAGCTGGTCCAGGCGCGCAACAACGGCTATGTCGAGAAGCTCTATGTGAAGGCGGCGCTCGATCCGATACGCAAGGGCCAGCCGCTCGCCGTGCTTTATGTTCCGGAGTGGGTCTCGGCACAGGAGGAATATCTATCGGCGCGCCGGGTGGTCGGCAGTGGTCTTGAAAGCATCCTCGAGGGCCTGGTCGATGGCGCGCGGCAGCGCATGCGCCTGGTCGGCATGACCGAGGAGCAGATCCGCCTGGTCGAAACGACCGGTGCGGTGCACGCGCAATTCACCGTCTATGCGCCGATAAGCGGCGTGATCGCTGAACTCGGCGCGCGTGAAGGCATGACGGTCATGTCGGGCGCGCCGCTGTTTCGCATCAACGGGCTCGACACGGTCTGGGTCAACGCCGAGGTCCGCGAAAACGAGGCCGGCGAAGTACGCCCCGCCAATCGCGTGCAGGCGCGCGCGCCGGCCCTGCCCGGCACCGTATTCAGCGGACGCGTCAGCGCGATCCTGCCGGAAATCGATCCGGCCACACGCACCCTCAAGGCGCGCATCGAGCTGCGTAATCCCGGCCATCAGCTCAAGCCGGGCATGTTCGTCACCGTGCGTTTCGCGCAACGTGATCCGCGCAAAGAGTTGCTGGTGCCCACCGAAGCCGTGATCCAGACCGGTGAGCGCAGCGTCGTCATCGTCGAGCAGGATGGCGGGCAGTTCGTGCCGGTCGATGTCGAGGTTGGCATTGAAAGCGGCGGCAAGAGCGTCATCCGCAAGGGACTCGAAGCCGGGCAGCGGGTCGTCGTGTCCGGCCAGTTCCTGATCGATTCCGAAGCAAGCCTCAAGGCCACCACGCAGCGCATGGGCGAAGCCGCACCCGCAGGCGATGAACCGGCGAAGGCCGACATGCCAGGAATGAAGAAATGATCGCCCGGCTCATCCGCTGGTCGATCGCCAATCGCTTTCTGGTGCTGCTGGCGACGGTGATGCTCGCCGGGTGGGGCGTGTGGTCGCTGTCGAAGACGCCGCTCGATGCGATTCCGGATCTGTCCGACGTGCAGGTGATCATCCGCACGACGTATCCGGGCCAGGCGCCGCAGATCGTCGAGAACCAGGTTACCTATCCGCTCACCACGACCATGCTGTCGGTGCCGGGTGCCAAGACGGTGCGCGGCTATTCCTTTTTCGGCGATTCATTCGTCTACATCCTGTTCGAGGACGGCACCGACATGTACTGGGCGCGCTCGCGCGTGCTCGAATACCTGAACCAGGTGCAGTCGCGCCTGCCGCCGCAGGCGAAAACCGCGCTCGGGCCAGACGCGACCGGGGTCGGCTGGGTGTACGAATACGCGCTGGTGGACCGCAGCGGCAAGATGGATCTGTCGCAACTACGCGCATTGCAGGACTGGTTCCTCAAATACGAACTCAAGGCGGTGCCGGACGTCTCCGAAGTCGCCAGCATCGGTGGCATGGTGCGCCAGTACCAGATCGTGCTCGACCCCGACCGGCTGCGCGCCTACAACATCACGCACGGCAAGGTCATCGATGCCGTGCGCAAGGCGAACCAGGAAACCGGCGGCTCGGTGCTGGAGCTGGGCGAGGCCGAATACATGGTGCGCGCGTCGGGCTACCTGCAATCGCTCGACGACTTCCGCAAGATCCCGCTGATGACGACCGATGCCGGCGTATCGGTGCGCCTGAGCGACGTGGCGCGCATCCAGGTTGGCCCGGAAATGCGCCGCGGTGTCGCCGAGCTCAACGGCGAGGGCGAAGTCGCCGGCGGCGTCATCGTCATGCGTTCGGGCAAGAACGCGCTCTCCACCATCGAAGCGGTCAAGGCAAAACTCGAAAAACTCAAACCTGGACTGCCACCTGGCGTCGAGATCGTTCCGGTCTACGATCGCTCGAACCTGATCAAGCGCGCGGTGAATAACCTGCAGGAAAAACTCGTCGAGGAATTCGTCGTCGTCGCGCTGGTCTGCGTGCTGTTCCTGTTCCACTTGCGCTCGGCCTTGGTGGCGATTGTGTCGCTGCCGCTGGGCATCCTGGTCGCGTTCATCGTCATGTACTACCAGGGCGTCAACGCCAACATCATGTCGCTGGGCGGCATCGCGATTGCCGTTGGTGCCATGGTGGACGCAGCCGTGGTCATGATCGAGAACGCGCACAAGCACATCGAGGCGTGGCATCACGCGCATCCGGGGCAGACGCTCAGGGGCGAAGCCCACTGGCAGGTGATCGGTGAAGCGGCAACGCAAGTGGGACCGGCGCTGTTCTTCTCGCTGCTGGTCATCGTCTTGTCCTTCATCCCGGTGTTCACGTTGCAGGCGCAGGAAGGCCGGCTGTTTTCCCCGCTCGCATTCACCAAAACCTACGCCATGGCCGGCGCCGCCTGCCTGGCGGTGACGCTGATCCCGGTGCTGATGGGTTACCTGATTCGCGGCCGCATTCCGGCCGAGCACAGCAATCCGCTCAATCGCCTGCTGATCGCGCTCTACCGGCCACTGCTCGATGGCGTATTGCGCTTTCCGGCGGTCACGCTGCTGGCCGCGGTGATCGTCTCGGCGATCACGATCTGGCCGGCGAGCCAGCTGGGCGGCGAATTCATGCCTGCGTTGGACGAAGGCGATCTGCTCTACATGCCTTCGGCGCTGCCTGGCATTTCCACCGGCAAGGTCGCGGAGTTGCTGCAACAGACCGATCGCATGATCAAGAGCGTGCCCGAAGTCGCCAGCGTGTTCGGCAAGGCCGGGCGCGCCGAAACGGCGACCGATCCGGCTCCGCTGGAAATGCTGGAAACCACTATCCAGTTCAAGCCGAGCGACCAATGGCGGCCGGGCATGACGACGGACAAACTGGTCGAGGAGCTCGATCGTATCGTCAAGGTGCCAGGCCTCACCAACATCTGGGTGCCGCCGATCCGCAACCGCATCGACATGCTCGCCACCGGCATCAAGAGTCCGGTGGGCGTCAAGGTGGCGGGCGCGAGCCTGGCGCAAATCGACCGCATCGGCGCCGAGGTCGAGCGCATCGTCAAACGCGTGCCCGGCGTTTCCTCCGCCCTGGCCGAACGCCTGACCGGCGGGCGCTACCTGGACGTGGACATCGACCGCGATCGCGCGGCACGCTACGGGATGAATATCGCCGACGTGCAAAGCATCGTTTCCGCGGCGATCGGCGGCGACAATATCGGGGAGACGGTCGAGGGCCTGCAACGCTTCCCGATCAACCTGCGTTATCCGCGCGAAGTACGCGATTCCATCGAGAAGCTGCGCCAATTGCCGATTCTGACCGACCGCGGCGCACAGATCCGGCTCGGCGATGTCGCGTCGATCCGCGTCAGCGACGGCCCGCCCATGCTCAAGAGCGAGAACGCGCGCTTGTCGGGCTGGGTGTACATCGACATCCGCGGACGCGACCTGAGTTCAGCGGTACGCGAAATGCAACAGGCGGTGGCAAAGGAGGTCACGCTGCCTGCCGGCTATTCGATTTCCTGGTCCGGCCAATTCGAATTCCTGGAACGCGCCAAGGCGAAACTGAAAGTCGTCGTGCCGGCCACATTGCTGATCATTTTCGTGTTGCTATATCTGACTTTCCACCGCTTCGACGAAGCATTGCTGATCATGGCAACGCTGCCGTTCGCGCTCGCCGGCGGCATCTGGCTGCTGTGGGGGCTTGGCCATAATCTTTCGGTCGCGAGCGCGGTAGGGTTCATCGCACTGGCCGGCGTGGCAGCGGAGTTCGGCGTGATCATGCTGGTGTATCTGAAGCAGGCGTGGGAGGCGCGCGTGGCGGCGGGCCAATGCAGCCAGGCCGACCTGCTCGATGCCATCCGCGAAGGCGCGGTATTGCGGGTGCGCCCGAAGGCAATGACAGTCGCCGTGATCATCGCCGGCCTGGTGCCGATCATGGTCGGCGGCGGTACCGGTTCCGAGGTCATGCAGCGCATCGCCGCCCCAATGGTGGGCGGCATGATCACCGCGCCGCTGCTGTCGATGCTGGTGGTGCCTGCGGTGTTCTATCTGATGCGTCGGCGCGGACTGCGCTGAAATCGCAGGGTGCGCGCCACCGGATTACTCCGGTCCAGCGCCCTCTTCGTCCGGGATGCGCGGCACCAGTGCGTAGTCGCGGCCGTGGCCAGTCCAAAACAATCGTTGCGACCGCCGCAGTCACGCCCGCGCAGCAGCCAGATCGGCCACTTGCTCATGCTGAGGGTGACACCAGATTGTGCATGCTCGATACCGAGATTGCGGCCTTGAAGCAACAGATCCACGATCACATCGACGTCTATTCCGACCAAAAAGCACCCTCTGGCAACGCCTTGCAGGCAAGCGCATACCGCCGCGCTGCCTGATGCCGACCATCGACTGTCGCCGCTGCGAATTCCCCACTCGCCCGTGCTAAGCGTGCCAGCGCACCGACCGGTCCGGGCGCTGCGCGTATGTTCAGTATGGGAGACTACGGTCACAGTGCCGGGCTTTTCATCCCGTTTTCCACCAGAGAAAGGAAAAAACATGTCCGGCTATTTCGAGATCCACAAGAGCACCGACGAGAAATTCGTCTTCAACCTGAAGGCCGACAACAACGAAATCATCCTGACCAGCCAGACTTACTCGACCAAGCAGCACGCCATGGACGGCATCGAGTCGGTCAGGACGAACTCATCCAAGGATGCGCAGTACACGCGCAAGCAATCCACCGCCAAGCAGCCCTACTTCGTGCTGAACGCCACCAATGGCGAAACCATCGGCTCGAGCCAGATGTACTCATCGGGCTCCGCCATGGAAAGCGGCATCGCCAGCGTCAAGGAAAACGGTTCGACGAAGACGTCGAAGGACAGCGCCTAGCAGTACCATCCCGGTCGTGACGAGGTAAAGACTTTTAGTACGCCGTCACGACTACGTCCGAAGGACGGTATCCCCTTGCGGGGCAACACGGACTTACGCCGGCTCGGCGCCCTCCTCGTCCGAAAGCCGCGGCACCAGCGCATAGTCCTTGCCGTGCCCCACGGTGAAGTCGTTTCTGCCGCTGCGGTCACGCCCACGCAATAGCCAGATCGGCCGCTTGCTCATGCTGAACGTGATGCCGGACTGGACGTGCTCGTCGCCGGTCGCGCGCTCAAACACGGAAGTCGCCGGCATGTAGCGCACCACGAAGCCGGCGCGGCGTTTCGGCGAGCGGTTCGCATTCGAGCCGTGGATCAGGTACACGTCATGCAATGAGAACTGTCCGGCCTGCAACGCATCGTCCCGGCCGGCAGACGCGTCGAATTGCGCCGGATCGACTTCCTGGTTGAGCACGACGTCACTGCGGTCGGTCACCCGGTGCTTGTAGATGCTGCCGTTGGCCTGCGACCCGGGGATGTAGCGCATGCAACCGTTCTCCGGCATCGCATCGTCGAGCGCGATCCACACCGAACAGGTCGCGATTGGTCGGATCGGCCAGTACTGGCCGTCCTGGTGCCAGGGAATTTCCTTGCCGGTCAGCGCCGGCTTGCAGAACACCTGGCTGCCCCACAGGATGATGTCGTCGCCGATCAACTGTGCGACCAGGTCGAGAACGCCGGGATGCCGCGCGTACTCCAGCCATTGCGCTGCGGCCTTCTCGTCATGCGACTTGCCGTAGGGAATGTGCGGGCACACCAGCGTCTCCGGGGCCAGATGCGCGTTGTCACGCAGCAGCTTGTCCAGCGACTCGCGCATGCGCCCAAGCTGCTCGTCCGGGATGCGGAACGGCGACTTCAGCAAACCATCTGCGCGATAGGTATCGAGGTCTTGCTGGTCGAGTCGCCAGCTACCGCACATGGTCTGCGCTTTCGCTCGAGACGTGACTATCGTG
>JBDTRK010000155.1:0-6934 GCA_039931685.1 Betaproteobacteria bacterium | reverse complement strand
CGGATCGCCATCAGGCCGGGCATCTCGGTCTCGGCAATGCGGATTTCCTTGCGGCCCCAGTCGGCAAGGGACAGGTCGGCAACGTGGAAATCGCCGGATTTCTTCGTCTTCGGAACAGCGGACATCGACATTCTCCTTTGCAACGGAACGCCGAAAATGAAAACGGCGCTCACAATCGGTTAAATGATTGTGAGCGCCGTTGGATCCTTTGCTGAGCCTGGCCCCTCGTTTCAGGGTCGCAGCGCTCCTCAGCGAACCGGCATTATAGGCGAGGTGGGCAGGTTCTGGAAACCCGGCCCTCAGGCCGCCGCGGCTTTCTTGGTGCCCGCTTCCGCTTTGAGCATCTCGACTTTATCGAGGGCTTCCCAGGTAAATTCCGGCTCGTCCCGGCCAAAATGGCCATACGCCGCCGTTTTTTCGTAGATCGGACGCAGCAGATCGAGCATGGCCACGATGCCCTTCGGACGCAGATCGAAATGCTGTTGTACGAGTTGGGCAATTTTCTCGTCGGCGATCTTGCCGGTGCCGAAGGTCGTCACCATCACGCTAGTGGGTTTGGCCACGCCGATCGCGTAGGACACCTGGATCTGGCATTTCGTCGCGAGTCCCGCGGCCACGATGTTCTTCGCCACGTAGCGCGCCGCATAGGCCGCGGAGCGGTCGACCTTGGAAGGATCTTTGCCGGAAAACGCGCCGCCGCCGTGAGGGGCCGCACCACCGTAGGTGTCGACAATGATTTTGCGGCCGGTCAATCCGCAATCGCCCTGCGGTCCGCCGACGACGAAGCGTCCGGTCGGATTGACCAGGAATTTGATTTCGCCCTTGATCAGGTTTTTTGGCAAGACTGGCTTGATGATCTCCTCGATCACCGCCTCGCGTATTTTTTCCAGCGTCATGTCGGGCGCATGCTGGGTGGAAAGCACGACGGTGTCGATGGCATCCGGCCTGCCGTTGACGTAGCGGACCGTGACCTGGGACTTGGCGTCCGGCCGCAACCACGGCAGGCGCCCGTCGCGTCGCAATTCCGACTGGCGCTCGACCAGGCGGTGCGCCAGATGGATGGCCAACGGCATCAGCACGGGGGTTTCGTCGCAGGCGTAGCCGAACATGAGGCCCTGGTCGCCGGCACCTTGATTGAGCGGATCGTCATGCGCCCTGTCGACGCCCTGCGCAATGTCGGTAGATTGCTTGTCGTAGGCAACCAGCACGGCGCAGCCGCGATAATCGATGCCATAGTCGGTATTGTCGTAGCCGATGCGTTTAATGGTTTCGCGCGCCACCTGCTGGAAATCGACCACCGCATTGGTGGTAATTTCGCCCGCCATGACGACAAGGCCGGTGTTGACCAGGGTTTCGGCCGCCACTCGGGCGAATTTGTCCTGGGTTAATATGGCGTCCAGCACGGCATCGGAAATCTGATCGGCGACTTTGTCCGGATGGCCTTCGGAAACCGACTCGGATGTAAACAGAAAGTCATTCATTCGAAAGATCTGGGTGGGGTCAGTAAGAGACGGTCAGGATAGCAAAAAGCCATCAAAAGAACAAAACGGAAAATCGAATAAGTTCATGCTGATAGGGTTATTGCGGCAGCTGGCGAAACTGCCGCTGTCCTGGATCCACGCGGTGGGCGGCGCGCTGGGCTGGATAGTGTACTTCCTGTCCGCGGAGTACGCCGCGCGCCTGCGGGCGAATTTCCTGCAAAGCGGCCTGTGGAAGGATGAAAGCGATTATCAGCGCATCCTGCGCAGCAATATCGTCGAATCGGGTAAATCGGGAACCGAACTGATCGCGGTCTGGTTCAGGCCGGTCACACCGATCGTGAACCTGGTGACAAGTGCCGGGCCGCTTGCCGTGGTGGAGGCAGCGGAACGCCGCGGACGCGGCGTCATTTATCTGACGCCGCATCTGGGCTGTTTCGATGTGGCGGCGCTGTGGGTAGCACAGCGCTGCCCGATCACGGTGCTGTACCGGCCGCCGAAAATAAAGTTTCTGCAACCCCTGGTCGAGGCCGGTCGCGGGCGCGACCGGGTGCAATTGGCGCCGGCCAACCTTGGCGGCGTTCGTCTGCTGCTGAAGGCATTGCGGCGCGGCGACGCGGTGGGCATTCTTCCCGATCAGGTGCCCGCAGAAGGCGAAGGCGTGTGGGTAGACTTCTTCGGACGCCCCGCCTACACCATGACCCTTGCCGCCAAGCTGGCCTTGGCCACCGGCGCGACCATCCTCATGACGGCGGCACTGCGGCTGCCGCATGGCGCGGGCTATGCGCTGCACTTCACCGAATTCACCGGCGACCCGGCGGGAAAAGACGGCGTGCGCGCTCTCAATATGGCGATCGAGCGTACTGTCGCGCTCGAACCCGGCCAGTATCTGTGGAGTTACAACCGCTACAAGGTCCCCAGCGGCGTGGCGCCGCCTGCCCCCGGTGGCTGAACGCATCGGCCTTGCGCTGTTCCGCCTGTTCGGCCTGCTGCCGCTGCGCCTGCTGGCGCCGCTCGGGCAGGGCCTGGGCATGCTGGTCTACTGGCTGGTAAGCGAACGCCGCCGCGTCGTGCGTGTCAATCTGCGCCTGTGTTTCCCGCAAATGCCGGCCAAGGACAGGGAAGCACTTTCGCGCCGGCACTTTCGCGCTTTCGGCCGCACCGTGCTCGAACACGGCATCCTTTGGTGGGGCTCCGAGCAACGCATTCGCAAACTGGTTGCCTTTGAGGGCCGCGAATACCTCGATCGCGAAATTGGCAGGCCGCTTGTCGTGCTGGCACCGCATTTCGTCGGCCTCGACATGGGGGGCGTGCGCATCTCGCTCGACTACGACATGATTTCGATGTACTCGCACCAGAAGAATGCGGCACTCGACAAGATCCTTTTGCACGGTCGCACCCGCTTCGGCAACAGCGTGCTTGTGTCCCGGCAGGACGGGCTGCGTCCGGTCGTCCGTGGCTTGCGCAAAGGCGTCGCTTTTTTCTACCTGCCGGACATGGATTTAGGCCCGAAGGATTCGCTGTTCGTGCCGTTTTTCGGTGTGCCCACGGCGACCGTCACCGGGCTGTCGCGGCTGGCGCGTTTGACCGGTGCGCGCGTGGTTCCCTGCATCACCCGGCAACGGCCAGGCGCCGGCGGCTACGTGACGCGCTTCTATCCGGCGTGGGAGGATTTTCCCGGAGCCAACATCGAAGAAGATACCGCGCGCATGAACGCTTTCATCGAGCAATGCGTACGCAAGATGCCCGAGCAGTATTACTGGCTGCACAAGCGTTTCAAGACCCGCCCACCGGGCGACGAAAGGTTCTACTGATGTTCACCAATCCCGGCGCCACAGCACGCGCATGTGCCGGCGCCATCGACGTGGTGATGAACCGCTGCATCTGGCGCGACCTCAACACGGGTTGCGCCTGAGCATGGCACTGCCGACCGATTACCGCATTGCCGCGCTGCGTGACGCCGACATTGCGCCGGTGTGCGCGCTGGCGCGCGAGATCTGGCTGCAGCACTATCCGGGGATCATCACGGTGAGGCAGATAGAATACATGCTGGCGCAGCGCTATGAACCCGCCGCGATCCGCGCGCAACTGCAAGCCGGCACGGCGTGGTGGGACAAGCTCGAAGTACGCGGCGAACTTTGTGGGTTCGCAAGCTACGAGCGCGGCATCACGGCGTGCGCCATGAAACTCGACAAACTCTACGTGCACCAGCTGGTGCGCGGCAAAGGCTACGGTGCGGCCCTGATCGAGCACGCGACACACGCGGCCAGGGAGCAGGGCATGGACACGCTGTATCTGCAGGTGAACAAATACAACCACGCTTCGGTTGCCGCGTACCGGCGTGCCGGATTTGTCGTTGCCAGGACGGTAAAAGTGGACATCGGCAACGGCTTCTTCATGGACGATTACGTGATGTCCCTGTCCCTCGACAACTGAACCTGCCGTGAAACTGAAATTCACGAAAATGCACGGTGCCGGCAACGATTTCATCATCGTCGATGCCCTGCGCGCGCCGCTGAGTCTCGACGCCGCGGCCATCCGCCGTTTGTCCGACCGCCACCTCGGCATCGGCTTCGACCAGATGCTGGTGGTCGAGCCGGCGCGCAGCCGCGATACCGATTTCTTTTACCGGATTTTCAACGCCGACGGCGGTGAAGTCAGCCAGTGCGGCAATGGCGCGCGCTGTTTCGTGCGTTACGTACGCGACAAAGGCTTGTCGGCAAAAAACGCGATCCGCGTGGAAACCCGCTCCGGCATTATCGAGCCCCGTCTCGAACCCGATGGGCGTGTCACGGTGAACATGGGCGTGCCGATATTCGAACCCGTGCGCATTCCCTTCCAGTCCGATCGTCTGCAACCGACTTATCCGCTCGAAGTCGGTGGCCGGTCGCGCGAAATCTCGGCCCTGTCGATGGGAAACCCGCACGCGGTGCAAGTCGTCGCCGATGTGGATGCCGCTCCGCTGGCAGTCGAAGGCCCGCTGATCGAAGGTCATGCGCGCTTTCCCGAGCGGGTCAATGCCGGATATATGCAGATACTGGGTCGCAGTCATATTAAACTGCGCGTATTCGAGCGCGGCGCCGGTGAAACATTGTCCTGCGGTACCGGCGCTTGTGCGGCAGCGGTGGCCGGCATCGCACGCGGACTGCTTGAATCCCCGGTCAAAGTAGATACGCGCGGCGGGGTGCTCGAAATTGCGTGGGCCGGCGACGCGCAGGCCGTTTTCATGACCGGGCCTGCGCAATCCGTATTCGAAGGTGAAATCGAGGTATAGAGAATAGTATGAGACCCGAAGACGTTGCCCGCTTCCTGAAGGATCACCCTGAATTTTTCGAGACCTACGCCGACATGATCGGCGAGATCTCAATTCCGCACCCGCATGGCGGCCGGGCCATTCCAATCGCCGAGCGCCAGATCATCACGCTTCGCGAAAAGAACAAGCTCCTGGAATCAAAGCTGCGCGAGCTCGTGGAATTCGGCGAGGAGAACGACGCCATCGGCGAGCGCGTGCATCGCGCCGCGCTGGCAGTCATGAAGCCGCAGCAACTGGAAGAGCTGCTGCGGGTGATTATGTACAACCTGCGGGAGGACTTTTCGGTACCGCACGTCGCCGTGCGCCTGTGGAGCGAATGGGACCATCCGCCCATCCCCGAATTCAAGTCCAGCAGCACGGAAGTACGCGCTTTTGCCGGCAGCCTGGATCAGCCGTATTGCAGCCACCAGCCGATGTTCGAAACCGCGGAATGGTTCGGTGAAACCGGCGGCCTGCTGAAATCCTATGCCTACGTCACATTGCGCTCGGAACGCGTGTTCGGCTTGCTGGCGCTGGCAAGCGAGGATGCGCAGCGCTTCTACCCGGGGATGGGTACGCTCTACCTGAAGCGTCTCGGGGAATTGTTCAGCACGTCGCTCGCGCGCTTCCTTTAGATGCCGGATCGCGACAACACCGGTGCCGCCGAACCAGAGCCCCAGTCCGATCCTGTTGTCCTTTCCGAATTCCTGTCGCACCTGATCCGCGAGCGACGACTTTCCGCACATACCGCCGAAGGTTACCGGCATGATGTACGCCTGTTGCTGGAATTGGCGCGGGAACAGGAGGCTGCGCTGCAGGACCTGCAAATCCATCAGATTCGCCGCTTCATCGCGCGGCTGCACGGGCGCGGACTGGGCGGAAAATCTTTGGCACGCATGCTGTCCGCCTGGCGCGGTTTTTACAACTATCTGGCACGCGACCATGGGTTTACGCGCAATCCCTGCAGCGGAGTGCGCGCGCCGAAGGCGGCCAAGGCGCTGCCCAAAGCCTTGTCACCGGACGAGGCCGCGCACCTGGTGGGTTTCACCGGCGATGACCCGCTCGCCGTGCGCGACCGTGCCATGTTCGAACTGCTGTATTCCTCCGGACTACGATTGTCGGAGCTGACCTCGCTCAAGCTAGGCGACGTTAGCTTCGCGGATGCCACCGTGCGCGTTACCGGCAAGGGTAACAAGACGCGCGTGGTGCCGGTGGGCAGCCACGCACTGCAGGCACTACAAGCCTGGCTGCCCGTGCGCGAAACATTGCCCGCGCGCAACCAGTCGGCGCTGTTCCTGAGCCGGCGCGGCGAAGCCGTCAGCACGCGCACAGTGCAATCGCGGTTGGCAGCCTGGGGCGTTGGACAAGGCCTGACCAGCCACGTGCACCCGCACATGCTGCGCCATTCATTCGCATCGCATGTCCTGCAATCCAGCGGTGATCTGCGCGCCGTTCAGGAGATGCTCGGACACGCCAGCATTTCGACTACACAGGTCTATACGCATCTGGACTTCCAATATCTCGCGAAGGTCTATGACCAGACACATCCGCGGGCAAAACGCAAAGAACCGAAGCGATGAACCACTCCGTGGTTCACACCCTTGATTAAGGTCGTTCTTAAGGCGGGCAGGGAGAAGTCCCTGCTGCGCCGGCATCCCTGGGTGTTCTCGGGCGCGGTTGCCCGCATCGAGGGCAAGGCCGCGGCCGGTGACACGGTTCACGTGGTCGCAGCCGACGGACAGTTTCTCGGCGTCGCAGCTCTGAATCCGGATGCGAACATTTCCGCGCGCGTGTGGGACTGGCATGAAGCCACGCAGATCAATACCGCGTTTTTCCATCGGCGCCTCGAAACGGCAATCGGCATGCGCCGCACCCTGTGCGCCAGGAAACCCGATGAAGCCGAGCGCCTGGTGCACGGCGAATCCGATGGTCTTCCCGGCTTGATCGTCGATCGCTACGCCGATGTGGTGGTGGTGCAGATCTCCAGCGCCGGCTGCAATCGATGGCGTGAGGCAATCATCGAAGCGCTGCAGCGCATTACTGCCGCCCGCGCCATCTACGAACGTTCCGATGCGGACGTGCTCGAGCTCGAGGGACTCACTGCACGTACGGGATTGCTAAGGGGCGAACTCGACACTCCAGTTGTCGAGATCAGGGAAAACGG
>JBDTRK010000154.1:0-7048 GCA_039931685.1 Betaproteobacteria bacterium | reverse complement strand
GCCGCCTCCCCCTTGAGTCCTTTGGCGGCCAACTCCCTGACTCTTTCCTTGAGCGCCGCGTCATCGCGCGCATTCAGGATCACATGCGCGCCCGCCGTCGCCAGCGATTGCGCCATCGCCCAGCCCAGGCCGCGCGAAGCGCCGCTGATAAAAGCAACTTTTCCACTCAGATTGAACATGCTGCCTCCTCCGAGATTTGTTATTTTTGTAACCGCAATTGGATCGTTACTATCGTGACTGCGCAACTACACGGGATTACGACAGTCACGATCGTGACGGCATTTCCGGCAGTTATGCATGCCCTGACAGAGTCAGGGCATGTACTGCCCCCCATTCACTTCCAGTATCTGTCCGGTCATGTAGCCGCTCAATTGCTCCGACGCCAGGAAAAGAAAGGCGCCGGCACATTCGTCGGCCGTGCCGAGGCGATTCATCGGTATGCTGGCCTTGAATCCCTCGAGCATCTGCGGCGTGGAGTAGCGCTCATGGAAAGGCGTCGTGATGACGCCAGGCGCGACTGCATTGACGCGGATCTTGTCCTTGACCAGTTCCCTGGCAAGGCCGTGCGTGATGGTGCTGACGAAACCTTTCGATCCTGCATAAAGCGATGCGCCGGGCCCGCCGCCGTGACGCGCGGCAACCGAGGTCACGTTGATGATCGCCCCGCCGCTGCCCTGCCTGCGCATGTGCTGCGCAGCCGCGCCGATGCAGACCATGGTCGAGCGTACGTTCAGGTTGACGACCTGATCGAACAATTCATCGGTCAGCGTTTCGATCGGTGCGCGCTGTACCAGTCCTCCGGCGTTGTTGATCAGCACGTCGATGCGGCCGAGGCCGGCGACCGTCTTGTCGACGATTTCCTTGCAGACGGACGAGCCTGTGACATCGCCTCCGACCAGAAATGCCTTGCCACCGGCCTTCTCCACGGCGGCCGCGACCTTTTCGGCCTCGGCCTTGCTCTTGTTGTAGTGCACCGCGACTTTCGCGCCGTTGCGTCCAAATGCGACTGCCGCGGCGGCGCCGATGCCCGTACTCGCCCCGGTAATCAGTACCACTTTATTTTTCAGATCCTCGATCATTCTTTCTCCTGAACAAACCCAGCTCTCACCGCGGAGGACGCAGAGGAAAAATATAAACATGTGGGGTTAGATATCTGCACCCATATTCCCGAGGCAAGTTCCCCGGCGACGTCACGCAATTTTATTCCTCTATTTTGGTTTCCTCTGCGTCCTCTGCGTCCTCCGCGGTGAGTGCCGATCTTGAATTACGGAATCAGCACAGTCGAGCCGGTGGTCTTGCGGGCCTCGAGATCACGATGCGCCTGTGCCGCGTCAGCCAGTTTGTACGTCTGGTTGATCTCGATCTTGACCTTGCCGCTCTTGACGACGTCGAACAATTCCTTTGCTCCCGCTTCCAGGTCTTCGCGGTTGGAGGTATACGTCATCAGCGTCGGCCGGGTCACGTAGAACGAACCCCTCGCCAGCGTATTGATGTCGACACCAGTCACCGGGCCCGAACCGTTGCCGAACACGGCCAGCAGGCCGCGCGGTTTCAGGCAGTCCAGCGAACCCGCGAACGTGTCCTTGCCGACAGAATCGAAGACGACTGGCACTTTTGCGCCGCCGGTGATGTCCTTCACGCGCTCGACAAAATTCTCGCGCGTGTAAACGATCGTGTGGTCGCAGCCGTGCGCCTTCGCGATTTTCGCTTTTTCATCGGAGCCCACCGTGCCGATCACGGTCGCACCAAGCGCTTTGAGCCATTGACAGGCGATCAGCCCGACCCCACCCGCCGCGGCATGGAACAGGACGGTTTCGCCCTTCTGTACGCGGTAGACGCGGCGGATCAGATATTGCACGGTGAGGCCCTTGAGCATCATGGCCGCCGCTTGCAGGTCGGAAATGCCCTTCGGCACCTTGACCAGTCTCGCTGCCGGATACAGCCGCACTTGCGCATAGGCGCCCGGCGGCCCCGCGGCATAAGCCACACGGTCGCCGACCGCCACCTGCGTGACACCCTTGCCGACCGCCTCTACTACGCCAGCGCCTTCGCTGCCGACACCGCTCGGCAGCGGCAGGGGATACAGGCCGGAACGATGATAGGTATCGATGAAATTCAGGCCGATCGCGGTGTGCCGAATCCTCGCCTGGCCCTCCCCTGGTTCGCCGATTTCCACATCATCAAGTTGCAGAACTTCGGGCCCGCCTGTCTTGTGGAAACGTATCGCCTTAGCCATGAGTCGCTCCTTTGGTTTTTTTGCTGTCTCGCCCGCAGCTCGGCGGGCCAATTTCGCGTTCCGGGGTCACATCCATCGGCTTAAAGCCGATGGAATCGGAACGAAAAATATTCTCTGTATGCATCGCCCGCGGCACAGCAACGCTTGGTTGTTTTTTCGAATTGTTTGCGGGAGCGCGGCAACCGGGTAGGCGCCGGCCGCTGCCGGTTACTTTACGCGCACCAGCTTGAGATCGGCCTCGCGCTGCGACATCAGGCGGATGAATCCGCGGATCTGTGGGTACACCGTTTCGCGAAACTTGCGTCCGCTGAAAATGCCGTAGTGGCCCAGACCCTTCGCCAGCAGATGCTTGCGCTTGTCGGAGGGAATGTTCCGGCACAGCGTCTGCGCCGCCTCGGTCTGGCCGTTGCCGGATATGTCGTCCAGCTCGCCCTCGATGGTAAATAGCGCAGTCTTGCGAATCGTCTCGGGGCGCACCGGCGTGCCACGCACGACCCACTTGCCCTTCGGCAACTGGAATTCCTGGAACACGACTTTGATGGTGTCGAGGTAGTACTCGGCCGGCATGTCGAGCACGGCGTTGTATTCGTCGTAGAACTTGCGGTGGCCCTCGGCGCTGTCGCCGTCGCCGCGCACCAGATGGTTGTAGAACTGCTTGTGCGCATCCATGTGGCGATCCGGATTCATTGCCAGGAAGCTCGCATGCTGCAGGAATCCCGGGTAAACCTTGCGCATGAAGCCCGGATAATTGGCCGGCACGCGCATGATGACCTGATTGGAAAACCAGGAATGCGGGCGGCCGGAGGCAAAATCATTCACCGCAGTGGGATTGCGGCGCGTATCGATTGGGCCGCCCATCATGATCATGGCCTTTGGTACAGCCGAGTCGCCTTCCGCAGCCATCAACGAAACTGCGGCCAGCACCGGCACGGTCGGCTGGCATACCGACATCACGCTCAACTCCGGCGACAGGAAGCGGATGAATTCGCGTATGTAGTCGACATAGTCGTCGAGATGGAAAGCGCCCTTCGCCAGCGACACCATCTTGGCGTCCACCCAATCGGTGATCCAGACATCGTGGTCGGCGAGCGCGGTGCGCACGGTATCGCGCAACAGGGTTGCGAAATGTCCGGACAGCGGCGCTACGATCAACAGCTTCGGCTGCGCGATGGCAACCGTCTTGCGAAAATGCAACAACTGGCAGAACGGCTTGTCGATGACGACTTCAGGGGTGATCTCCATCCGCTCGCCGTCGACCATCGCGGTATCGATTCCCCACTCAGGCTTTGGATAACGGCGCATCAAACGCACGAACATCTCGCTGTTTGCGGCAATTGTGCGGGACATCGGCGTATACGCCAGCGCACTTAACGGATTGGTAAACAGGTGCCGCGCCGTATCGGCCCACGCGACCGCCGGGGCCATCACCGATTTCTGGAATTCATGCAGCTGATAGATCATCGTGCCTCGATTCAGAGAAGGCTGAGATTGGTGAATTTCTCAATACGAAACGCTCTTAAGACCGGACTCGCGGACTGTAAAGGCTCTGTCATGGAGCGTCAAGGAAGCGATTTGACCTGCAAAGGGCTCTTACAATGGCCCGAGCGGGGGCTCCTCCATGGCGGCGACCTGCTCGCGCAGCTGCAGAATCTGATCCTGCCAGTATTTTGTAGTGTGGAACCAGGGAAAAGCAGCCGGAAAAGCCGGATCGTTCCATCTCCGCGCGAGCCACGCCGAGTAGTGGATCATCCGCAGCGTGCGCAACCCTTCGATCAATCCGAGCTCGCGGCGGTCGAACTGCGCAAAATCCTCGTAGCCTGCCAGGACATCCGATAGTTGCCGGGTCATGGCGGCACGGTCCCCGGAAAGGAGCATCCACAAATCCTGCATCGCGGGACCGGTGCGCGCGTCGTCGAAATCGACAAAATGCGGTCCATCGTCGGTCCACAGAACGTTGCCGGGATGACAGTCGCCATGCAGGCGCAGATTGCCGACCCGGCCTGCGCGATCGAAACAATGGTTCACGCCGGCCAATGCCTGGTCGATCACACTGGCGTAGGCGTCGTAAAGATCGCGAGGAATCCAGTCGCCGTCGAGCAGATACGCGCGCGGCTCGTCACCGAAACTCACAATATCCAGAGCCGGACGATGCACGAACGGCGTGATCGCGCCAACCGCATGAATGCGGCCGATGAAGCGGCCCATCCATTCCAGCGTATCGGGATCGTCCAGTTCGGGTGCGCGGCCACCGCGGCGCGGATACAGGGCGAAGCGGAATCCCTCGAATGCGTGCAATGTCGAGTTTGCGGTCGCCAATGGCGCAACGGCCGGAATCTCACGCGCCGCGAGCTCCGCAGTAAAGGCATGTTCCTCGAGGATCTGCTCGTCAGTCCAGCGCGCCGGACGGTAGAACTTGGCGACCAGCGGCTTCTCGTCCTCGATGCCGACTTGATAGACCCGGTTCTCGTAGCTGTTGAGTGCCAGCAGCCGGCCGTCGGTGCGCAATCCGGTAGAATCAATTGCATTCAAAATCAGATCGGGTGTAAGCGTTGCGTAGGGGGCGGTTTCGTTCATGGCGCGACGATACGCGAACTCTGTGTGCAGCAAAACCCTGAAAATTTACCGCAAAGGACGCAAGGGACGCGAAGGAAGGCAGAAGCAAATACAGGGAAATGAGAAAATTGTGACGACGCGCGGATTGCCAATGCACAGATTTCATCTTCGATTTGAATCTTTTGCTTTCCTTCGCGTCCTTTGCGTCCCTTGCGGTGAAGAATCGGATTATTGCCGTAGGGCAGCGTGACGTGCATAGCCGCTTTCGTTACAGTGGCTCCACAATGAAAACATCCAAGGAGACCATCTTGAAGTCCGTTACCCGACATTTTCTGGCGGCGATCTCCATTACAATCGGCATCCCGATGATCTCCGACGCTGCTGCGCACGAAGACGAAATCAACGCCAGGGTGCCCGCGCTGGTCACCGAGGACATGCGCATTCCCTCGGATACACCAGGCATCGAACTCTTCATCCGCAACAAGCATCCGCCGGGGCTCAAGGTCGCGGCCGATCGGGTCCTGCTCTACGTGCATGGCGCGACCTATCCCGCCACGACCGCGTTCGATCTGCAACTCGACGGGCTGTCGTGGATGGATTACATCGCCGCGCACGGCTGGGACGTTTATCTGGTGGACTTGCGCGGCTACGGCAAATCGACGCGTCCGCCGGAAATGGATCAGCCAGCGAAAGATAATGCTGCCATCGTGAAGACCGACGTCGCCGTTCGTGACGTGGCAGCGGCGGTCGATTTCGTCCTGAAGCGGCGCAATGTGCCGAGCGTCAACCTGCTGGGCTGGTCCTGGGGCACGTCGATCATGGCGGCGTACACCGCCGCCAACGGCGACAAGGTCGGCAAGCTCGTTCTTTATGCGCCCCTGTGGCTGCGCACTACGCCGGGCCTGATTGGCGGTGACGGACCGCTGGGCGCCTACCGCAGCGTGACCAGGGAAAATGCGAAGAAGCGCTGGCTAACCGGCGTGCCGGAAGACAGGCAGGCAGACCTCATTCCCGCAGGCTGGTTCGAGGCCTGGGCGGACGCCACCTGGGCAACGGATCCAAAGGCTGCCGAAGCCGGACAGTTACGGGCGCCCAATGGCGTGGTGCAAGACGTCAGGGATTACTGGGCTGCCGGAAAGCCTTACTACGATCCCGCAGACATCCGCGCGCCAACGTTGCTGATCAAGGCGCAATGGGACCAGGACACCCCGGCCTACATGGCGCAGGCGTTGTTTCCACTGCTGAAGAATGCGCCGTCGAAGCGTTACGTGGAAATCGGCGAAGGGACCCACACGGTGATCATGGAAAAAAGTCGCATGCAATTGTTCCGCGAAGTGCAATTGTTCCTCGATGAACCGCTGCACTGATATGTTCGGTTTTGCGCGAGCGTGGCGGGATACCGGCGTGACGCAGATTGGCCAGCGGCCGGATCCGCGCTTTATCGGGTCTTCGCCGCGCGTGAAGGCAGCGTTGCCACCGAAAACCAGTAATCCGCGAACTTGCGCATCACATCCACGAATTTGTCGAAATCGGTCGGTTTGAAGATATAGGAGTTGCAGCGCAATCGGTACATGCGCAGTATTTCGGCGTGTTCGTCGCGCGACGTGAGTACCACAACCGCAAGGTGCTTCAACGCCTCGTCCTTGACGATTTCGGCCAGGACCTCGCGGCCGTCCATGACGGGCATCTCAATGTCGAGCAGGACCATATCCGGCACTGGTGCTGCGGTGTAAGGCGCTTGCCTGCGCAGGTATGCCAGGCACTTCCTGCCGTCGTTCACGTGGTGCAGATTCGCCAGCAGATTCGCCTTGTGAAAGGCGAATCGGGTCAGTTGCAGAAAGGTCTCGTCATCGTCGACGAGCAGGATTTCGACAGGCTTTGCGGCATCGGCTCTATCCACGATCGAATCCTCTTCTAGCGATGGTGTTTTGAGGGTAGTGCCCGAACCGATGGATTATGTCGACCCTTCCCATCGCCTGTATGTGCGCTATCGCACATAAAAGCACGTTCGCGCACGGCCGCCCTAGTGTGAAGCTTCGCTAAGCTGCACGGTTTCGGCGACCTCGACGTGGGTCACCCGGCATTCCTCGAGCAGATTTAATATCCCCGCGCTGATCGCCGCCATGTCGTCGCCCGGCTGCAGGCGCCAGGCGTATTCGCGGGTCATCGACGCGTCGAAAGGCGAGTCCAGCCGGATGCGGATGCTGGCGTCGCCGCAGGCGGCCACCCGGGCCTGCGCCTCCCCGACGCGCGCGCGAA
>JBDTRK010000153.1:0-7231 GCA_039931685.1 Betaproteobacteria bacterium | reverse complement strand
ACCTACAAGGTCAAGGGCATCATCGACAGCAAGACCGCGGTCGACGCGCTGAAGTTCTACAAGGAGTTGTACAAATACACCCCGCCCGGCTGGGGCAAGGTGTTCTTCATGGAAGACAACCAGGCAATCACCGAAGGCCTGGCGGCGATGAGCATGAACTTCTTCGCCTTCTTTCCGGCGCTGACCAATCCGGCGACCAACAAGCATGCAAAGGTGACCGGCTATTTCGCCAATCCCGCGGGCCCTACGGGCAAACGCTTCGCGGCGCTCGGCGGTCAGGGTATTTCGATCATCAAGTACTCGAAGAAGCAGGCCGAGGCGACGAAATTCCTTGAATGGTTCATCAAGGACGACGTGCAGCAGAAGTGGGCCGAGCTGGGCGGCTACACCTGCAGCGCAAAGGTGCTCAAATCTGAGAAGTTCCGCAAGGCTACCCCGTACAACCAGGCCTTTTACGAGACCATGTTCATGGTCAAGGATTTCTGGGCGGTGCCGGAATATGCGGAGCTGCTCGATTCCATGAACAAGCGTCTGCATCCCTTCATCGTCGGCAACAAGGGCACGGCCGAAGAGGCGCTGACCGGCGTGGCCAACGACTGGGACAAGACCTTTCGCAAGGCGGGCCTGCTCAAGTAAGCGATTGCCTAACCACGGGGAGGGCGCGAGCCTTCCCCGTCTTGTGAGTGCAATGCGCGGCGACGCAACCAGAACAGCCGCTGCAAAGGGAGGAATGTTCGATGTTGGCCAGGCTCGATCCTGGCTCCGCTTCGGCGAGGCGGGGCTTGAGCGATATCGCCATCCGCAACCTGTTCGTGATTCCGACGATCATCTTCCTGATCGTCTTCAATATTTTTCCGCTGATTTATTCGCTCGGTTATTCGTTCACCGATTTCCGCGCCTCGACTTCCGCGCCGGCCAACTTCATCGGGCTGGATAACTATCGCGAGCTGCTGGCGGACCCCTACATCTGGACCAACTTCACCATCACCGCCAAGTACGTGCTGGTTTCCGTCGGCGGCCAGGTGCTGGTGGGTTTCGGCGTGGCGCTGTTGCTCAACCGCAAGGTGCCGGCCAAAGGCTTGGTCACGACGCTGCTGCTGCTGCCGATGATGATGTCCATGGCCGTGGTCGGCCTGTTCTGGCAACTGCTGTACAGCCCTTCATGGGGCATCATCAACTACGTGCTGGGTCTGGATGATTTCGAATGGCTGTCGAATGCCGACGTCGCGCTCTACGCGGTTGCGCTGACCGACATCTGGATGTGGTCGCCGTTCGTCATGCTGCTGTCGCTGGCGGGCCTGTCCGCCATTCCACAGCATTTGTATGAGGCGGCCGCGATAGACCGCGCCACGCGCTGGTACACCTTTACCCGCATCACGCTGCCGCTGGTGACGCCGCTGCTGCTGATCGCGATCATCTTCCGCACCATGGAGGCGTTCAAGACCTTCGACCTGGCCTTCATCATGACCAGCATGGACACCACGGAACTGATCGCCATTCGCCTTTACAAGATGGCATTCCAGGAATGGCAGACGGGGAAATCCTGCGCGCTCGCCTACATCGTGCTGATCATGGTGTTGGCGATCACCAACATCTACGTGAAGTACCTCAACCAGGCAAAGGCGAGATAAATGGTCGTGACCTCCAAAGGCCACCGCATCTGGAACCGCGTACTCATCGCGCTGGTGTTCCTGCTGGTCGTCATCTACTTGCTGCCGCTGTACTGGATCAGCTCGACGGCGTTCAAGCCGCGCAGCCTGGCCACCACCGTGCCGCCTACCGTGATCTTCCAGCCGGAGGTGACGCCGTTCGTGAAACTGTTCACCGCGCGCGTGCAGATGCGCGGCGAAGTGGAACCCGAGGTCTACGCGAAAGCGCCCTGGTACGAGAAACGCGTCTACGACGCCGGCGAGCGCATCATCAAGGACGCCGACGGCAATATCGAATCTTCCGGTTACTTAAGCCGC
The DNA here is from genome assembly GCA_039931685.1 of Betaproteobacteria bacterium. Classification (GTDB taxonomy): domain Bacteria; phylum Pseudomonadota; class Gammaproteobacteria; order Burkholderiales; family JACQAP01; genus JACQAP01. The sequence goes on along the minus strand of JBDTRK010000153.1, from coordinate 5,264 downwards.
TTCCTGAACAGCATCATCATCGCCGTGACCAGCACATTCCTGGCGGTGGCGATGGGCACGCTGACCGCTTACGGGTTCTCGCGTTTCCGCATGCCGGGCGAGCAGGACTGGCTGTTCTTCATCCTCTCCACGCGCATGCTGCCGCCTGTGGTTGTCGCGATCCCGATGTACCTGATGTACCGGGAGGTCGGCCTCAACGACACCCATCTCGGCCTCATCCTTCTCTACACCGCGTTCAACCTGTCGTTCTCGGTGTGGCTGATGAAGGGCTTCATCGACGAGATTCCGATCGAGTACGAGGAGGCGGCGCTGGTGGACGGCTACACGCGCATGCAGGCTTTCTTCAAGATCGTGTTGCCGCAGGCGGCCACCGGCATCGCCGCCACCGCGGTGTTCTGTTTCATCACCGCATGGAACGAGTACGCGTTCGCGCTGATGATGACCAACCGCAAGGCGCAGACCGCGCCGCCTTACATCCCGTCCCAGCTCGGCTCTGGCGTGACCGACTGGACCGTGATTGCCGCCGGCACCTTCCTGTTCCTGGTGCCCGTGGCGGTGTTCACTTTTCTGTTGCGCAAGCATTTGCTCAGGGGCGTGACCTTCGGCGCCATTCGCAAATGAATGCCGTGAATGCCGTGACTGTCGTGACTCGTAAAGGCGCAAAAGCGCTTCGGACTGATTTTCGACAGTCACGCAGTCACGACAGTCACTTCGTCACGGCCGCTGCCGCCGACAGGAGAAGCCGCGCATGACTTTCCGTGAACTCAGCGCACGCGTCCTGGAGCCGCTGTTCATGTACGCCATGGTGTTCGGCATCGTCGCGCTATGCCAGCCGTGGATCGAGGTGTTGCATCGCTACGGGGTGACCATTACGCTCGCCGGCCTGATCGGTTTTTCGGTTTTCTCCAAGATCAAGCCCCTGCCGAAGGAAGACCACTGATGCGCCTGCGCATGGGCATGGTCGGTGGGGGACTGGACGCGATGGCGGGCGAATTGCACCGGCGCGCTTGCGCGCTGGATAGCCGGGTCGAGCTGGTGGCGGGCGCGTTGTCCTCGACGCCGGAACGCGCGCTTAAGGCCGCACAAGCCTGGGGATTGCCGCGGGCCTATGGGACCTGGCAGGAAATGCTGGCTGCGGAGAAGAGTCTTCCGCATTCGAAACGCATCGAATTTGTTACGGTGGCTACACCCAATCATCTGCATATGCCGGTAGCTTCGGCCTTTGCCATAAACGGATTTCACGTGGCCTGCGACAAACCAATCGGCCTGTCGCTGGGCGAGGCAAAGGACTTGTGCCGCGTGGTGGAAAAAAGCGGGATCGTATTCCTGCTGACCCACAACTACACCGGCTATCCGATGGTCAAGCAGGCGCGCCACATGGTCGCCGGCGGCGAACTGGGCAATGTCATCAAGGTGATTTTCGACTATCCGCAGGGCTGGTTGCTGGCACCGCTGGAAAAACAAGGCCACAAGGGCGCAGCCTGGCGCACGGACCCGTCGAAGTCGGGGGCCGCCGGATGCCTGGCCGATATTGGTTCCCACGCGCAACACATGATGCACACGGTCACCGGGCTCGAAGTCGAGGAATTGTGCGCTGACTTCGGGCACTTGCATGGACGCAAGGTCGACGACGACCTCAGCATCCTGCTGCGCTTTCGCGGCGGCGCACGCGGCATCCTGTCGGCGTCGCAGGTCATGGCCGGGGAAGAGGGAGGTCCGAATTTCCGCATCTACGGCACACTCGGCGCGCTCGAATGGAAACAGCTCGAGCCGGAATCGCTGGTGTTCCGGAAACCGGGCGAACCGGTACGCACGCTGCGCCGTGGCGAGCCTTACCTGTGCGAGGCCGCGAAACACGCAAGCCGCCTGCCGCCCGGCCACCCGGAGGGCTACTACGAAGCATTCGGCAACCTGTACCGGAATTTTGTCGATGCCATCCTCGCTCGCCGCGAGGGCGCGCGCACTGATGAGGACTTTCCGACGGCAATGGATGGTGCGCGCACCATGGCCTTCATCGAGGCCGCGCTGGAGAGCAATGCCGCCGGCGCAAGGTGGGTACGCGTGAAAAGCCACACGCATTAGCGTGTGCCTCGTGACGATCGTAACGACGTGACTGTCGTGACTGTCGTGGAAAAAGAAGATGCTGTTTTGATTGGAGCTTTAACGATTTAGATACGTCGTCACGATAGTCACGTCGTTACGACAGTCACGGGATCTCAATGGCCGATATAGTTTTACGAGACGTCGAAAAATACTTCGGCGACAACTACATTATCCGCAAGCTCAACCTCGAGATCGCCCATCGCGAATTCGTGGTGCTGCTCGGGCCGTCCGGCTGCGGCAAGACGACGACGTTGCGCGCCATCGCCGGCCTGGAGGATATCGACAGCGGCGACATCCTGATCGACGGCAAGCCGGTGCAGGCCTTGCAGGCGGCCGACCGCGACATCGCCTTCGTGTTCCAGCTCTATGCGCTGTATCCGCACCTGACCGCCTACGAGAACATCGCCTTTCCGTTGCGCGCGACCAGCCGCAGCCGCGACATCATCGAGCAGCGGGTCAACGACGTTGCCAAGGCATTGCAGATCGAGCACCTTCTGGGCAAGCGGCCGGGCGCGCTGTCCGGCGGCGACTTGCAGCGCGTGGCCATCGGGCGCGCACTGGTGCGCCGGCCAAAGGCCTTGCTGATGGACGAACCGATCGGCGCGCTGGACGCCAAGCTGCGCGAGGAAATGCGCACCGAGCTCAAGCGCCTGCACATCGAAAACGAGGCGACATCGGTGTACGTGACCCACGACCAGGTCGAAGCCATGTCGATGGCAGACCGCATCGCCATCATGAACGACGGCGTGCTGCAGCAGGTCGGCACGCCGACCGAGGTGTACAGCCACCCGGCCAACCTGTTCGTCGCCCAGTTCATCGGCAGCCCGATCATGAATGTGGCCAAAGGCGTGGTGCGGCCGGGCGAGGGCAGCACGCGTGTGGTGCTCGGCGACAACGATGCCACCCTTGAATTCCCGCAGGCCCTCTATCCGATGATCGTCGCAAAACGCCATGTCGAGGATGAACTCGCCATCGGCATCCGCCCCGAAGGCGTGCAGGTGGCGCGCAGCCAGACCGCCGGCCATGTCGCCGTGGAAGCGCACATCATCGAGCCGCTCGGGCCGTTCGACATCGTCGACCTGAAGTTCGGCGGGCAGATGCTGCGCGCGCGCACGCCGTCCGGCTTCGTGGCCAGGGCCGGCGACATTGTCTGGGCGAAGCTCGATGAAACGCAGACCCATTTCTTCAGCACCCGCACCGGGGAATCGCTGCATATCCGCTTGTAGCAAAAAAATGGCCCACGTCAGACTCGACAAGATCTCCAAGAAATACGGCGGCCATACGGCGCTGAACAAGCTCGACCTCGACATCGCCGACGGCCAGTTTTTCGTGCTGCTCGGGCCGACCGGAGCGGGCAAGACCACCACGCTGCGGCTGATCGCCGGTCTGGATGCGCCCAGCAGCGGCAGCATTGCCATCGACGACCAGGATGTTTCGGGCTGGAGCGCAGCCGAGCGCGACGTGGCGCTGGTGTTCCAGTATTACTCGCTGTATCCGCACTACACCGTGCGCCAGAACCTGGAGTTTCCGCTGAAATCTAAAGTGCGGCGCATGTCGCAGCAGGACATCGATCAGCGCATCGCCAAGGCCTCGAAGACCCTGCGCATCGAACACCTGCTCGAGCGCAAGACCGACCGGCTCTCCGGCGGCGAAATGCAGCGCGTGTCCATCGGCCGCGCCATCGTGCGCGAGCCGCGCGTGTTCCTGATGGACGAGCCGCTGTCCAACCTGGATGCCAAGCTGCGCGAGATCCTGCGCTCGGAACTGAAGGACTTGCAGATGAAGCTCGGCGCGACTTTCCTCTACGTCACCCACGACCAGGTCGAGGCCATGTCCATGGGCGACCGCGTCGGCGTGCTCCACCAGGGCCGCATCATCCAGGTCGGCACGCCACAGCAGATCTACAACCAGCCGCGCGACACCTTTGTCGCCACTTTCGTCGGTTCGCCGGCGATGAATCTGCTGCCGGCGATGGTGAACGGCGCGAAGGCGGTGGTGCTGCCCGGTAAACTGGAAATCCCGGTGGAGCGTGCGGCGGGCGGCCGTGCCGGGCTGCTGGCGGGGCAGGCGACCCTGGGCATCCGCTCGGAAGATGTCACAGTCGGACCCGATGAAGCAGTTGAAGCCCGCGTCCATGGGGTGGAGAATCAGGGCGTGGAGAAGGTGGTGACCTTGCGGGTGGGTGATTGCCCGATCAAGGCCACCGTGCCGGCACGGCTGGAGCTGGGCATCGATTCAGTCGTACGGTTTTCATTCAAACAGGAAAAGCTGCACTTTTTCGATACGCAAAGCGGTCATAATCTGTACTACGGCGAGGAGGAGACAAATGGCTAAGATTCTGTTCAAGAATGTCAACGTGCTCGACTGCAGCGGCGCACCGCCGTTCGCCGGGCAGGTGATGGTGGAAGGCAATCGCATCAAGGCGGTCGCGCCGCAAGGCTCGACGATCCCGACAGAGGGCGCCAAAGTGGTCGATGGCGGCGGCGCAACCCTGATGCCCGGCCTCATCGAATCGCATTCGCACATGACCTTCCTCGACACCCCGGACCTGGAAGGGCTGGGCTTCGTGCCGCCCGAGGAGCACATGCTGCGCACGGTCATGAACGCGAAGAAAATGCTCGACCAGGGCTTCACCGCCTGCAACAGCGCGGCGTCGGCCAAGCCCAGGCTCGACGTGGTCTTGCGCAACGCCATCAACGCCGGCGATTTTCCCGGCCCGCGTTCGCTGGCGGCCAGCCCGGAGATGACGGTGACCTCAGGATTGGGCGACGTGCGCCTGATGCACATGCACCGCGAAACCTTCGCGGTCATCTGCGATGGCGCCGAGGAATTCCGCAAGATGTCGCGCCTGATGGTGCGCGAAGGCGTGGATACGCTGAAGATCAATCCCTCTGGCGACGAATTCATCCCGCACGCGCGCGCCCACCAGACCGTCATGACCGAAGCCGAGATCGCGGCGGTCTGCGACGTCGGCCACGCGCACGGCAAGCGCATCGCCGCGCACGCGCGCAGCGCCGATTCGGTGAAGCTGTGCCTGAAGCACGGCGTCGCCGTGATCTATCACGCCACGCTGGTCGACGAGGAGGCCTGCGACATGCTGGAAGCGGCGAAGGACTGGTGTTTCGTCGCGCCGACCCTGGGCATCAACTACACCACGCTCA
>JBDTRK010000152.1:0-7402 GCA_039931685.1 Betaproteobacteria bacterium | reverse complement strand
ATACCCGACGTGCTACGCACGTAGGGTATCTGCGTCCTCTGCGGTGAGTGCGTTGTCCTAGAGTGGTGGTAGTTCCACGCCGATTTGTTCCAATATCCCGCGCGGCGCCCCGCCGACAAACGGCTCGGGAAAAATGATGGTCAGTTTGTCGTTGGCGACGCGGTAGTAGAAATAGTGTTCCGGTATGCGCACTTTTTTCCCGGTCGGCGCGATCGGGTCCATGCCGGGCATCGCCCAGGTGCCGGTATGCGTGCCACCCTGGTCCCACTTGATGGCGTAATTGCCCTGGCCGCGGTCTTCGATGCGTTCGTACTTGTAGTTCCAGTCGGGAAAGCCGGTGTAGAGCGCGGTCAGCATTTTCAGCGCCGGTTCCTTGTCCAGCATGCGCGTGGCGGAGATGAACTTCAGTTCCGCCGCCATGGTTCCTGCGATCTTGGCGATGTCATGCGTTTTTAGGCCGTCGATGTAAGTCAGCAATACCGGCGGAATCGTTGTCGTCACGTGAGCGTCTCCCAATTTCCGTTCAATGAATAATTCTTACTGCTTCCCCTGCGATGAGTGCGCAAGCGCGCTCGTCGCCCGAACGACTACTTGCGCTTGCGCGCCTGCACGAACGCATCGCGCAGCAGGATGCCGATACCGAAGACGAGCAATGCCAGGCCGGTCCAGGCGATCCACATTCTCGGCTTTTCCACGTTGGTATCGATCTGCAGGCCGACGCCGGCGACCGCCAGCGGCGGCGTGCCGACCTCCTCGAGAATGAGCGTGTAGCCGCCGGGATAGAAAACCTGCAGTGGATCCAGCGCCACGTCGACTTTGCCGCGACCCTTGACCTTGATGCTGCGCTCGAGGATCGCGGTGTCGGTCTGCAGCAGGCTCACCTGGTACTCGTTCGCCGCTTCGCTGGCGTCGGATTGCGTCACATTGAAGGTGAAGCGCAGGCGGTAGCCGTTGTCCGCCGGTGTCAGTTCCACCGGCACGGGTTTGTAGGCCATGCCGCCGCGCAGTCGCAGGATCGAACCATCCGGCATGGCCCAGCGGCTGTCGCGTTCGGTGAGCGAGAAAGTCTGGCCCGGCCGGCCGCTGAAGTGTTGGCTGAAGGCAAAGTAGCCGGGACCGAACAGCAGGCCGAGTACGACCAGGAGCGCAGCCCGCGGATTCATGCGTTCATTCCCTTCATACTGGGGGTGATTGTCATCATTGCGCGGAATTATCGGTCCTGCGGCGCGGAAAAGGAAACATTGACGCCGAATGCGGTCCAACCTGAAATTATTCCGATAAAGGAGAGAACATGATGCTCTCGACCAGGCAGGCAGCGGTGGTCATGGCAACGATGCTGGGTTTCGCGTGCGCCACGGCGGGCGCCGCGCGGCTGACGATCCTCGCGCCGGCGCAGCACGACACCATCCATGATAATTCCGGCAACATGGTGGTCACGGTCCGGGTCGACCCCCCGCTCGATCCGCAGGACGGCACGTCCATCCGTATCCTGCTCGATGGCAAGAACGTTACGGCGAAGAAGTCGGGCGCGGGCTATGCCCTGACAGGCGTCGATCGCGGCGAGCACAGCGTGCAGGCAGCGCTGGTCGATCGCAACGGCCAGACGCTGAGAGAATCCGAGCCGGTTCAGTTCACCATGTGGCAGGCGTCGATCAGCAACCCGGCGCGCCACAAAAAATAGCGAGAGCCGGCAGGTCCGGTTCAGCCGGTGCGGGTCGAAACGCCAGCCGTTGCCGCGCCCAGCGGCGTGCCGCCGTAGCGCCGATCGACAAATGCGACGATGTCCGGGTCCATGTCCCGCGTGGGCACCGGGTCTTTGGCGAAATAACCGTAGCGGTCCTCGCCACGCACCAGAGTGGCGGAATTCATGTCGCCGCGCTGTTTCACGTAGGGTGCGACATAGCGGATCGCGTAGCCCATGCGCCGACCGGCGGAACGGTTGGGCGGCGAGCCGTGCAGGATCTTGATGTGGTGCAATGACATCTCGCCTTGGGCGAGGGTGATGTCCACGGCCTTCGATTCGTCGACGTCGTCGGCGAGTTCCTCATGTGTGAACAACATGTTCGCGCTTTGCGCGGCGGATTTGCGGTGCGACAGGGGCGGCAGGGTCTGGCTGCCAGGAATCACGCGCATCGCGCCATTCTCCAACGTGCTGGGATAAAGCGCGATCCACGCCGAGACGACATCGTCGGGCTCCAGCCCCCAGTAATACGAATCCTGGTGCCAGGCCACGAAGCCCGGGTCGTTGCCCTCCTTGACGAACAGGCTCGATCCCCAGCACAGGATGTCCGGGCCGAGTATCGATTCGACGGCGTCGAGCACGCGCGGATGAAAGATCAATTCATATAAACGGGTGAGTTTGAGATGCCCCTTGTTGCGGATGACGCGTCCAGCGACCAGGCCGCTGCCGCGCTCGAAATCCTCGATGGTCTGGCGATACCCGGCCGCCTCCGCAGGCGTAAGGGCCGGCAGCGGAAAAACATAGCCACGCTCCTGATACTGCGCGATCTGCGCGGAATTCAACGCATTTGACATGCTCGTTTCCTGTCCGAAGTGAGACGGCCATTGTAGAGCCTGTCGTCGCTCACGCGAGACACTATCCACGGATGCCCGTGTCGCTTACCATCTGGCCAGTTGCCGGAGGTGGTTCAAAGGAGCATGGAAAAAATGCGGGGCGGGAAGCACGCGCTGTGGTGCGCGTTGGTCGTGGGTATGGTGGCGGCGGGATCGGGGTACGCGAACGATCCGCTGTTCGACGTGGTGATCGAGCACGGCCGCGTCATGGACCCGGAGTCGGGGCTCGATGCCGTACGCAACATCGGCATTGCCGAGGGGGTGATCGGCCTGATCACCGATCGTCCGCTGAACGGCAAGCGCACCATCGACGCGACCGGCCTGGTGGTCGCACCCGGATTCATCGATCTGCACTGGCACGGCACCAAACCGGAAAGCCATCTCTACCAGGCGATGGACGGTGTCACTGCATCGCTGGAACTGGAAATCGGCGTTGCCGACATCGACCGCTGGTATGCGGAGCACGAAGGTCGCGAACCCATCCATTACGGCGCCGCCATCGGCCATGTGCCGGTGCGCATGCAGGTCAAGCACGACGACGGCGAATTCCTGCCCAAGGGGCCGGGCGCCAAGGGCGCGCTGACCGGCAATGACCTGGCGGATATCAAACAGCACATCGAGCATGGCCTGCAGCGCGGCGCCGTGGCGGTCGGCATGGGCATCGTCTACACGCCGGCGGCCACCGAGTGGGAGTTGCTGGAGGTCTACCGGATCGCTGCGAAATACCATGCATTCACGCATGTCCACGTGCGCGGCGCATCCAGCGCCGCCGGCGAGGGCGCCGATCGCGAGAAGGGGCTGCTGGAAGTCATCGCGCTGTCAGCGGTGTCCGGCGCGCCGGTGCACATCGCGCACATCCAGAGCAGCGGCCAGCAATCCACGCCGCGCATGCTCGACATCATTGCGCAGGCGCAATCGCACGGCGTGGACATCACCACCGAGTGCTATCCGTACACGGCCGGCGCGACCCGCATCGAATCCTTCCTGTTCGACAACTGGTACGACAAGCCCGAGTCCGAGTACCAGAAGCTGCAATGGTCGGCGACCGGCGAGCGCCTGACCGCGCAGACCTTCCGTAAGTACCGCGAGCAGGGCGGCCTGGTGCTGATCCACGCCAACACCGAGGAAATCGTCACGGCAGCGGTCGCCAGTCCGCTGACCATGATCGCCAGCGACGGCTTCGACGTGGCCGAGGGCCAAGGGCATCCGCGCTCGGCCGGCACGTTCTCGCGTGTGCTCGGGCGCTATGTGCGCGAGTTGAAGGTCATCAGCCTGATGGACGGCCTGCGCAAGATGACGCTGATGCCGGCGCAACGCCTGGAAGAGCGCGTGCCGGCGATGCGCAAGAAGGGGCGCATCCGCCTTGGCGCGGACGCCGACCTGACCCTGTTCGATCCCGAGCGCATCATCGACGTGGCCACGTTCGAGCGGCCGGCGCAGTTTTCCTCCGGCGTGAAGTACGTGCTGGTCGGCGGCGTGGCGGTGGTCGAGGGCGGCGTACCGCGCCGCGACTTGCATCCCGGCCGCCCGATTCGCGCGGCCATTACGAACTGAACCCAATTCCGACCCGCAAGGCTTGACGATGGAAATGACGATCCTGGCAATTTTCGTGGTGGTGTACCTGGGCATGATCCTGGGTGGGCTGCCGTTCCTGTCGCTGGATCGCACCGGCATCGCGCTGCTCGGCGCGATCGCCTTGATCGGTGTCGGCGCACTGAGCCTCGAGGAGGCCTGGGGCGCAATGCATGCGCCGACGCTGATCCTGCTGTTCGCCTTCATGGTGCTCTCCGCGCAACTGCGCATGGGCGGCTTCTATACCTGGGTCACCCACAAGACCGGCCATCTGCCGCTGACGCCACCCAAGCTGCTGGCGGCGCTGATCGTCATCGTGGCGGCACTGTCGGCGGTGTTCAGCAACGATGTCGTCTGTCTGGCCATGGCGCCGGTGCTGATCGATGTCTGCCTGGCGCGCCGCCTCAATCCGGTGCCCTTCCTGCTCGCCCTGGCCTGCAGCGCCAACGTCGGCTCGGCACTGACCCTGATCGGCAACCCGCAGAACATGCTGATCGGCGAAAAACTGAAACTTTCCTTCGCCGGTTATCTGCTGGATGCGGCCATTCCCGTGCTGCTCGGGCTGTTCGTGGTGTGGGCGTTGATCGCCTGGCGCAGCAACGGTCGCTGGATGCTCGATGCGGACGACGCGGCGACCGATGCAGTGCCCGCGCACGTCGAGCCGGCCCCGCGAGTTGACCGCTGGCAGACCGGCAAGGGCTTGCTGGTCGCGGCGGTGGTTTTCATCCTGTTCCTGTTCGCGCCGGCGCCGCGCGAAGTGGTCGCGCTGACGGCGGCCGGCGTGCTGATGATGAGCCGCCACCTGCATTCGCGCAAAATGCTCGGCCTGGTCGACTGGCAGTTGCTGGTGCTGTTCATCGGCCTGTTCGTCGTCAACCACGCGCTGGAGAAATCCGGGCTCATGCAACAGCTGGTCGAGCGCGTGGCGGCGGGTGGTGTGGATATGCATCAGCCCTTCGCGCTGTTCGTCTCCAGTTTCGTGCTGTCAAATATCGTCTCCAACGTGCCCGCGGTCATGCTGCTGCTGCCGGTGGCCACGCATGAACTGGCCGGTCCGCTGTTGGCGCTGGCCAGCACGCTGGCGGGCAACCTGCTGATCGTGGGCAGCATTGCCAACATCATCGTGGTGGATGTGGCGCGCGGGCGGGGTGTGCATATCGACTGGAAACGCCATGCCGTGACCGGCGTGCCGGTCACCCTGGCTACGCTGGCGATCGCCTGGGGGTACCTGTGGCTGCGAGTCCTGCACTGAAGGCTCAACGGAATGGGTCGATGCGCGTTAAAGCTTCCATGAAACCTGTATTCCTTGTGTTCGCCTTGCTACTGCCGTGCCTGGCTGCGGCCGAAGTCCAGCCCGTGGAATTGCACCAGGAGCTTTCCCTGCCGGCCGGCCTGCAGGACAAGGTGGTGGCGCTGACGCTGGACGCCTGCGGCGGCGGCTTCGATGCGGAACTCATCGATTTCCTGATCGCGCATCGCGTCCAGACTACGGTCTTCGCCACCCGGCTCTGGATCCGGCGCAATCCGCAAGCCCTGGCGTTGCTCAAGGCGCATGCCGACCTGTTCGACATCGAAGACCATGGAGCCAACCATGTGCCGGCGGTCATCGGCACCAACCGAAACGTATACGGGCTGGCCGGGGTCGCGGACCTGAAGCAATTGCGGCGTGAAGTCGTAGGCGGCGCCGACGCGGTGAAAGCCGCCACCGGGATTGCGCCGCGCTGGTATCGCGGCGCGACCGGGGAATACGATCCGGATGCGCTGAAAGCCATCGAAGCCATGGGCTACAAGGTCGCAGGCTTCTCGGTCAACGCCGACAACGGCGCAACGCTGACGCAGAAGCAGATCGTCGGCCGCATGAACAAGGTGCGCAGCGGCGATATCATCATCGCGCACATGAACCGGCCCGCGTCGGACACCGGCAAGGGCCTCGCCACCGGCCTGCAGGCGCTTCTCGATGCGGGATTCCGTTTCGTGACGCTGAGAGACGCGCAGGTCGTGCCCCTGAGCGGGCACTGAGTCCAGCGCACGCCTCAGCGGTTTTACCTTAGCCATGCTTCGCATGGTCGGCGGGCTCGCCGCTGTATTGACCCATATCAATAACTGGCAATCCGGTCTGCGCTAGCCTTGCCCGATGGGGCAGTGAAGCGTTTTCATACAACTGTGGGAGGGTTGACATGACAAGGTTGCACACCGGGTTTTTCAGGGGCATGTTCGCCGTCTTGGCGCTGGCGTGCTCGGCGAGCGCCTTTTCCCAGGGACATGGCGTGGACGAGTCTGATCGCCAAGGCGCAAAGCGACTCGCAACTTACCTCTGCAGCAACTGCCACGGGCCTGAAGGCCGGAGCGAATTCCCGCTTTACCCTCAACTCGCGGGTCAGCATGCGGCGTATCTGGAAGGGCAGCTCCGATCTTTCCGTGACAAGAGTCGCGGCGACCAGGAGGCTCACGACTATATGTGGGGTATTGCGGCAGTGTTGAACGACAACATTATCAAGGCCCTGGCCGATTTCTATTCCACCCAGAAGCCGGGCCCCGGCAAGCCGGGGGATGCGTCGGTGATCGCAGCTGGCAAGGCGCTGTTCGAGATGGGCGACACTTCACGCAAGATTCTGCCCTGCGCCGCCTGTCACGGCGCGAATGCGGAGGGCTTGTCGATTTTCCCGCGGCTGGCGGGCCAGCAGGGGCAATACCTGTCCCGACAGTTGACGATGATCCAACTGAAGCAGCGCGATTCTCCGATCATGCATGGCGTGATCAAAGACCTCACTGACGACGAAATTTTCTCTCTTGCCACCTATCTGCAGTCGCTCTGAGCCGCGTTCCCCGGCTGCACAGGCGCCGGGGGCCGTTCTGGAGGGGACGTCCGCTAGTTATCTGCAAACCGCGTCGATCCGGCGGCAAGGCGAGCGCCTCGGTACCGGGATGCTGCCATGCGGCGTTACTGTGCGTGACAAAATCCTCCTCCCCACTTGGTCAACGTCGCGCCCATACTGCCGTTGAGATGCACAGGTGCCGCGTCATCTCGACGTAGCAGGCGCCAAACATGGAGGAGGGCAGGCCATGCGCAAGCTTTCCAGGATTTTCGCAGTCACGTTGCTGACGGCGTTGTCGTCGGCACCCGCTCTTTCCGCCAATGAAGTCAACGAGCTCGGCGCGGCGACTCCCGCGCCACAGGCCGACGCGGCATCGCCGTGGCCGGTGCAGGTGACCGGCAACGGCCGCACGTTCCTGATCTACCAGCCGCAGGTCGACA
>JBDTRK010000151.1:0-7498 GCA_039931685.1 Betaproteobacteria bacterium | reverse complement strand
GATGGCCATGTGTCAGAGACTCCAGAGGATCTGAACAGCCCAGACGGCGTAGCCGGCCAGGACCAGCACGACTGCGACCTCGAGGCCGAGGCGCACGCCGGTGGGTTTGATGTAGTCCATCAGAATGTCACGCATGCCAAGCCATGCGTGCCAGAACAGGCTGAGGAAAAAAACCAGCGTCGCGATGCGCATGACCTGCCCAGCAAACAGGGAACGCCAACCTTCGTAGTCGCGGGGCGGACATACCAGCAGAACGCCAACGAATCCGATCACGTATACGGACATGACCAGCGCGGTAACTCGCTGCGCCAACCAATCCTTGAGCCCGTAATGGGCACCTGTCACAACGCGCTTTACCACAGCCATGCTCCCAAAATCGCCGTCAGTGCAAGGCTGACGACCAGTACCACTGCACTCAGCGCGCGCGCCGGACCGAGGTCGCCGGCGACATCAATATCGAGCAGAAGGAAGCGCAATCCGGCGAAAAAATGGTGAAGAAAAGACCACAGCATGCCAATCAGGAACAGCTTGACCAGCCAATGGCCGGTGAGGGTCACGAAGTGCGCGTGACTTGCCGGCGAGCGCAGGCTCTCCTGCAGCAGATAAAGCAGCACAGGGGCGAACAGGAACAGCGTGGCGCCACTGACGCGATGAAGAATAGATACGAGGCCGGGCAGTGGCAGCCGGATGCGGAACAAGTCGAGGTATTTCGGACGTTTGCGGAAAATCATCGGGATTCCAGGAGAAAGCGGCGCTCAGACGATGCGGTTACGGTAATGATGCTCTTTGGTGCTGCAATAACTGCGGCGCAATTCCACTGCCTTGTCGGCGTAAGTATAGGCTATGCGCTCAATGACCAGCAGCGGCGTTGCCTCGGCAATGCCAAGTTGACCGGCCACCGCGCGTTCGGCGGCTATCGCCTTGATCTGTTCTTCCACATGCAGGATGCGCACGTCGAACTGCGTTTCGTACATGCTGTACATCATGCAGTGATGTCGCTCGATGATCTGCGCCGACAATGCCTTGAATCGTGTCGCGGGCAGACGGATTTCCTCGTAGATCGCCTTCCTTGAGGCGATGGATAGCAATCGCGCAACCAGGAAAGCGCCGGACCCGGTGGCCAACCCAAGTTTTTTCCCTGACGCGGCATCGAGTTTCACCTTGCGACAGTCGAGCAGCGTGGCGGTCACATCGTCGAGCGCGCCGCGATCCGGCGTAATGCGTAAATACGGAAACTGGCTTCGCTCCTCGGAGTGCGAGGCGACGAAAGTACCCTTGCCCTGCTGGCGCACCAGCAGATTCTGGTCGGCGAGTTCACCGATGGCCTTGCGTACCGTGCCCTGACTGACGCTGAACCGGCTGGCGAGTTCGATCTCGCTGGGAATGAGATCTCCCGGACGCCATTCGCCGCTCACCAGGCTCTGGGTGATCAGAGTCTTGATCTGCCGGTAGAGCGGCTGGAATGCGGGGGTAGAAACGTTGTCGGAGATCTTCATGTCGCGGCTTGATTTTTAGCACAGGGACGGGCCCGCCGTCCACAAAACAGATGTCTTTTATAAGATATAAGAGTGAATTGACATCGATCGAGCCGCTTCGCTATCATGGCTGGGAAACCCGAGCAGCCCGCGCTGTCCTGCGCTACTCTCCAAAGACCCGTACGGCCCGGATGAGTTCGTATTTTTTGCAGACGCGCGCTCGTCCACCCTACGCAGGAGTCCCTCTTGATGAAAGTACCCCTCCGAGTTGCAGTCACCGGCGCCGCCGGCCAGATTGGCTATAGCCTGCTGTTTCGCATTGCCAGCGGCGAAATGCTGGGCAAGGACCAGCCGGTCATCCTGCAGATGCTGGAAATCGCGGACGAAAAGGCGCAGGCCGCGCTCAAGGGCGTGATGATGGAGCTGGACGATTGCGCCTTCCCGCTGCTCGCGGGCATGGTCGCGGCCTCCGACCCGAAAGTGGCCTTCCGCGATATCGACGTTGCACTGCTGGTCGGCGCACGTCCTCGCTCCAAGGGCATGGAACGCAAAGATTTGCTCGAGGCCAATGGCGCCATCTTTACGGGCCAGGGCCGCGCACTCGATGAAGTCGCCAAGCGCAGTGCGAAAATCCTGGTGGTGGGCAACCCCGCCAACACCAATGCCTACATCGCCATGAAGTCCGCGCCCGGGCTGGCGCGCGAGAATTTCACCGCGATGCTGCGTCTCGATCACAATCGCGCGCTCTCCCAACTCGCCTCCAAAACCGGCAAGCCCGTCGAGTCAATCGACAAACTGGTGGTCTGGGGAAACCACTCGCCGACCATGTATCCGGATTACCGCTTCGCCACCATCGGCGGCCAGCCGGCGCCGAAAGTCGTCAATGACGAGACCTGGTACCGGGACGTGTTCATTCCCACAGTCGGCAAGCGTGGCGCGGCCATCATCGAGGCACGCGGCCTGTCATCCGCTGCCTCGGCGGCCAATGCGGCGATCGATCACGTGCGCGACTGGGTCATGGGCACGAACGGCAAATGGGTCACCATGGGTTTTGCCTCCGACGGCTCCTATGGGATTCCGGAAGGCGTGATGTACGGCTTTCCCGTTACTTGCGCTGGCGGCAAGTATCAAATGATCAAGGGCCTCGAGATCGACGCCTTCAGCCGCTCGAAAATGGACGCAACGCTCCAGGAACTGGAAGAAGAACGCGACGCCATCAAACACCTGTTGAAATAAACCGGACTTCTGGGCTACGCGTTCGGACCACAGACGCCGCGACGGCGCCGCAGGAAACTTCCCGAGGAAACTAACAGCATGCCAACCAGTGCAGGTCGGAAATTCCGTGACGCCGTCGCCGCAGAAAAACCGCTGCAAGTGATCGGCGCGATCAATGCCTACACGGCGCGCATGGCCGAGGCCACCGGCTTTAAGGCACTTTATCTGTCTGGCGGCGGCGTGGCAGCCAATTCGCTGGGCATGCCTGACCTCGGCATCAGTACCCTGGAGGACGTGCTGACCGACGTCAGCCGCATCACCGAGGTCACCTCCCTGCCGCTGCTCGTCGACATCGATACTGGCTGGGGCAGCGCATTTAATATCGCGCGCACCGTACGTTCCATGCTCAAGGCCGGCGCGGGCGCGGTGCACATGGAAGACCAGGTCGGCGCCAAGCGTTGCGGACACCGCCCGGGCAAGGAGGTCGTCAGCAAGGAGGAAATGGTCGACCGGATCAAGGCCGCGGTCGACGCCCGGACCGACGCCGGTTTCGTCATCATGGCGCGCACCGATGCGCTGGCCGTCGAAGGACTTAACGCAGCGATCGACCGCGCCTGCGCCTATGTTGAAGCGGGCGCGGACATGATTTTCCCGGAAGCCATGACCGAACTGCCTATGTACCGGCAGTTCAAGAGCGCCGTTAAGGTGCCGATCCTCGCCAACATCACCGAATTCGGCCACACGCCGCTGTTCACGACTGACGAACTCGGCTCTGCGGATGTAGACATCGTGCTGTACTGCTGCTCGGCCTACCGCGCCATGAATGCCGCCGCGTTGAAGGTCTACCAGACCATCCGCAAGGAAGGCACGCAGAAGAACCTGATTCCGATGATGCAGACGCGCGCCGAGCTGTACCAGTATCTCGGTTATCACGACTACGAAACCAAGCTCGACGAGCTGTTCGCAAGGGGAAAAGGAAAATGAGTGATACCGCGACAATTGTGCCCAAACCCAAGAAATCCGTGGCCCTGTCCGGGGTGACAGCCGGCAACACGGCATTGTGCACGGTTGGCCGCACCGGCAACGACCTGCATTACCGCGGCTACGACATCCTCGATTTCGCAGGGACCGCCGAATTTGAGGAGATCGCCTATCTCCTGGTGCACGAAAAGCTGCCCACCAAGGCCGAACTTGCCAACTACAAGCGCCGGCTCAAGGCGTTGCGCGGGCTGCCCGCCAACGTCAAGGCCGTGCTCGAGTGGATTCCGGCGTCCGCGCATCCCATGGACGTGCTGCGCACCGGTTGCTCCGCGCTGGGCACCGTCATTCCCGAAAAAGACGACCACAACGTTAATGGTGCGCGCGACATCGCGGACCGCCTGATGGCGTCGTTCGGCTCGATGCTGCTGTACTGGTACCACTGGAGTTTCAACGGCAAGCGCATCGAAACCGAAACCGACGACGATTCGATCGGCGCGCACTTCCTGCACCTTCTGCATGGCAAGGAGCCGTCGGCACTGTGGGAACGCGCCATGCATACGTCGCTTATCCTGTATGCGGAGCATGAGTTCAACGCATCCACCTTCGCGTGCCGCGTCATTGCCGGAACCGGATCGGATATGTATTCCGCGATCACCGGCGGTATCGGCGCACTGCGCGGCCCCAAACATGGCGGCGCCAACGAAGTCGCCTACGAAATCCAGCAGCGTTACCACTCGACGGCGCAGGCCGAGGAAGACATCAAACGGCGCATCGCCAACAAGGAAATCGTCATCGGCTTCGGCCACCCGGTATATACCATCGGCGATCCGCGCAACCAGGTGATCAAAGAAGTGGCTCGCGGATTATGTGACGAAACCGGCGACAAGAATCTGTTCGACATAGCCGAGCGCATCGAGTCGGTGATGTGGAGCGAAAAGAAGATGTTTCCGAACCTGGACTGGTTCTCCGCGGTCAGCTACAGCCAGATGGGCGTGCCCACAGCCATGTTCACGCCGATCTTCGTCATCAGCCGCACCTCGGGCTGGGCTGCGCACGTCATCGAGCAACGCCAGGACGGCAAGATCATTCGCCCGAGCGCCAACTACACCGGTCCAGAGAACCTTAAATGGGTGCCGATCGAGAAAAGAAAATGAAGTGCGAAAGAGCGACAAGGTAGGAAACCGTTCATCCTTTGCCCCTTCACTTCCCACTCTTCCACCTTCTACCAATTACCATTCACTGTTCACCAAAATGTCCGCCCACATTTCCAATGTCCGCCCGAAGCCCGACCAGGTCCTCACCGACATCGTCGACTATGTCACCAAATACAAAATTACCAGCAAGCAAGCCTACGAGACGGCGCGCTATTGCCTGATCGACACGCTGGGCTGCGGCTTCGAAGCGCTGGAGTATCCCGCCTGCACCAAGCTGCTGGGCCCGGTGGTTCCCGGAACCGTGGTGCCCAACGGCGCCAAGGTACCGGGCACGGCGTTCCAGCTCGATCCGATCCAGGCCGCCTTCAACATTGGCACCATGATCCGCTGGCTGGATTTCAACGACACCTGGCTCGCCGCCGAATGGGGGCACCCGTCGGACAATCTGGGAGGCATTCTCGCCACCGCGGACTGGCTGTCGCGCAATGCCCTGTCCGCCGGCAAGAAGCCGCTGACGGTGCAGGACGTGCTGACCGCGATGATCAAGGCACACGAAATCCAGGGCTGCATCGCGCTGGAGAACAGTTTCAACAAGGCCGGTTTGGACCATGTCGTCCTGGTCAAGGTCGCCTCGACCGCGGTGGTCGCCGAGATGCTCGGTCTTACGCGCGACGAAATCATCAACGCCGTGTCGTTGGCGTGGGTCGACGGCCAGAGCCTGCGCACCTATCGTCACGCGCCCAACACCGGTTCGCGCAAAAGCTGGGCTGCGGGTGACGCGACCAGCCGGGCCGTACGCCTGGCGCTGATCGCGAAGACCGGGGAGATGGGCTATCCATCGGTGCTGAGCGCCAAGACCTGGGGATTCTACGACGTGCTGTTCAAGGGCAACGCGTTCAAGTTCCAGCGCCCCTACGGCAGTTACGTCATGGAGAACGTGTTGTTCAAGATTTCCTTCCCGGCCGAATTCCATTCGCAGACTGCGGTGGAAGCCGCCATGCAGATTCGCCAGGAATTGCACAAGCTTGGCAAGAAACCGGAAGACATCCGCAAGATCACCATCCGCACGCACGAAGCCTGCATCCGCATCATCGACAAGAAAGGCCCGCTGAACAATCCGGCCGACCGCGACCATTGCATCCAGTACATGGTGGCGGTGCCCATCCTGTACGGCCGGCTCACCGCCGGCGACTACGAGGATGCCGTGGCCAAGGATCCGCTCATCGACAGACTGCGCGACAAGATCGTTTGCGTGGAAGACAAGAAATTCACTGCGGACTACCACAATCCGGAGAAACGCTCGATCGCCAATGCGCTGACCGTCGAATTTTCCGACGGCAAGAAACTCAAGGAAATCGTGGTCGAATATCCGATTGGCCACCAACGCCGGCGCAAGGAAGGCATGCCGGTCCTGGTGGAAAAATTCAAGACCAATCTGGCGCGGCGCTTCCCGGCCAAGCAGCAAAAGGCAATCCTGGAACTATGCCTCGATCCGAAAAAACTGGCCGCGACACCGGTCAACGAATTCGTGGACATGATGGTCATCTGACCCGTCGATGCGAACCGCCGCCCCGCTGCTGCTCGTACTCTGCGCCGCGCTTCCCGCACGCGCGGACTCCAACCCGATGCAGCCTGGCACCTGGGAATTCACACGTTCCGGCGGCATGGCGGCCAACCTCATCGGCCGCTTCTGCATTACTGCGTCCGACATCGCCGATCCGCTGTCGCCGGTGAACGGCTTCCTGTCGCGCGAAGAGAAAAGCACCTGTCCAGACTGGAAAATGGAGTGGCATGGCGGGCGCGGCGAGTATTCGGGCTCATGCCGGCTGGGCGGCAAACCCGCCCGGGTCAGCGGCCGTATCGTGGCCGCCGCGGCCACCTACTCCGATACGCAAAATGTACAAAAGGAAGGCGACACTGCAGTTTCGCCAATACTCGACATCATCAACGGACTGCGGCTCGGCGCCTGCGCCAACTGACGAATTTCTTCCTGGAGAAGTCAACATGACCCACAACCTGTTCAACACACTCAAAGAGTTCTCTCCCGGCGCAGGCAAAAAGGGTAAGTTCTACTCCCTGCCAGCGCTGGAGCAAGCCGGCATCGGCAAGATTTCGCGTTTGCCGGTGTCGATCCGCATCGTGCTCGAATCGGTGCTGCGCAATTGCGACGGCAAGAAAGTCGCCGAAGAGCATGTCCGCCAGCTCGCCGCGTGGGCGCCGAACGTCGCGCGCACCGCGGAAATCCCATTTGTGGTGGCGCGCATCGTATTGCAGGATTTCACTGGCGTGCCGCTGCTCGCCGACCTGGCCGCCATGCGCGGCGTGGCGGCCCGGATGGGCAAAAATCCGAAAGTCATCGAGCCGCTGGTCCCGGTTGATCTGGTCGTCGACCACTCGGTGCAGGTCGACCACTACGGCACGAAGGATGCGCTCGACCTGAACATGAAGCTGGAATTCCAGCGCAACAAGGAGCGTTACCAGTTCATGAAGTGGGGCATGCAGGCCTTCGACACATTCAAGGTCGTGCCCCCCGGCGTGGGCATCGTGCACCAGGTCAATCTCGAATACCTTGCACGCGGCGTTCATTCCAAAGACGGCGTCTATTATCCCGACACGCTGGTGGGCACCGATTCGCACACCACCATGATCAATGGCGTTGGTGTGGTGGCCTGG
>JBDTRK010000150.1:0-7530 GCA_039931685.1 Betaproteobacteria bacterium | reverse complement strand
GCCAACTGATCGCCTTCCTGCTTCCTCGCCAGCGCCAGGGACTCTGCCAGCGTGCTGGTCTGGTCAGCGTCGAGGGCGGCGGTGAAACCCGACCAGTCGCTGCCCTCCAAACGCAAATGCAGCTGCCCGACGCGCAGATGATTGTCCTGATCCTCCAGGCCTCGTTCGCGCTCCAGCGGCAGATCAAACCGCTCGATCCAGACGGGATCAACATGATAACTGCCGTGCTGCGCCCGGATGTTCAATTGGAACCAGCCGGGATGCGTGACCTGCAGCAGTTGCCCGTCCGCGATGAGCTGGGGCGCAAAGGCGCCAGCCCGGGTCACGCCGTGATGATCCCGGGCGTTCACCAGCAACGCCACGCGCAGCTCCATGGCACGCGCGGGCCCACCGGGTAATCGGCGCCACGCCACATGGACGGCATTGCGCTCGCGCTCCAACCAGATGCGTTGCTCGACGCGGATGTCGCCAATGGCGAAACGCCACACCGGCAACCGTCCCTCTAGCACAAACGATTCGATGTGCACATGGCCCGCGGGCGCTACGCTGCCGTCCGCCCAGCGGTTCGTGAACAGCGGCCACTCCCACTCTCCATCGCTCAGGGTGGCGTCGGCCTTGGCGAGCACCAGGAAACGGCCCAGCGGAGGCGCGAGCGGCACCAGCAACAGGCCGTGGTAGCGCCGGGTGAGATTGCCGGCCAGAGTACCGGCGGCATAGGCACCGTTCCGGTTGGCGAGCCACCATTCGCGCCGCTCGGCCTCTTGCAGATCGCCGCAGATTTCGCGGCCGAGGCGGATGCCGTCAGGCAGATGCGTCGGTATCACGGTCTGTTCTCATGGATTGACTGCGGCAAGCCTACGATCAATCCAAGGATCAATCCAAACGCGAGATGCCCCAGCAATGAGGCGACAGCGGCCGGCATGGCACCCATGAATAAACCCTTCCCCATCATGGGCTGACCGTCATCAACGTTAGGACAATCGTGGCAGCAAGGCCGCCGATCAGAATTCGGCCGGAGTTGGGACGATCTGCTGGAAGTTGCAGGTTCATTGACGTGCTCCTTTGGTCAAGTGGGCGCCCAGGCGCAGGCCCCAGGCGTAGATGGTGAGCGCCGGATTGACCCGGCTGGTGCGCGGCAGCACGCTGCCGTCGGCGACGTAGAGGCCGCGCATGCCGTGCACGCGGCCATTCGCGTCCACGACCGAGGTCCGCGGGTCGGCGCCGGTTACCAGGCTGCCCAGGGCATGGGCGGTGCCGGCCAGGCCCACATGGCGGGAGACCCCCAGCATGCCAGCCGTGCGTAATGCACCCTCGAAGGCCTGTATCACGTTCTGGTGTTCGGCCTGGGCCGGTGGCAGGCGCCCGAATTCGTAGTCAAGTACCGGCAGGCCGCCGTGGCCGCCGCGGGAGACGATGCGGTTCGCCGGATGGGATCCATCCTCGATAGTGACGAAGAAGCCGCAGGCGCGCGCGCCCATCGCCATGGCGATGAACTGCGGCACGGCCGCCGGCAACTGGGTGGCAAGTATCCCGCCGTCCATCCAGCCCAGGCATTGCACCGTACTGTGGGGAAACCGCTCGTTGAAGAAAATCGCCGTCTTGCGCAGTACATCGCTTTTCTTGAAGGGCGAGAAGCCTAGCAGAGCGCTGTTGAGGTGAAACTTGAAATTGGCGCCCACCAGCGCGGCCGAGGGCAGGCGCTCACCCAGCCCGCTGGCTTCGAGATGGTCCTGTAGCAGGCGCGGCGAACTCATGGCGCCGGCCGCCAGGATCACGCTGTCGGCCCGGTAGCGGCTGCCGTCGGCGCAGGCCACGCCGGTGATGTACGCCGGATTGTCATCGGCGTAGTGCAGGCCGGCAAAAACACGCGCCATCAGGGCTAATTTCAGTCTTGTGCCGGTCACGCGCGTAGTTGAACGCTGGAGAACACGCCATGCGGAACTCGATATCACCACGCATCGCGGTCAGCCTGCGGATGAGCTGGCCGGCGGCGCGCCCGTTGGCTGCGCTGCCGACCGGCATGAAGTCAGTCAGCTCCGCGGCGCCTTTCGGCGAGAGAAAGCGCGTCACCAACACATTGGTTTCCGGCCAGTAGAACTGCTTGTTGGTGACGTCAGCGCTCGCCGCGGCAATGCGGAAGTGGCCGCCTTTATCGGCATCGAGCAACGCACCGAAAACGCTGGGCGAATCGAAGCGGGCAAGGCACATCCAGTCGACCGACCCGTCGGTGGCAATCATCGCGACGGTGGGCATGTCTCCCACCATGCCGTAATTCTCGATCGGCTTGTACGAAGCTGCCATCAGTGCCTCCCTGAGTTGAATCCGGGTCAGCGGCGCCGAACGCTCGCCGCTCAGCCGCCTGTGGAAAAGCCGGGGTATAGCGTCATGCCGCCGTCGATGAACAGGCTGATGCCGTTGGCGTAATCCGCGTCGTCCGAAGCGAGCCAGACCACCGCACGGGCGACGTCACCCGGTTCCCCGATGCGCTTGTACGGAATCAGCTTCATGAGTTCGTCGTAGGCTTCCAGGGTGCTCCACGCGGTCGTGTTGATGGGGGTGCGAACTGCCCCGGGACAAACGCTGTTGACTCGGATGCGGTAAGGGGCCACCTCCTGGGCAATGCTCCTGGTCATCAGCATCACGCCCCCCTTGGAGGCCGCGTAGTTCACGTGTCCAGCCCACGGAATCACCTCGTGGACGGAACTCATGCTAATGATCTTGCCCGCCGCGCAGGAAACCTCAGGCACGACACCGCGCCGTTTGAACTCCCGCACCGCTTCACGCGCGCACAGGAACTGGCCGGTAAGGTTGACACCGATGACGGTGTTCCATTGATCGAGAGTCATCTCTTCGAAGCGGGCATCGCGCTGAAGGCCGGCATTGTTCACGAGAATGTCGATGGTGCCGAATGCAGTGAACATCGTCTTGAACATCGCCGTAACCTGATCCTCTTTCGAGACATCGGCCTGGACAGCGATGGCTTTACCACCTCCGGCCGTGATTTCCTCCACCACTTCCTGCGCCTGCGCTTCGCCGGCAACGAAGTTCACGACTACGTCCGCACCCTCTTCGGCGAGCCGTATCGCGACGGCCTTCCCAATTCCGGAGTTGGCGCCGGTCACCAGCGCCTTCTGGCCCCTGAGCACCTTGCGCACTGGACAAGAGGGCATTACCACGGGCGGAAGGGACTTCTCGCTGCCATGCTCCATGCCTGGATTCCGTTGTTAACGTAAAAGAAGCCGCCAGTTGCACGCCGCGGGCGCGAAGCTCGCGTGGAGACGCGAACATGGACGGTTGCATCTTGGTCGTGGATGGCAGTGCTTTTCTAACAAACCCATCATTCGAAATTTCCAACGAGAAAGCCGCATGAACGCACAATCCCTGCTCGGCGCCGCATTGCTCGGTTCGCCTGGCGCGCTGACACGTCTTCGACGCGCTTCGTTCGCATCCGCAACCGCTTACTCTCGTCAGTGAGATGTTAGAACGACCCGGGTTTGACGACTAATCAGCATAGTTCCGTTGAACAACGCGCGAATGCGCAGACCTTCCCCTCGAAACCTTCAAGGTCCCGTGGGACCGATTCCGAGAGAAGGGCATGGAGAGGGAGACCACGTGGTTTCGAAAACGATTCTGGTTATCGTGCTGGCCGGCGGTGAAGGCACTCGGCTCCATCCGCTGACGGCCGACCACGCAAAGCCGGCTCTGCCCTTCGCGAACAATGTGCGACTCATCCATTTCGTGCTCAGCAATCTGGTCAATTCAGGAATTGCGCCAATCTACGTGGTCGCGCAGTACAAACCCCAGTCGCTCCTCGTGCACCTCGATGCCGAGTTCCGGGAGAAGCCCGGTGACCCGCCGCCGATGCCTACAAACCCGAGGCGCGCGTATGTATCCATGGGCAACTACATTTTCGATCCGGGCACGCTGGAAAGGCTGGGCGCCCATCCGCGATTTGATCCACAGAACCGTGAATGGCCAATTCGTCCAGCCGGTGACGCGCCGAGGTCGATGACGACCAGCGACACCCGGCTCCGCCACGACTTGCGGGAAAGCGCGCTGGGAGGACGTCCATGGCCGCCTATCGGTCTCCGCGCGAAGGCATGCCAGCAGCACACCACACCTGGGCAGCACATCGACATTTCCGACACTCATAACTTACTCCATGAGGATTCCCATGAAAAACAGGTCACCGAATAAGCAGTCCGCAGTCGAAGTCAATGCAGAGCCTGCGACGAACGCAGCCGCATCGGACAACACGGCCGCCGACGCGGCCGCAGTCATCTCGTCGCAGGAGCGGCAACGCATGATCGCGGAAGCCGCTTACCTTCGAGCGGAACAACGCGGTTTTGCGGCGGGCTGGGAGCAGGAGGATTGGCTCCTTGCGGAGGCCGAGATCGACCGGCTCATCCAGGCGAGCACTTTGCAGCCTTCGCCGCTGCTGGGAAGCAAGTAAGCACCCGACCGGCAGGAACGCCGGGCCGGGACTCGTCCAATGATCGGTTGAACACCAACCATCGCGATGCTTTCAAGGTCAAGACTTGAAGGATCATGAATGAAACGCAATGCGGAACCAAACGCGGAACAGCGGCGGCTGGAAGCACAGCGTGCAGGTGGCGAGAATTGGCGCCTGTGGGGCCCGTATCTGGCCGAGCGTGCGTGGGGTACGGTGCGCGAAGACTACAGCGCCCATGGCGAGGCGTGGGAGCACCTGGATCACGACCAGGCTCGCAGCCGGGCGTACCGATGGAACGAGGACGGCATGGGCGGCATCTGCGACGCCGAGCAACGCCTTTGCCTTGCGCTCGCGCTGTGGAATGGCAGCGATCCGATCCTGAAGGAACGGGCGTTCGGATTGACCGGCAACCAGGGCAACCACGGTGAGGACGTCAAGGAGCAATACTTCTACCTTGACGCCACGCCTTCGCACAGCTTCCTGCGTTATCTCTACAAGTATCCGCAGGCGGCATACCCCTATGGCCGCCTGGTGGAGGAGAACGCACGCCGCTCGCGCAGCGATCCGCCGTACAGCCTGCTGGACACCGGCGTGTTTGCCGAGAACCGCTATTGGGACGTGGAAGTGTGCTACGCCAAGGCGGGCCCGGACGAAATTCACGTTCGCATTATTGCGACCAACCGCGGCCCCGAGGCCGCGACGCTGCACTTGCTCCCCACCCTTTGGTACCGCAACACCTGGTCCTGGGGCCAACAAGTCGAGAAGCCGGTGCTGCGTCGCATCGATGCACCCGACGGTGCGCAATGGGCCGTGTGTGCGGAGCATCCTGCGCTCGGAAAGTATTGCCTTTACGGACAGGAGCGCGCAGAACTGCTATTCACCGAAAACGAAACCAATTTTGATCGCTTGTGGGGTGCGCCAAATCCTTCGCCGTATGTGAAGGACGCGTTCCACCGCTTGATCGTCGGCGGCGAGGCTGGCGCGGTGAATCCGGACCAGATGGGCACCAAGTTCGCAGCGCATTACGCGTTGAGCGCCGAACCAGGAGACAGCGTCGAAATCGGGTTGACACTTACCGCGCGCGAGCCGTCGCGCCTGAGCGAGTCGGGCGAGGGGATTTTCTCCCAGCGCGAGTCGGAGGCAGCGACATTCCACCGCGGGCTTTTGCCTGGCATTTCCGCTGATGACTTGAATATTCTGCGCCAATCGCTCGCGGGAATGATCTGGAACAAGCAGTTCTATCACTTCGACGTGGCGCGCTGGCAGGACGGCGATGTCCTGCCCCCGCCGCCAGGCCGGCGTCTAGGCCGCAATCGCGGCTGGCGTCACTTCCAGGCCGCGGACGTGATTTCGATGCCGGACACTTGGGAGTATCCGTGGTTCGCGGCGTGGGACCTGGCGTTTCACTGCGCTGCGCTGGCGCTGGTCGACGTCGACTTCGCCAAGGATCAGATCGAACTGCTGCTCAACGAGGATTACCTCCACGCGAACGGCCAGGTGCCGGCATACGAATGGGCGTTCGGTGACGTCAACCCCCCAGTGCTGGCGACCGGTGCGCTGAAAGTTTTTCGCGCCGAACGCGTGCAGCGCGGCATCGCCGATCACGACTTTCTGCAGCGCCTGTTTCTCAAGCTGCTGCTGAATTACACCTGGTGGATCAACCGCAAGGATGCCGACAACCACAATTTGTTCGAAGGCGGCTTCATGGGGTTGGACAACATCTCGGTGTATGACCGTTCGCAGCCGCTGCCCCCCGGCTACAGCCTGAAACAGGCCGATTCCACGGGTTGGATGGCGATGTTCGCGCTCAACATGACCGTCATGGCACTCGAATTGTGTTCGGCAAAACGCGACTTCGAGGACATCGCGATCCAGTGTTACCTGCAGTTCATGGCCATCGCTAATTCCGCTGCAGGCGCCGACTCGACCTGCCTGTCGCTGTGGGACGAGGCGGACGGCTTTTTCAAGGACCAGGTGGTGACACCGGATGGCTCGTGCAAGCGCGTCGACGTGTATTCCTGGGTCGGCATCATCCCGATGTTTGCGTGCGAGATCGTCGATGAGCGGCTGCTGCGGCGCGTGCCGCGCTTTCGCCAGGTATTGGAGCGTCACGAGCGCGGTCGCTACGATGGCCGGAAGGTCAGCGGCTGCCCGGTCGCCAGCAATGCTCGCGGCGAGCAACTGCTGTCACTGGTTGACACCGATTGGCTTCCCCGCATTCTGGCGCGCGTTCTCGATGAGCAACAGTTCCTGTCGCCCCACGGCATCCGCTCGGTGTCGCGCCTGCACGCCGAGCAGCGTGATCTCGGCACGCTGCCGGGAATCGGGCGGGCGTTGATAGAATATGTACCGGGGGAGTCGAACTCCGGGCTGTTCGGAGGAAACTCAAACTGGCGCGGACCGGTATGGATGCCGACCAATTACATGCTGGTGCAGGCGATTGAAAAATACCACCGCTACCTTGGAGATGATTTCACCATCGAGGTGCCGTGCATGCAGGGTGCGCGCATGAATCTGAAGGAAATCGCGACGCTCCTCTCCGAGCGTCTGGTGAACCTGTTTCGGCGCGACACCATGGGCCGCGTGCCGGCATTCGCGGAGGACAGTCCGTTGCAGAGCGATCCGCACTGGCGCGACCTCCTGCTGTTCAACGAGTATTTTCACGGCGAGACCGGCCAAGGGCTGGGCGCATCGCACCAGACCGGCTGGACCGGATTGGTGGCAAATCTCGTATTCCGCCGTTACCGCACCGAGATTCCCGCGTTCTGGAACGAGCAGCGGGATGTTCCCGCTTCCGGGAATGGCCGCAAACTACACAACGAAGAGCCGCGCGCCGCCGGTGCTGCCCGCGCGGGGAAAACAGGAGAACTCCGTTGAACGAACCCTCTGAGACCAAGCTGGATCGACTCTGTATCGACACGATCGTCTCGCGCCTCGCGAAAGAGATCACCCATTGACAGCACACCGCGCCCTCTCGATGAACGAACTCACGCGCCCACCCGTGCTGCCGTGGGACAGTCACAATCAAAAACTCGTCTCCAACGTCCATCCGCAGGACTGGAAAAACCCGACGCCCG
>JBDTRK010000149.1:0-7532 GCA_039931685.1 Betaproteobacteria bacterium | reverse complement strand
ATGATCGAGTCCATCGGCCAATGGGTGATCAGGACGGCCTGCCGGCAGAACAAGGCCTGGCAGGACCAGGGCTTCCCGCGGGTTCCCGTGGCGGTCAATATCTCGGCGCGCCAGTTCAACGAGGGCAATCTGGTCGAGAGCATTCTCTCCATCCTCGCGGATACGCGCATGGATCCGCAATTCCTGGAGCTGGAGATCACCGAAAGCATGATCATGCACAACGTCGCCACGACGATGGCCAAGCTGACCGCGCTTGGCGACACCGGCATTCGCATCGCGATCGATGACTTTGGAACCGGCCATTCTTCGCTTGCCTATCTCAAGCGCTTTCCCATCGATACCCTGAAGATAGACCGCTCGTTCGTCAGCGACCTGACGCGGAATGCCGAAGACAAGACCATCACGGCGGCCATCATCACGATGGGAAAGAGCCTGGACCTGACCGTGGTGGCCGAGGGCGTGGAAAACAAGGAACAGCTCGATTTCCTGCGCGAGCACGGATGCGACGAGTTCCAGGGGTACTTTGCCCACAAGCCGATGCCGGCGGAGGAGTTTGTGCGGTTTTTGCAAATCGAGCGAGAAAAAGGTGGGGATGTACCAGACTAGGTCGTGAGGCCGGGGGCAGCCCGGCGGCTGATTACTTTTCTTGATCGGCCAAGAAAAGTAATCAAAAGAAGGCCGCCCAGATGCCGCGCCTCCTCTTCGAGGAGGTAACCCTGTGCTGCCTGCCTCGATGGGGCGACTGCGCAACTCGACCTGGCGAGGCGCACACAACGCGCCTCACTGCGGGACTCGAACAGTGCTCGTCGACTTCCCCCCATCGAGTCGAGCTGCTCGGCGCGTCATATGGGAATCTAAAAGCGGTCCGCGCGCTTTGCGCGCCGGCCAAGCATAAAAACTACTACCCATGTCCTTGACTTGTACACGCCCCGGCTCCGAAGGGCATTCCTGATGCTTTTTACGCACTGCCTGGAATCTCGGCCCTTCTGACCTACCCCCTCGTCATGCAAATGACTATGCTTTTGCTCGTCTTATCGGCCGTCTCGGGCAAACGGGAGGCGTGGGTTCGTCCCGATATTTTTCGGCGGGCCAATTGCTCGTCTGTGTCGTGCGGTGAAGCCAGTGCCGTATTTTGGGAGGGTGCAGCAGGAGAGCAGTGAAGGTTGATGAGAAGGGCGCTGGAATTCGATTATGCAATTATGCAGGCCTGAGCGGGCGCGTCTTCCCGCTTCACGCTATTCACGACAAGATTACGTGTGGTATCGCACATACTATAATCAAATAGATACGTAACCTTCGTGCAATCATTGGGGTCCCTCCGGACGTCTACGCACGCTAAACAGGTACGCCTGCTCGCGTTGCACGATTCCAAATGTGGCGGGAATATCAATTCCGATGCGAAAATACCATCCAAGGTCATCGCGAGAACAAGAATGGAATCCCGCCAATCAGGTCATACCGTGTGACCGTCATTCGGCACCCATTGTCCGTGTTGTTGGTGTCCGCGCTTCTGGCGCCGCTGGGGTCCTTTGCTGCGGACCTCGAGCCAGAAAGCATCTTTTCGTTGAGCGGATTCGGCACAGCGGGCCTGGCCCACAACAGCACTGACAAGGCCGAATTCCTTCGCGACTTTCTCCAGCCGCGTGGCGTCAAAAATAGCAGCTGGAGCGGCGACGTCGATTCCCGGATCGGCCTGCAAGTCAACGCCCGGGCGACGACCGAGATCGAGGGCATGGTGCAGGCGGTCAGCTACTACGACTATGCCGGCAACTACAATCCGGAGCTGACTTGGGCGTTCATCAGCTATGCGCCTACGGCCGACTTCAAAGCACGCGTCGGACGTCTCGGATGGGACGTGTACCTGCTCTCCGATTCGCGCCACGTCGGCTACTCCTACCTCTGGGTAAGACCGCCCGTGGATTATTTCGGGCAACTGCAGATCTCGCATATTGACGGCGCCGACGCAGTCTTCAAGGACGAACTGGGTGGCGGAATCGCATCGGTCAAACTCTACGGGGGAAAGGCCGACCAGCAAATCCCTTCTCCTCCCTTCGCTGATTACAACCTCAACGCGCGGGTACTGGGCGCCAATCTCGACTTCCAGAAAGGCAACTGGCAGTATCGGCTCGGCTACACCTCCATCAATATAAAAAACGAGCTGCCGGCCATCGCTCCACTGCTTTCCGCGCTGCGTGGCACCGGCAGCCCGCAAGCCGCGGCGCTCGCCGACGATATCTCCGTAGCCGGCAAGACGCTTGAAATCGCATCGGTGGGAGCCGTCTTTGAAAGCGGCCCCTGGCAGGCGCAACTCATGTTCAACCGCCTGACCTCCCACTCCCTCGCCTACCCGCAGAAGGATTCCGGCTATTTTCTGCTCGGCTACCGGATTCAACAATGGACGCCGTACCTGACGCTTTCGGGCGTGAGATCGAAGAGCGCCCAAGGGCAAACGGGCTTCCCCACACCCAATCCACTCGACAACGCGGTGTCGGCAGCGCTCGCCGCCACTCAAAGCCGTCAGCACACGATTTCCCTCGGCACGCGCTACGACTTCATGCGTAACGCGGATCTGAAGTTTCAGGTGGACCGGGTCCAGGTGGACAATAACGCGACTTTGCTCTGGCGCAATGCGCAACCCGACTGGAACGGTCGTGCCACGATCGTCAGCCTCGTGCTGGACTTTGTCTTTTAGGGCCCGCCCATGCGTTTTATCGCGTCGGTCCTGATCGCAGGATTGCTCGTACTCGGGCCCGCACACGCGGCGGGCGATCTCGTGGTGATTACGAACGCGGGCAACGGCGTAGAGAAACTCACCCGTGACGAGGTCGTGAATATATTCATGGGACGCTACAAAAAGCTGCCTTCCGGCATGGCTGCGCTGCCGGTGGATGAGAGCGGCGAAAAGGCCGCGTTCTATCGTGCACTGCTCGGCAAGGAACTGCCGGAAATCCAGTCGTACTGGGCCCGACTGGTTTTCTCGGGTCAGGGCTCGCCGCCGCGACAGATGGACAATGCCGACGAGGTTCTCGAGACCATCATCAACAACAAAGGCGCGATCGGCTACGTCGACAAGAAAAAGGTCAGCTCCCGAGTGAAAGTTTTGCTCGACCTGTCCCGCTAATGGCTTTGTGGACAGCACGCATTACGATGGCAAACGTATTCCGCACCAGCATCGCCGCACGGACCACGGCAGTTATCCTGTTACTCGTCGGCCTGGTGGGGCTCGGTTTTCTCGCCGTAGCGATCCCGCTCGCGGGGCAGCAGGAAAGCGCCAAGCAGCAGGCGCAGCTCAACGAGCTTCTCGAAACTGTGCAACGCACAGTGAGCATCGCCTGCTATCTTGGGGACAAGCAGCTTGCGGACGAGGTTGCCCAAGGACTGCTGAGCAACCGCACCGTTAGCGAGGTAACGATCCGCGTCAGGGGCGCGCAGCTCGTCCGTCGCAACAAGGCCGGTGTGACCGACCCCGCCACTGTCGCGCCTTCGCAGTCTTCGTCAGCCACGCTGGTGCGCAAAGTCGTGTCGCCATTCAATTCCACAGAGACCGTCGGTGAGATCGCCCTGGTTCCCGACGCGGCGGAAATCCGCAGCAACGTATTGCGCGCTACCTTGTTCACGTCTTTGCTGCTGATCGTGCAAGTCGGCTTCATCGGCCTGGGTGTCGTCGCGGTCGTCAGGCATTTCGTCACTCGGCCGATATCGGGGATTTCGGCCCGACTGCACGAGCTGCGCGCCGAGACCGGACAGAAGCTTGTTGTGCCACGGGGCAACGAGACCGACGAGATCGGCCAATTGGTGAACGACGTCAATACGATGGTCGACTATCTGGTCAATATCCTGAACGAGGAGCGCGGCCTGCGCGTCCAGATCGAAATTGAAGAGAAGAAATTCCATGCGATTTTCGAATATGCGCAAACGGGCATTTTTTTGATCGATGAATCCGGCCTGCTGATTTCCTATAATCGGGCATTCGCACAATTCTTTGGCGTCGCCCAATCTGCAGCTTACAAGGACACTCTTCCTTTGTTCGTCGCGCTGGTCGGCGAGCATCGCGAAGCAGTGCAGGCCCTGATCAGCCGAACAATCTCTGCAAACGCGTCAGTAGAACGAGACATCAAGCTCGAAGGGAAACCGGGTACGCCAATACGGTGGGTCAATGTGGTCCTGAGTCCGATCGAGGACCAGCGGCTGCAAGGCGTCGTAAACGACATCACCGAACGAAAGCGCGCCGAGGACGCCGCGCAGGAGCTGGCCGCGACCGATCCTTTGACGAGACTGGGCAACAGGCTGGCATTCGAGAGAAAGCTCGAGCAGATGATGGACGAAACTTACCGTGATCCGAATCACCACTTCACACTGCTGATGATTGATCTGGATTGGTTCAAGCAGGTCAATGACACCTATGGCCACAAGGCGGGGGACGAGGTCCTGATCCAGGTTGCCAGGGTATTGGAAATGGCGGTTAGAAAGACGGATTTCGTCGGACGCCTGGGAGGCGACGAATTCGTCGTGCTGCTCGCCTCAGCTTCGCGACGGGAAATCGTCGAACTCATCATCGAAAAAATTATCCATGGCATCCGTCAGCCCATTGCGATTGGAGAAGGTAATTCGGCCAAAATCGGCGCAAGCGTCGGCGCGGCCGTTTTCGACGGTGAAGCCATGACCAAAGAAGCACTGATTCGCCGGGCCGACGAGGCCATGTACAGCGCCAAGGAAGCCGGCCGGAATGCCTATCGCTTTTTTGAGGGCCGCGTTGGCGCCTGACACGACTGTCCAGTGCGCGGCCATGTCGGGAAGCTTTGAGTGTCGTTCCGCGTTTATAAAGGCGCGGCGGCATCGGGGGTTCTTCGCGATCCCGGATCCTTCGCATGATCCGCGCATCGTTCGCTGGAGGACTGGAGGAATGGGCCAGGCCTGCATAATTTTACACGCCACCTCTCTGCCATTCACTCAATAAGAAACACCGGTCCTCACATTGCATCGTGAAAAATAATACCGAGCGTGTGCCGATGGCCCGAGTGAAGACGGCTCACGCCGTGGCGCATCTTCACGCGATAGGTTCCGCGTTTGCCCGGCATCGGGCGGTCGTTAACGGCGAATATGACTGACGTGCCCTGCAGGAGCGGCACAACCGCAAGACGTGTCTGCATGCGCGGGCGCTGCTCGGTCAATACGAACTCTCCGCCTGCGAAATCGCGTCCTGGTGCGGACAGCAGGAAGGCGACCTGCAGTGGAAAGACGTGCTCTCCGTACAGATCCTGGTGCAGGCAGTTGTAGTCACCGGCGCCATACTGCAGAAGAAGGGGCGTCGGTCTTCGCTGGCCGGCGCGATGGCAGCGCCTCAGGAACGCCGCATGATCGTCGGGGAAACGCACATCGAGTCTCATGGTCTCGTGCCATGCGTTGGCGATCCCGACCAGGGGACCGTAGAGTTCCCGGCGCAGGGTCGAGACCATATCCGGCAACGGGTACGAGAAGTACTTGTACTCGCCCAGGCCGAAGCCGTGACGTGCCATCACCACACGGCTGCGAAACGCGTCATCGCGCGGATACAGCGCAACCAGCGCTTCGCATTCCACCGACGTCAGCAGCGGCCCGGTCACCGCATAGCCGTCCGCATTCAGGCTTGCCGCTGCCTGCGCCCAGTCGATCGCGGCGATGCGGGCCCCCAATGTGGACGGCACCAGCGCCAGGGCCACCGTGCTCATTTGCTGGCCTCGTTGCCAAGCAGCGCGCGCTTGCGCTCCACGCCCCAGCGATAGCCGGAGAGCGCGCCGTCGTTGCGAATGACGCGGTGGCAGGGGATGGCTACTGCCAGCGTATTGGCGCCGCACGCCTGCGCGACCGCGCGCACCGCGCCCGGCTCGCCAATACGCTGCGCGACTTGTGCATAGCTCACCGTGTAGCCCGCCGGGATTTCCCGCAACGCTTTCCACACGCGCTTCTGGAATGCCGTGCCGCGGATGTCGAGCGGCAGGTCGAGTCCAATGCGCGGCGACTCCACGAAACCCACGACTTGTGCGACCAGCTGTTCGAAACCGGCGTCACCGCCGACGAGCTGCGCTTTCGGAAAACGGTCCTGCAGCGCTTCCACCAGTGCCTGCGGATCGTCGCCGAGCGAAATGGCGCATAGGCCTCGGTCGGTCTTCGCGACCAGGATCGAACCCAGCGAGCACTCGCCCACGGCGAACAGGATCGTTTCTCCGA
This sequence comes from Betaproteobacteria bacterium, assembly GCA_039931685.1. Taxonomy (GTDB): domain Bacteria; phylum Pseudomonadota; class Gammaproteobacteria; order Burkholderiales; family JACQAP01; genus JACQAP01. The sequence continues at coordinate 1,325 of JBDTRK010000149.1, read as the reverse complement.
CGCCCCCGGCACGAAAGCGGGTCGGGGTCATGCCGAGCTCGTCGCTGGCACTGGCATAGAAGCGTCCGCTTGAATTAAATCCGGCACCGAATATTGCATCGGTCACGGAATTCGCGCGCTGCAGTTGATCGCGCATGCGCGTTGCACGTCGCGCCGTACCGTAGGCCTTCGGTGTGAGGCCGGTGAGCATCTTGAACACGCGATGGAAGTGGAAGCGGCTCATGTTCGCTGCCGCGGCCAGTTCGTCGAGTGACGGCATTTTTTCTGCGGTTTCGATCAGGCGGCTGGCGGCCGCCACGCCGGCGGCGTGCAGCGCCTCGATGCCGCCCCGGTCTGGCTTGCAGCGTTTGCAGGCGCGAAAGCCGGCGCGCTCTGCCTCCTCGCGCGTCACGTGAAACGCCACGTTCTTGCGCAGCGCCGGACGTGCCGCGCACGATGGCCGGCAATAGACACCGGTGGTGCGCACCGAATAGTAGAACTGTCCATCCGCGTTGCGGTCGCGGTGGACCACGGCATTCCAGCGCGCTTCGTCGCTGGCGAATTCCGGTTCGAGGTCTTGCGGGCTGTGCATGGTGTTCATGATAACGCTCCTGGTTGTGACGGGCCTCGGGGCTTGTCTGTGAGGGCATCATGGCGGAGCACATGCGGGACGGCATCCCGATCCTTGCTCTTGAATTCGCCGTTCCGGAAAGACGGCACACGATCTGCGGACACAGCCGCTGAATTCCAGGCTGTTTCTTTATGGCGAAAGGAGTGGTTGCTTTTAACCTGCCCGGCGGAAAGTCAGGTTGATGCGGCAGGCCCTAACGTAAAACGGGGTCAAACGTAAAACGGGGTCAATTCTTGCAATGTAGCAGTGCGACGGGAGATTGCTATATTGCAAGACCCTCTTTCTCTCCTTTCTCTCTGCGCACGCCTCGCAGGACTTCGATCGCGCTGAGCGCTGCGCGAAACGCAGAACACCGAAGCATTTACTTCGGATTTGCCGCGGATTTGGCGCGGCGCCGGGTAATACGCTCGCGAACCAGTTCGATAATCACTGGAATCAAAGTCAAACCGCCCAGCGCGAGTACAGACAGCAGGATCCGGTTGGATTCGCCTGTTGCCATTTCCTTTCCAAAATGGGCGAGAAGAAAGCTGACGGGCGCAACCCCGGCGAGGGTCGCGATCGCAAAGCGCCATGTCGAGAGCACCGTCAGCCCCGCTGCGTAACTGACCATATCAAACGACAGGAACGGAAGCGCACGGCTTACGAACACGATTCCCATCAGAGCATTCTGCGAGCCGAACATTCCGACGGACAGCCGGTCACCGAACCAGCGGTG
>JBDTRK010000148.1:0-7627 GCA_039931685.1 Betaproteobacteria bacterium | reverse complement strand
GCGTGATCGCGTGAGTCCTCACGGAACGCATACAGCAAGACGTTCACGTCCGGCATGAAGTAATTCCACGCTGCCAGGTGGCCGAGCAACGGCTTGGTGTCGATGCCACGCAGTTCTTCTTCGCCCACCGAGAATGCGACGACCGGGACATCGGTTGCCTTCAGGCCGGCGTTGCCGAGTTCCTTGTAGAACGGCACGTTCGAGTCGCCGTTGATGGTGGAGACCACTGCGGTCTTGCCACCGGCGGAAAATTTCTTGATGTTGGCAACGATCGTCTGATAGTCGCTGTGACCGAAAGGCGTGTAGACCTCTTCGATGTCCTTCTCGTCGACCCCTTTGGATTTCAGGAACGCGCGCAGGATCTTGTTGGTGGTACGCGGATAAACATAATCGGTGCCGAGCAGGAACCAGCGCTTGGCCGAACCGCCTTCCGCCCCCATCAGGTATTCAACCGCGGGAATGGCCTGCTGGTTGGGCGCCGCACCCGTGTAGAACACGTTCTGCGACAGTTCCTCGCCTTCATACTGCACCGGATAGAACAGCAGGCTGTTCAGTTCCTCGAACACCGGCAGCACGGATTTGCGCGACACCGAGGTCCAGCAGCCGAATACCACGGCAACCTTGTCCTGGGTGATCAACTGGCGCGCCTTCTCGGCGAACAACGGCCAGTTGGACGCCGGGTCCACCACCACCGGCTCGAGTTTCTTGCCGAGCAGGCCGCCTTTGGCGTTGATCTCGTCGATCGCCATCAGCGCGGTGTTCTTCAGTGCCGTTTCGGAAATGGCCATGGTGCCCGACAGCGAGTGGAGAATGCCCACTTTGATGGTGTCGGCAGCCATCGCTGTCGCAGCCATCGCGCCGAACGCGATGCCGACCAACGATTTCAATATGTGCCTGCGATTCATAAAATCCCCTTAAATGGTGAATTGATCACTAGCGAGGCAGTGCGCCCCAGGTTGTTGCCGCGATTCGGTTCATCTGCTGATAAACCGGTTGTCGAATGCGCGCGTCAGTTCCGCAACAACCGTGCCGATGGCTCGCGACGATTGCGAATCTCTTTTCATTTCATGTCTTTGCACGGCAACATCGGCACAAATCCGGGTTTTCCTGCAACCCTCGCGCCACCCCTGCCGCAAGCCCGCGCACCGCTGTTGTGCGCTGCGCATGCGGGATGCACAGGATTATGGCGAGGGGCACTTCGATGCGATGGCGTGCGCTCCGGTTACGTGCGCGCCGCGACGCAGATTGCATCCCCATGCCGCGCACGAAGCACTTGCCGGCGACCGGATACTGTATATAATCACAGCCATCGGAATATTGACCGGGAGCAGCCTCGATATGGATGAATTGACCCCACGCCAGGCGGAAGTCCTGCGCCTGATCAACGACTTCGCACAAAACACCGGCTTTCCGCCCACCCGTGCCGAGATCGCCCGCATGCTCGGCTTCCGTTCCGCCAATGCCGCTGAAGACCATCTCAAGGCGCTGGCGAGGAAAGGCTTCATCGAATTGCTCGCCGGCGCCTCACGCGGCATCCGGCTGAAGGAACAGCTTGGCGTGCCGCTGATCGGCCGCGTCGCGGCGGGCAGTCCGATCTTGGCCGAAGCCCATGTTCAGGGACGCTACCAACTGGATCCCCAGCTGTTCAAGCCGCACGCGGATTACCTGCTGAAGGTGCGCGGCCTGAGCATGCGCGATGCCGGCATCCTCGATGGCGATTTGCTGGCGGTGCACAGCACCCGCGAAGCCCGCTCCGGGCAGGTCGTAGTCGCCCGTCTGCACGATGAAGTCACGGTCAAGCGCTTCAAGCGCCAGGGCAGCCAGGTGCAACTGCTGCCGGAGAACCCGGATTTCGAGCCTATATATGTAGACCTGAAGAACGACCCGTTCGTCATCGAGGGACTGGCCGTCGGCATCATCAGGAACGGCAGGATTTCGTGAAGCACGCATGAGTTAAAGGGTGAAGGATCAGAACAAACACCCCGCAGCAACTCCGCACAGTGGACGAATGCAGCTCTCAACCACCTGGAGGAATCATGGAAACGACGAAGACACTGGCAGTTCTCAAGACCCTGGCCGACGGCATCGATCCCGCCACCGGCGAACAGTTTGCCGCCGGCAGCACCTACCAGCATCCGGATACCGTGCGCGCGCTTTTCTCGGCGATCCGCATGCTGGAAAGCCCCGCCGTGCCGGCGCCGATGCCGGCAGCGGCGCGACAGGCCGGCACAGCGTCGACGGCAAAATCAGCCCCCGAAAATTCCGGGCGCCCGTGGTCGGCGCAGGAAGACGCGCACCTGGGCAGCGGTTACGACGCCGGCAAATCCATCGACGAGCTGGCAGCAACGCACAAGAGAGGCAAATGGGCGATCGAAGCAAGACTGGCCCGGCTGGGCAAGATTCCCGAACCGCCATCGCGCTTTCCCGCGCGCAATGCATCGGGAAATGCCGTAACGGCGTAAAAAAATCAGGACTCAGGACGCAGGACTCGGGGGCGAGAAAAAGCATGTTTGCCTTGACTGAGTCCTGCCCACGGGATACCGGCCTTCGACCATAAGTCCCAAGTCCTCAGTCCCGCCTTCGTCCTGCTTTTCCGACCAAACCTGTGAAACGCGATGTCAATTTCAACCGCCGCCCATATTAAGTCCATTCAGTCCCTGCTGCAGAACCCCGCCATCTGGCGTGGCAACGAACAGGCGCGCGTGGCGCTGCCCAGCATTCCGACCGGGTTTGTCGATCTCGATCGGGAATTGCCGGGTGGCGGCTGGCCGCGCGGCATGGTCAGCGAACTGCTCACCGATCGCAGCGGCATCGGGGAACTATCGCTGTTGATGCCGGCGCTGGCCCAGCTTTCGCAGCAAGACGGCTGGCTGATGCTGATCGCGCCGCCGTGGATTCCTTATGCACCGGCGCTGGCTGCGCGCGGCATCCGGCTGTCGAAAGTGGTCGTCGCCAACACGACGTCGGACAAAGACACGCTATGGGCCGCAGAACAAAGTTTGCGCGCCGGCAACTGTTCCGCGGCACTGCTCTGGCCAGGCGCCATCAGCGAGCATGGGCTGCGGCGACTGCAACTGGCCGCCGAAGAAGGTGGCAGCTTCGGCGTGGTGTTCGGCGCCGCTGCGCGGGCATCCCTGCCCTCGCCGGCGCCGCTGCGCATACGGCTGGGCGTGCGCCAGGACCGGCTGTCCGTGAAAATCCTCAAGCGCCGCGGCAGCGGGCTCACGCCCACGCTCTGGCTGGACGCGGATATGCCGCGTACAACAAAGAATTTGAACCACGGTGGACACGGAGGAAAAGCAACTCACGAAATGGAGAAATCATGGGCCGTTATGTGATTGCAGATAAGCAGCATGGTTGCAATAGTCCTTATCCGATGATTTTCAGATCGATTTTTAACAATCAATAATTTCCTTTTTTCGCCCTTCCTCCGTGTCCTCCGTGCACCCCGCAAGGGGGTATTGAAAAAAATCCTCCGTGGTTCAAGATTTTATTTAAGGAAAGTACACCATGCTGTGGGCTGCGCTGCGTTTTCCGGATCTGTCGCTGCAATTGCATCAGCGCGGCGCGGCGACGTGCGGGCCGATGATCATTCAGGAAGCAGGCAAGCGCGCCTTTGTATTGTCTTGCAACGAGGCGGCGGACAAGGCGGGCATCCGGCCCGGCATGCCGGTGCCTGCGGCCCATGCGCTGACACAGCGGCTGGACATTCGCATCCGCAACCCCGCAAAAGAGGCAACAGCGCTGGCGGGCATCGCGGCCTGGGCTTCGCAGTTCACACCCACCATCAGCCTCGCCTCCACCGATGAAGTATTGATCGAGATCGATGGCTGCCTGCGCCTGTTCGGCGGACTGCGCCCTTTGAGCGGCCGCATCCGCGCGGGACTCGCGGAACTCGGCTACCGCGCGATCGTCGCCGTGGCCCCCAATCCGACCGCGGCATTGCTGCTGGCTCGCGATGGCGTCGACACCTCGGTTGGCGATCGCCACCAGTTGCGTCCGGCGCTCGCGCGGCTGCGGCTGTCGCTGCTCGACCAGCCCGCGTCAATCATCGCCCTGCTCGCCAGCATGGGCGTGCATACCATCAGGGACTGGCTGTCGCTGCCGCGCGATGGGCTTGCGCGCCGCTTCGGACAGGGCTTGCTCGACGAAATCGATCGCGCGCTCGGCCTGCTGCCGGACCCGCGCCCGCCGTTTACTCCGCCAAGCCGTTATTCGGCCTCGCTCGAACTGCCCGCGCCGGTACGGGAAACCGAACCCCTGTTGTTCGCAGCCAAGCGCCTGATCCTCGAACTGGCCGGCTATCTGGCAGTAAGGCAGGCCGGCGTCATGCGCATGAAACTGGATCTCGGACACGTCCGTCACGCCGTCACGCCAGTCGTCGTCGGATTGTCGTCACCGAGCCGGGATGCGTCGCACCTCGTGGCATTGCTGCGCGAAAAACTCGCCACGATCGAACTGCCCGAAGCCGTGGAGAACCTTTGCCTCGTTGCCGGGGAAACCCGTCCGCTCGGTTCGCACAATCAAACATTGTTTGCGCAAGACCGCCCTTCCCGCGAAGAGCGCTGGCGCATCATCGAACACCTGCGCGCGCGGCTGGGCGTGGAGACCGTGCATGGCCTGGAAATGTTTCCCGACCATCGACCGGAACGCGCCTTCCGCAGAACCCTGCCGGGACACGCTGCCGACGGCCAGTGCGATCTGCAGCGGCCATTGTGGCTGTTACCGCAGCCGCGCCGCCTGCATGCCGACGACAGTCTGCCGGCGATGGAGCGGCCGCTGGTCCTGCTCGACGGCCCCGAGCGCGTCGAGTCGGGCTGGTGGGATGACTTCGACGTAAAGCGCGATTACTTCGTCGCGCGCGATGTTGCGGGCACGAAACTCTGGCTCTATCGCGAACGCCCTGATGGACGCGAATGGTTCGTCCACGGCATTTTCGCCTGAAGATGCGGCGCCTCCCGTGGCTTATGCGGAGCTTCACTGCCTGACCAACTTCAGTTTCCTGCGCGGGGCTTCGCATGCGCAGGAACTTGTCGAAACCGCCATCAGGCGTGGTTACCAGGCGCTGGCCATCACCGACGAATGCTCGCTTGCCGGCGTCGTACGCGCACATAAGGCCGTCAAGGAACATAACGAGAAACATCAGGACAGATTCAAGCTGATCATCGGCGCCGAGTTCCGGCTCGAGGATGGGCTGCGCTTCGTGCTGCTGGCAACCAATCGCGAAGGCTACGGCCATCTTTCCGAATTGATCACACGCGGCCGGCGCAATGCGCCCAAGGGAACATACCGTCTCGCGCGCGGCCAACTCGAAGCCGGCGTCCCGCACTGTCTCGCGCTCTGGTTGCCGTCGGCGCAACCCCGGGCTGAAGACCCCTTGTGGCTGGCAGAACGCTTCCCCGGCAGGCTCTGGATCGCGGTCGAACTGCTGGCGCGCGGCGGCGACCGCGAGCGCCTCGACACGCTCCAGGAACTCGGCCGGCAAACGGGATTGCCCTGCACCGCCAGTGGCGACGTGCACATGCACGCGCGCGGCCGCCGTGCGCTGCAGGACACGCTGACTGCCATCCGGCTCGGCGTGCCGGTTGCAAAGGCAGGACTTGCCCTGCAGGCCAGCGGCGAACGCCATCTGCGCCCGATCGCAAAGCTGGAAAAAATTTATGCGCGGACAACTTTGCTGGAAGAAACCTTGCGCATCGCCGGCTTGTGCACTTTTTCCCTGGACGAGCTGAAATACGAGTATCCGGAAGAAATTGTTCCGCGGGGCAAGACACCGACGCAGTACCTGGCAGAACTGACCGAAGACGGTTTGAATACCCGCTATCCGCAAGGCGTTCCGCAGCAGGTCCGCAAAACCGCCGCAACGGAACTCGAACTGATTGCCGAACTGCGCTACGAGGCTTTTTTCCTGACCGTCTACGATATCGTCCACTACGCGCGCGGACAAAAAATTCTCTGCCAGGGGCGCGGCTCCGCCGCCAACTCGGTGGTCTGCTTCGCACTTCGCATTACCGAAGTCGACCCGAACCACACCCACCTGTTGTTCGGCCGCTTTCTATCGAAGGAACGCAATGAACCGCCGGACATCGACGTCGATTTCGAACACCAGCGCCGCGAAGAAGTCATCCAGTACATTTATCGCAAGTACGGACGGCATCGTACCGCGCTGGCTGCAACGGTGATCAGTTACCGGACGCGCAGCGCCCTGCGTGATGTCGGCAAGGCACTCGGGCTGGATGCAGTGCAGCTGGATCGCATCGCCGGCAGCTTCGTCTGGTGGGATCGTCCGGGGGAACAGGCTGCACACTTAAGCGAAGCCGGCTTCGACCCCGACGCGCCGGTGATCCGCAAGCTGATGACGCTGACCTCCGAATTGGCAGGCTTTCCGCGCCACCTTTCGCAGCATGTCGGCGGTTTCGTCATTTCGCGCGGACCGCTGTCGCAACTGGTGCCGATCGAGAACGCGGCAATGCCAGGCGATCCGTCGCGCTATACCGACAACGGCATCGTGGAAACGGCTGCCGCTTCGGCAAAAAATAAAACCTGGCTTCCCGCCGATTCCCTGCGCACTAACATTCAGTGGGACAAAGACGATCTCGATACGCTCGGCCTGCTGAAGGTCGACGTGCTGGCGCTGGGCATGCTGACCGCGATCCGGCTCGCGCTGGACATGGTGAACCGGCACCGCGGAAGCGCCCTGACCATGGCCGGCATCCTCGCCAACGAAAACGGCGATGAAGGCAGACCGGTTTATGAAATGCTCTGCAAAGCGGACAGCATCGGCGTGTTCCAGGTCGAATCGCGCGCGCAGATGTCGATGCTGCCCCGCCTCAAGCCGCGGAATTACTACGACCTGGTGGTCGAAGTCGCGATCGTGCGTCCCGGCCCGATCCAGGGCGGCATGGTGCATCCCTACCTGAAGAACAGAAAAAAGAATCCCGGTGAAATCAGATATCCCTCCGCCGAATTGAAAGAAGTGCTCGAACGCACGCTCGGCATCCCGATCTTTCAGGAACAAGTCATGCAAATCGCCATGGTGGCCGCCGGTTTTTCGGCGGGTGAAGCGGACCAGCTGCGCCGCGCCATGGCAGCCTGGAAACGCAAAGGCGGGCTCGAACCCTTCAAGGATCGCCTGGTAAACGGGATGCTGGAAAGGAATTACGATGAAAAATTCGCGCTGCAGATTTTCGAGCAGATCAAGGGTTTCGGCGAATACGGATTCCCCGAATCGCATTCGGCCAGCTTCGCGCTGCTGGTTTACGTCTCGGCCTGGCTCAAGTGCTACGAGCCGGCCGCCTTCACCTGCGCATTGCTCAACAGCCAGCCGATGGGCTTCTACGCACCCGCCCAGTTGGTGCAGGATGCGCGGCGGCACGGCGTCGAAGTCAGGCCGGTGGATGTGATCGCGAGTGCGTGGGATTGCACGCTGGAAGAAGCAGGACTCAGGGCGCAGGACTCAGGACTTAGTAAAAGCCTTAAGTCCCTTGCATTTCCCCTGAGTCCTGAGTCCTGCGTCCCGAGTCCCGCCGTCCGTCCTGTAGTTCAACCCGCCCTTCGCCTTGGCTTGCGCATGGTCAAGGGCCTGTCGGAGGCCGCCGCGCGGCGTCTGATCGGCGTGCGTACCTTG
>JBDTRK010000147.1:0-7860 GCA_039931685.1 Betaproteobacteria bacterium | reverse complement strand
GGATTGAATTCCGCCCAGTCCCCGCGCATGGTCACCAGCATGGTCAGCGGAATCTGGCATACCGACAGCATCGACAGCATATTGATGCAATTGCCCACGCCGCTCGACTGCATCAGCAAGACGCTCTTGTCCCCGCCCAACCATGCGCCGACAGCCAGCGCAATGCCCTCTTCTTCGGTGGTCAGCCGTACCGCGCGCAAGTCAGAGTCCGCTTCGCATAACTTGATGAGCGCGGCGTGGCCCGCATCGGGGACGAAACTCACCTGGCGGATGTTTTGCCGCCTGAGCAGTTGGTGCAGATCCTGACTCCAGTGTGCGGCCATGGTCGATGAAGAATAGGCAAGGCGTGACGAAGAAACGCGATTTGGCCACAGGCAGCCGCTTGCGGCAAGGCGGATCTAGCTCGGGCGGGGGGAAAGATAACGCCATGCGCGCAAGAGGAACGCCGCCGGCCTTCATTTCCGGTCCTTGTAATTCCCTTCGCGCGCGTCCGGGCCAACGCTAGAAGCGATACGCCACGCCCGCATTCGCCGACCAGGTGGTGTGCTGCTGCACGATCGGTGAGTCGCTCGCATCCCCTTGTCCTTGTTGCAGGCTTAAGCCCCAGAGCGCGATCCAGTGCCTGGCCAGGTCGACATCGCCGACCAGGCCGGTCTGCAGGCTGCGCATTCCGGCGCCGGCATTGTAGGGGGCCAGACCCGTGCTGACGGATTGCTGCGCGCTGATGCCGAAATACCTTTGCGTCGACTTGGCGTCGCCCCAGGACAGTTGCGCGAACCAGCCGGCACGCAAACCATGCCAGTCCAAGATTCCCGCGGTCATTCTCAGGTCGGCCTGCGCGCCGTTGTTCGATTCGATGTCGCGCCGGTAGCGCAGCAATGCGTTCAACGGCACCGGTCCGATGGTCCAATCCCCTTCCGCATGCAGGCCCAGCGACGCACTGGCGCGCAGGTCCTCGAAGCGATGCGCCTTCAGAAAAGCGGAGTCGTCGGTGATTCGGCCTTCCTCGTAAGCCAGTTGGCCGCCGAACACCAAGCCGCCAAACGGTCGTGTGCGCCAGCCGCCCTCGAGTATCCCCTGCGTCGTGCGCGCAAACAGGTGCTCCCCGTAAAGCCGAAGATAGGGAATTGCGTCGCCGCGGTTGCTGTCCGCGCCTTCGTAAGCCGGCCGTGTCCTGGCACCGATGCCGATGTATTTTTCATCGTCAGGCACTTGCGCAAAGGACTGGGAAGGTAGTAGCGCGGCAAGGGCCGTGCACAGCAATAGATAAGCACGCATGAGAGTCACCTCGAGACGACTATGACGAGTCGGGTTTGCAGTCGAACGGATATTCATCCTGCGCATCACAGCATTTCTAGTGGCGCAGCCTTTTGCGGCGGCGGAAACATCCGGTCAAGTTCACTCAGTTGCTCCGGCGACAAGTCGACGGTCAGGGCGCCGCAGTTTTCCTTGACGCGTTCACTGTGCCCGGTTTTCGGAATCACGATGATATCGCCTTGCCCGATCAGCCAGGCGAGCGCGGCCTGTGCCGGGGCCATGCTGTAGCGTTTGGCGAACTCGATCAGCTTCGGATTACGCAGCAACCTTGCCTGTTCGACGGGCGAATAGGCCATGAGCGGAATGCGCCTGTCGCGCAGCCACGGCAACAAATCCCATTCGATGCCGCGCCGGCCGAGGTTATACAGCACCTGATTGGTGGCGACAGCTTCGCCGCCAGACAGTGCGGTCCATTCCTGCATGTCATCGAGGTCCAGGTTGCTAACGCCGAAATAACGGATCTTGCCGGCTTTTTGCAGGGCGATGAACGCATCGAGGGTTTCGCGCAAGGCAATGTTGCCGCGCCAGTGCAGCAGGTACAGGTCGATGCGGTCGGTGCGCAAGCGCGCAAGGCTGCGTTCGCAGGCGGCGACCGCGCCCTTGCGCGACGCGTTATGCGGATACACCTTGCTGACCAGGAAAGCCTGATCGCGCCGGCCGGCGAGGGCCTCGCCGATCAGCGTCTCGGACCTGCCTTCGCCGTACATCTCCGCCGTGTCGATCAGTCTGAGACCCAGATCGAGGCCGAGCTTCAATGCCGATATCTCGTCCGCGCGGGTTGCGGAATTGTCACCCATGTTCCAGGTGCCCTGGCCGAGCGCCGGGATTATTTCTCCGGATGGCAGCGTAACAACTTTCATTTATTCGCACCCTGCATCTACGCACATGTTGAGCGTGTCGACTTGATCGGAAGTCACTTTTCCGCAGCGACTTCGGTCAGCGTCATGAGAATATCCGCATACCAGGCACAATTCAGGTTCAGGCGTTCATCTTCGACCGCGTCGCGGTTATCCACGTCCATGCGCGAAGCATGAACGCCGAGCAGAAGCCACGGCAAATCATCGCGGCCGGATCTCCGGGCCGGCGCGCGGGCGACGACCGGCGCGCCACTGGCACCGCGATGCATGCGCGCATCCGTCAGGAAATAGCCTTCGCCCTCAAAGCGCAGGCCGAACGATGTCGCGATGATCGCCTGGCGTGCCACGGGCAGATGATGCAGTGTGTCCTGGAATCCCAACGGGAAGCCGACGATGAGCGTTGACGTACCAACCTCGATCTCATCGAGTTTCGTCACCAGGTGGTTGGGCGTGAACGCCTTCAGCAAGAGGGTTTCGGGCAGTGCCGACCGGTTCAGTTCCACGGCGGCAATATCGACTTCGCCGGCTGAATCGATGCCCTCGTGCCACAACGATTTTCCGTCCCGGTAAAGCGGAATGAGGAATCGCACCACCTGAACGGCGTTGTCCGGGTCGATGTGCAGTTCGATCAGCAGACTGTCGGGAAGATGGTTGCTGGCCGTATCCTTCAACACGTGCCGCGCCGTTACCAGATAAAGACGGCCGTCGCGTTCGAAGAAGAATCCGGTGGCATTGGTTTTCTCGATCGTACCAAGAAAAGTCGTCACCCGCGTCACGGCCAATAACAACGATTCGATCAAACCATCCTCCCGGGATAGGGCGCGCCGCGCCGGATGCATGTTCGATATTGTGATGCAGCGGCAATGCGGCGTCCATGTCAGGGCGCCTTCAGCGCGGCGTACGAAGCGCGGTCAATAATACGGGCGCAATGCGGATCGGCTGTTTTCAGGCGACTGCGAGCCCATGAGCGTATTCGTTTTAACCACATCGCCCCCGCTTCGCGCCGCGATGCCGGCCCGGCGCTCCGCGCCGGTTATCAGGACTTTCAGCTCCCGCAGGGTCTCGGGCGCAAGCTTCGGCACGGCGACATCCTCAATCACGCCGTTGACGTCATCGACACACATATTCCGTGTGCCGCTTCTTTCCGAATCGTAAAGATCGATGGTGCAATCTGCGAACTCGACCGTGCCGACGACGGCGCCCCGCGAAGGCCGGTTGCGAGCCCATTCCTTGCGGACGGCGATCCCGGGCTGATCGAGTATTCCGGGCAGGATGCGAATGCCGCCGCCGTCTCGCCTGCCCACCGCCGAAATGTAAGCGCCCTGGATCGTCACGCGATCGATAACCACGTTGCCGGATGTCGGGTCGCGCAGGTCAGGAACCATGAGAACGCGCTGCGCACGGAAGCTGTTGACCGCCGGCCATCCTTGCGGCGCCGCAACTTCGACGCCGGTCAGTTCGATGCTGGCAAGGCCGACACGCAGGCTGTCGTAGTGGATTTCCGGACCGAGCGTGTGTTCAATGCTGGTCCGCAGAAGCTGCGCCGCCAGATGCATTGCAGCGACCCCGGTCGCGGCGAGCAGCAGGAAGATGGCCGCAGCCGTGATGATCCAGCGTCTCGAAATAATGTTTGTCATGTCGGCTCTGTCGGGGTTGGAATCGCGCGCTTTATCTGGTGTGACGGCAGCGCACCGATAAAGTTCGGGGCGCCGGCAGGCGGGGCGGAGATTGTTTGCGCTGCGCCGGCGTGATAGCGTCTTGCGCATCTTCGTTTTCGGAATCGATCCCATGCCCGCCAGTTTTCGACAGTGGAAATCATCCAGGTGGATACTGGTGGCGATTGCGGCTGCGGGCATTGGACTGGCCGCAGCCTATGCCGACTTGTTGCGTTCGGCGTTCGATCGCAATCCGATCCCGCCGTCAGCCGAATCGATCGCCAGGGGCAGGCAGATTTTTGCGCAGGATTGCGCGGTGTGCCACGGGCCCGAAGGACGTGGCGACGGGGCGGCGGCCCTGCCGCAGCGACCGAAAGACTTGAGCAAGATAGCGCCGCCGCCGGTTTTCCCGGATGGCGTGGTCGCCTACCGCATACGCAATGGCGTGAATATGATGCCGGCCTTCAAGGGTGCGCTGCGCGAAAACGAAATCTGGGATCTGCTCAATTTCATTCGTTCCCTGGCGCCAGCGCGATAGCGCTGAGGCGGTGAATAATGACTGGCAATTGGCTTTAATGCCTGAATTCAGTCACTCGCTGGTCATCAATCACGGACTCACAAAGAACGATCCGGTCAGCTCCCCGTCTCGTCGGAGTGACTCCACGCGCGTGACCGGGAAGGCTTTCAAGTCTTCGGTCTGGATGCCGAGAAAAATCGGTTCGGCATTTTCGCGGTGAATGTTGATTTTGGCGTTGTACACGGCGCGCGTCGTGCCGTGTTTGTCGACGATATGGTAGCGGTTGACCATGTAATGGCCGCCGCCCTGGCTCTTCCCGGTGACGTAGCAGCGGATGTTGTCGACGCGACCGCCCGAAATATTCATGCCGTGCAACTGGTCGAGGGTCGCGGCCGTGTTCTCGACGAAGTCCAGCGTGTCGTAGCGCATGCCGCGCCCCATTTTGTCCGCCTGCTTGGTGACCCGGAAATCTCCCAGCAGGATTTGCCCGGGTAATGCGCGCTCAATCATGCGTGACAGGTCGATGGTCACCTGGCCGACGATGTAACTGAAGGTGGTCGGGTTGAGTCCCTCGACCTGATGGAACTCGTAATGTTCGCCGATGTGAAAGGCCGCCCGCAGTCTCGGCACCCAGGAGCTGCGCGCCTTGCGCTGCGCGACCGCGTTGTCGGCAAGCACCATCATCATGAGCTTGTACAACTCGATGTTCGCTTCCGGCGTCGTCGCCCGGTTCCAGATATAGAAGCCGTCGCCGGTGGTGGTGCGCGCGAAATTGATCTGGATGTCCTTCTGCAGGAGCTGGCTGTAGGCGGAATTCACCGAATAGGCCAGGCTGTTGAGCATCGCCATCTGATCGAGGGGCGAGCGCAGTGTGAACTCCACGGCGTCGAGCAGCACGACCGCTCGGCCGAGCACCAGCGACACGCTGTAGCGGCGCACCAGGCTGCTGACCAGATCTATGTCCAGGTCGTATTCGATGCGAAAGTTGACTTTGATGACTTCCGGTTTGGCATCGAACACGCGGCATACCCGTTCGAACCCGTCCGGGACGAGGAACTTCGGGCCGGCCAGCACGCCGTTGATGAATTCCACGGTGTCCGTGCTGTTCCCGCCATTGCGCGTGTCGGGATGAATTGCGTCCGGAATGGCGTAGTGGCGAACCGAAAGGAAGCGCAGTTCCTGGCCTTGAAAAGTCCAGGCGATGATGACGTTGTCGCCGAGGTTCCACAGCGTGTACAACGCATCGTCGAGCTTGGCTATTTCCTCGCGGATCTGCGTTGCAAGGCCCTGGGCACTGCTCTCCGTGGCGGTGAATGCGTTGATCCAACTGCCGCGTTTCATGGGTCCATTCCGGTTGGTGTTCGGTGCGCAGCATCATCGCACATCATGCAATTGCAAAACCACACCCACCGTCAGGGTTTTCCGGAAGCCACGGCCCGGTGCGGGCCGTTCGGGGCGCGTTGCCGCGCCCGGTATTCCTGCCGTCAGCCTTCGTATTTGAACGACAGTAGCACCCGCGTACGAAACGCGACCACCTTGCCCTTGTCGACCTTCATGTCGGTCTTTACCACTTCGGCGATGCGCAGATCGCGCAGGGATTTGGCCGCCGTTGTTACGGCGTTCATGGCGGCGTCCTCCCACGATTTGGTGCTGGTGCCGATGACTTCGATAATCCGATAGATGGGTTCCGCCGCGGTTTTTCTGGCCATGACAAGCTCCTCGGTTGAAAGGCATTGATGGAACACAGACTAACGACCCCGCCCAATCCTACACCCGAATCGGACGTGTTTGACTGATCCGGGCCGGTTCCGGCAACTTGTGATGACGGCGCCGCACCAAACTCGGGGTATCATGTCCAACATTCCGTAGTAGCCTCTTTACGATCGCATGCACCTGCTTCGAGCGTCTGGCTGCTGTCACACTGACCCAACCCCCGGCACATGAACGAATATCCGACTCAATCCGAACTCCTGAGCTGCCTAACGAACATCGCCAACGTGGCCGGCGACACCACCAACGTTCCGTTTCGTGTCGACGTTATTCCGCTGCACGGCAAGCCGCCGATGTATTCGGTCATGATCAAGTCACCCGCCAAGGACCTGCTGCGTCGCCAGATCGGCCAGATCCTGTCGCGTCCCTTTGCCCTGGGCGCAACCTCCTTCATGCTCACTGGCAGCGAGGCCGCATCGCTGGTCGGGCGAGACGTCGTCAAATAAGCCTTAGCTGCATGAGAAAAAGGGCGCCGCAAGGCGCCCTTGTCGTTGCGGCAGGCCAGCGCGGTCGGGACCGCTCCTAGGAAGCCCTGCGCCGGGAGTCGGCACCCAGGCCATGGCTGGCCAGGAAATTCGCCGCGCCTTCGTCGCCCATGTAGCGCGCGAGGACGCGCGGATCGGAGGCGCGCAGGTCGACCACGATCAAACCATCGAGCGCGTTCTTGAACTTGTCGTCGGCACTGAACGCGAGCAGCCGCCCGCCCAGTTTCAGATACTGCTTGAGCAGGATTGGTACGCCCTTGCTGTCGCGCTCGATTCGCCTGACCATTCGAGACACATCTTCAATGTCGCTCAGCGCCGCAAATTCCGCGCGATCGTAGTCCGGCATTTGGCCGCTGCGGAACGGCCGCCGTGGCTTGACGTGGCGCGCCAGGTTTTGTTCGATATTGTTAGCGTTCAGATAATCGACGATCAGGCGGCGCGATGCCGGCTCGTAATCGTTGCTGATGCTCACCGCCCCGAACAGAATCGCGTAGCGCGGTTGCTGCACGATGAACTGGCCGATGCCGCGCCATAACAGCATCAGCGGCGCAAAGCTGCGCTGGTATTCCGCGCGCACAAACGAGCGTCCGAGCTCTATCGCCGGGTTCATCGCCTTCAGCGCTGGATCGCCATAGCGGAACAGCGAGTGGGTGTAGAGGCCGCGCTTGCCATAGCGGACGACGATTTCGTCGGCGAGGCCCATGCGATAGGCGCCCACGATGACCCCCGCTTTGTCGTCCCAAACGAAAAGGTGCAGGTAATAGGCATCGAAAAGATCGACATCCGACGCCGTGCCCGTGCCTTCGCCTGCGGCGCGGAACGTGAGTTCGCGCAGCCGGCCGATCTCCTGCAGGCACCACGGAAACTGCTCGGAGCGCGCGTAATACACGGAAAACTGCCCGCTTGTAATCAGGTGCTGGCCAGGCGGCAAGGCCTGGATCTCGGCCTTGAGCAAGGCGCCTGCAATCGCCGGTCGCACCTCCGTCATGGCGGCTGCCGGCGCCGGGTCGTTCAGGCCCGGGAGCGGCGCGAATGCGGCGAGTACATCCCTGATTCGGCCTTCGAATAGTTGCGCAAGGCGCGCAAACGCCGGAAGGGATAAAGGGCGGCGTGCCATATCGGCCGGGCTCAATCGTCTGTGCAGCATAAAGTCACCCTCTTTCAATTATGCGCGTGAAGACTAGATTCTGGCATTTACCGGACTGTGAACGGATTGTTGCGGATTAGTTGCCGTGCGGTTTGCCATGGTGCGCGTATCC
>JBDTRK010000146.1:0-8196 GCA_039931685.1 Betaproteobacteria bacterium | reverse complement strand
TAACTGGCGACGTTCTTGAGCTCAAGCAGCGGCATTCGGGTCTCCCAGGTAGGCGGCGATCACGTCCGGATGCCGCAGTACTTCCTGCGGCGTGCCCTCCGCGATCTTCTTGCCGAAGTTCAGCACGGTGATGCGGTCGGACACTTTTTCCACCAGTCCCATGTCGTGGTCGATCAGGAATATGGTCAGGCCGTGGCCGCTGCGCAGTTTCTTCAGCAACTCCACCAGTTCCATCTTTTCGGTCTGGTTCAGTCCGGCGGCAGGCTCGTCGAGCAGCAGCAGCTTCGGGTGCCCGGCCAGCGCGCGCGCGATTTCCACCAGGCGCTGGTGGCCATAGGGCAGGCTGCGCACGATGGCATCGGCCTTGTCCGCGAGTCCGACGAATTGCAGCGCGGACATGGCGCGGGCGCGCAACGCCCTGGCGCCAGGCGCGATCGGATTATTGTCGCGTTGCGCGCCGACGATCACGTTTTCCAGCGCCGACATGCTCGGGAACAGGCGGATGTTCTGGAAGGTGCGGCCCAGGCCGTGACCGGCGCGCTCGTGCGGCGATTTTGCCGTTACGTCCTCGCCATCGATGAAGATGCGGCCCCCGGTCGCCTTGTAGATGCCGTTGACGACGTTGAGCGTGGTGGTCTTGCCGGAACCGTTCGGCCCGATCAGCGCATGCACCGTCCCGCGCGAGACTTCCAGGTCGATGCCATCGACCGCACGCAGGCCGCCGAAGAATTTCTGCATGCCTTCGAGCTTGAGCAGGGGTGTCGTTTCCGTCACGGCGATATCGAGATTCAGCGCTTCGATGCCCGAGGTATCGACCGGACCCGTGCTTGTGAATTTCCTCCAGCCGTTGCGCAGCAGACCCCAGATCCCTTCGGGCATGAACACCATGATCAGGATCACCGCGAGGCCGTAGATGGCGAGGTACACGTCCTTGATGAACTGCAGGCTGGGCGGCATTTCCTTGAGCCATTCCGGCAGCAGGATCAGCAAGGTGGTGCCCAGCGCGCCGCCGAACGGCGATTGCGCACCGCCGAGCAGCACCATCGACAGAAACTCGACCGCACGCTGGAAGTTGAAATTATCCGGACTGATGTAGGCGAAGCCCGCCGCGTAAAGGCCCCCGCCGGCGCCGCCAAGCGCCGCGCACAGCGTAAAGGCGATGACCTTGGTGCGCAGGGTATGCACGCCGACGACTTCCGCGGCAAGTTCGTTTTCGCGAACGCCGCGCATGGCGCGGCCGAGCCGGGTTTGCGGCAGATACCACACCAACGCCATCATCGCGTACAGCATTACAGAACACAGCAGCAGATAGGCGCGATCGTCGGACAGCTCGTAACCGAACAGCGACGGGCGTCCGATGCCGGCAATACCGTCGGGACCGTGCGTCACCTCGATCCAGTTGACCGCCACCAGGTCGAATATCTGCTGAAAGCTGATGGTGATCATCGCCAGATAGTGCCCGCCCAGGCGCAGTGTGGTCAGGCCGAGGATGCCGCCGGCGAGGCCGGCGATGCCGACGCCGATGGCAAGCGATACCCAGAACGACAGGCCGTAGGACACCGTGCCGAGCGCCACGCCGTAGGCGCCGAATCCGAAGAATGCCGCCTGCGCGAGATTGATCTGTCCGGTGTAGCCGAGCACGACCACCATGCCCAGCACCGCGATGGCGTAGGTCGTCGCCTGCATGAACATGGACAGCACGAAGTGGCTGACATTGAAGTAATAAGGAAGCAACGGCAGCGCAATTGCGATGACGAGGACAACGAACGGCCAGGGCGAGAGGCGGCGCTTTTTCGGCGCGGCGAGGGTCTGCGTGTTCATGCTTTCTCGGAAACCCTTTCGCCGAAGAATCCCTGGGGCCGGAAGATCAGCACCAGGAACAGCATCAGGAAGGCGTAGGCGTCCTTGTAGGGAACGGAGATGTAGAAGGCGGCAAAGCTTTCGATCACGCCGATGAACAGGCCGCCGACGATGGCGCCCTTGACGTCGCCGAAGCCGCCGATGATGGTTGCGGCGAAGGCCTTGAGCGCAATGATCGACCCCATGCCGATGGAGACGAACAGCACCGGGCCTACCAGCACGCCGGCCAGTCCGCCCAGCGCGGAGCTGTACATGAAGGTGATGGCGATCATCAGTGCAACCGGGATACCCAGCAGCCGTGCCATATCTTTATCCTGCGACGTCGCCTGCAGCTTCTTGCCGAGCATGGTGTGCTCAAAGAAGAAGAACTGAAACGCGACCATCACCATCGTCACCGCGAGGATCACCAGATACTGGCTGTCGAGAAACACGGAACCGATCTGGATGCCGCCGGCAATCACGTTGTCCAGCCGTTTTGGCTGCGCGCCGAAGATCGCCAGCACGGTGTTCTGCAGGAAGATGGACGCGCCGAGCGTGGATATGATGACCGGCAGGAAGCCGCGATGGCGCAGCGGGTAGTACACGCCATAATTGAAGATCAGGCCGAATACGCCCATGCCGACCAGCGCCAGCAGGAAGGACAGCCAATATGGCAGGCCGACGCCGACCAGGAAGGCGACCATCATGTAGGCGCCGAGCATGGCGAAATCGCCCTGGGCGAAGTTCACCACGTTGGTGGCACGGATGATGAGCACGAAGCCCAACGCAACCAGCGCGTAGATGCTGCCCAGGGCAAGACCCTGGAACAGCACCTGGAAATTATTGGCTAGCGCATCCAAGGCGCTTTCCCCCCTGTAAATGCAGGCCCGCGAAGCCACGGGCCATGCATGCTCCTGCTGTTATTTGTCGAAACTGATGTGCTCGACGAACTTGATCTTGCCGCCGTCATTCTTGACGATGTTATAACCGCGCAGGCCGTCGCCGTTGGCGTCGAAATTGTAGTTGCCTTCCACACCCTTCCAGTTCTTCAGGCCGAGAATGGCCTTGCGGATATCGTCGGCCTTGTCGCTTTTCGCGCTGTTCATGGCCTGTGCGATAACGTTCAGCGCGTCGAATGCCCAACTCGAGTAAACATCGGGTTCAACGTTGTATTTTGCCCGATAAGCCGTCGCGTAGGCTTTTGCCGCGGCGTTGGCATCCGGGTTGAAGTCGGCGATGCCGTAGGTGCCGTGCAGCGAATCGCCCGCCAGTTTCATCGCGGTATCGGTCACGATGGAGGGAGAACCGACCCAGGTTGCCGTGACACCGAGCTGACGCAATTGCTTGGCGAAAATGCCCAGATCCTGGGAGTTGGTCATGTAAGTGCCGATGACATCCGCACCTGATTTCTTGATCGCCAGCACCACCGGCGTGAAATCCTGGGAGTTGTTCGTATAACCCTGGATCAGCACCGGTTCGATGCCCATGCCTTTGAGGGTGTCGGTAAGCGCTTTCTGACCTCCGGAACCAAATGCGTCAGTGGAATGCACGATCGCCCATTTTTTCAGTTTCAGCTTGGTCACGCCGAAATCGGCGATCACGCGCGAGGAATAGGTATCGTTCGGCCGGCAGCGGAATACCCATGGATTGTTGACGTGGGTCAGGCTCGGATCCGTGCCGCCGATCATGACCGGCACGCCGGCCTTCTGGATGGTCGGCGACGCGGCCTGCACCTGGGTGCTGCGAATCGGACCGATGATCGCCGGAATATCCTTGTTTCCGCCCAGCTTGGAAAACGCCAGCACCGTGCCGGGGTTGGTGGACTGGTTGTCTTCGATCACCAGCTCGACCTGCTTGCCGAGGATGCCGCCTTTCTTGTTGATCTGTTCGACTGCAAGTCTGGCGCCGTTGATGGTGTAACTGCCGGCTTCGGCATTGGCTCCGGTAATTTCGCTGACCAGACCTATGCGAATCGAATCGGCAGCCGCCGACAGGGCAAAGACTGAAGCTATGGCGCCGGCCGACAAGGCGCTCCAGATGGATACACGCATGAATTACTCCCGATTAATTTTATGTTTTCAGGCAATTTGACGCGCTGCCTGTTGTTCCGGATCACGTCCGCCCTGACGTTTATACCCGGGCGTTCGGAAGAAACGTAGCGGGGATTGCAATCGTTGACATGGCCTGGGCGCGTAATGCTATGTCCCGCTCCCGCGGCTGTCAACGACCAGCCTACGCAAGTGGTTGCCGCATGCTCCATTTAGAGCCAGCGCATCATGCCGAGCTCCAGCGGATGCGTCAGCAGTTCGTGCTGCGGGTACAGGCGGATGCGGTATTCCAGCTTGCCACACATCGCCGGACTGAGCTCGAGCGCGAAGCGGTTTTCGCCCTGCTCGGTCTGCGTGCCTTGCGATTCGAAGCGGTAGGAATTCGCGCGCTGGTCTTCGCCCTGGTCGCTGGCCTGTTTCTCGATCAACAGCTCCAGCGCGACATCCTCTGGCCTGAGCCCGTTGAGAAACACACCGATTTCCAGATGCAGGCCCTCGCCGAACGTAATGCGCCGCTTCGGCGCGTCGAGCCGTCGCAAGCGCACCTGCGGCCAC
Source organism: Betaproteobacteria bacterium (assembly GCA_039931685.1). GTDB lineage: Bacteria > Pseudomonadota > Gammaproteobacteria > Burkholderiales > JACQAP01 > JACQAP01. The sequence continues at coordinate 3,754 of JBDTRK010000146.1, read as the reverse complement.
ACTTCGCGCAGGCGCTCTTTCCACAAAGCCAGCCGGCGGGCTGCTTCGAAATCGGATTCGGTGTAGCGGCGGCCCTGGCGGGTCGCCGGCAGATAGAACTTGGCGAGATATTCGTTGACCATGCGCGTCGAAGAGAATCGCGACAGGAGCGAGGCGATCGAGTGCTTGGACATGCGGATCCAGTCGGCGGAATAGCCCATCTCGCCGCGGCGGTAATACGTCGGCACCACCTGGTCCTGCAGCAATTCATACAGCGTGCGGCTTTCCTCGAAATTGCGCCGTGCCTCGTCGAGGTTTTCCGTCACCGGCTTGATCGCCCAGCCGTTGTGTCCGTCGTAGCCTTCTCCCCACCAGCCGTCGAGGACGGACAGGTTCAATACGCCGTTGATGCCGGCCTTCATGCCGGAAGTTCCGCTTGCTTCGAGCGGATACATCGGGTTGTTCAGCCAGACATCCACGCCGGAAACCAGGCGGCGCGCCATATGCAGGTCGTAATCCTCGAGCAATAATATCTTGCCCTCGAACTCCGGCATGCGTGCAATACGGTTCAGCTCGCGGATGACGTCCTGTCCGGGGACGTCGGCGGGATGGGCCTTGCCGGCAAAAATGAATACGACCGGCTTCGCCGCGTCGCCCAGTATCCTGCGCAGCCAGCCCAGATCCTGAAACAGCAAGGTGGCGCGCTTGTAGGTAGCGAAGCGGCGCGCGAAGCCTACCGTCAGTACGTTCGGATTGATCGGGTCGGCGTAGCGCAGCAGCCGGTCGAGGTGCGCTTCCGAACCGTGGTTGCGGAAATGCTGGCGCGCCACGCGGTGGCGAACCAGATGCAGCATTTGTGCCTTCAGCGATTGGCGCACGCTCCAGAACAGATGATCGGGTATCGCCTCCAGGCGCTCGTGAAAACTTTGGCTGCCGGCATGGCGCGACCAGTCGAAACCGAGGAACTTGTCGAACTGATCGGCCCATTCCGGCGTGAGGAAGGTTGGCACGTGCACGCCGTTGGTCACGTAAGACATGGGATTTTCGCCGGGATCGAGTTCCGGCCACAGTGGCGCGCAAATGCGCGATGACACGTCGCCGTGGATGCGGCTCACGCCGTTCTGGAAACGCGATCCGCGGATCGCCAGTGCGGTCATGTTGAACTCTGCGCCGCCGTCGACCAGACCCAAGGCAAAAAGCTGCTCCGCGCTCAGGCCGAGTTGCTGGCGCATCGACGCGAAATAAGTGCTGATCACCTGCGCACTGAAATGATCGTGGCCTGCCGGCACCGGCGTATGCGTGGTAAATACCGTCTGGGCCGCCACGGCTTCCAGCGCGGCATTGAAGGACAGTCCCTGCGCCACCAGCGTGCGCGCGCGTTCGAGGATCATGAAGGCGGGATGGCCTTCGTTCAGGTGCCAGGCGGTCGGCATGATGCCAAGCGCGCCCAGCGCACGCACGCCGCCGACGCCGAGCACGATTTCCTGCTCGATGCGGGTGGTGCGGTCGCCGCCGTAGAGGCGGTGCGTGATATTGCGGTCGTCTTCCGAATTCTCGGTCAGGTCGGTATCGAGCAAATAGAGTGTCACATGGCCGATGCGTGCCTGCCAGACCTTGACCTGCACGTTGCGCCCCGGGAACTCGATGCTTACGCGCACTTCCGTGGCGTCGTCGCGCACACAAGGGGTGATGGGAAGATCCTCGAAGTCCGAATCGGCGTACAGCGCATGCTGGTTGCCTTCGCTGTCGATGGTCTGGTGGAAATAGCCCTGGCGATACAACAGCCCAACGCCGACGAAGGGCAGTCGCATGTCGCTGGCGGATTTGCAATGATCGCCTGCGAGGATGCCCAGGCCCCCCGAGTAGATCGGCAGGCTTTCGTGGAAACCGAACTCCGCGCAGAAATAGGCGACGACGTCGTTCTTGCGCAGCCACTCCGAACCGTTACGGCGCATCGGCTCCTTCAGGTAGGCGTCGAATGCCGACAGCACGCGGTTGAGGTTGCCGAGGAAAACCGGATCGTCGGCCGCATCGATGAGCTTCTGCTCGTCGATACGCTTGAGAAAGGCCTTCGGGTTGTGGCCGATCCTGTCCCACAGATTCGGGTCGAGCCGCGAAAACAACAACCGCGTCTGCCGGTCCCAGCTGTAGAGTAAATTGTTGGCGAGTTCTTCCAGCCGCGCGAGCCGGCGCGGCAGCGTTGGGCTGACTTCCAGACTAAAGGTGGTGCTGCTGCTCATAGGGGATACCGAAACTGCAAATTATCAGGAAATTTTCGACTTGGGGAATTGTGCAGCAACGTCGGATTATGCGCGCGACGAATCAAAGCACATAACGCGCGAGGTCTTCGCTTTGCGCGAGCGCCTTCAGGCGACTGTCGACGTAGGCCGCGTCGATGACGATGGTCCTGCCCTGATGGCGATCGGCGCCGAACGATACGTCCTCGAGTAGTTTTTCGATCACGGTATAGAGCCGGCGCGCACCGATGTTCTCGGTCTTCTCGTTCACCTGCCAGGCGATCTCGGCCATGCGACGAATGCCGTCGGGCCGAAACTCGAGTCTGACTTCCTCGCTTTCGAGCAGTGCCTGATATTGCCGCGTCAGGCAGGCGTCGGTGGATACCAGGATGCGTTCGAAATCCTCCACCGTGAGGCTCTGCAACTCGACACGGATCGGAAAGCGCCCCTGCAATTCCGGGATCAGATCGGAGGGCTTGGAAAGATGAAAGGCACCGCTGCCGATGAACAGGATGTGGTCGGTCTTGATCATGCCGTACTTGGTGTTGACGGTGGTGCCTTCCACCAGCGGCAGCAGATCGCGCTGCACGCCATGGCGGGATACTTCGGCACCGCCGGTTTCCTGGCGGCTGGTGATCTTGTCGATCTCGTCGATGAATACAATGCCGTTCTGCTCGACGTTGGCGAGCGCGCCGAGCTTCAGATCTTCGTCGTTGACCAGCTTGGCCGCCTCTTCCTCGGTCAACACTTTCATGGCCTCATGGATCTTGAGCTTGCGCGTCTTGCGGCGCGCGCCGCCGAGATTCTGGAACATGCCCTGGATCTGCGAGGTAAGGTCTTCCATGCCGGGCGGGGCCATGATCTCCATTTGCGCCGGCGCAGCCATGACGTCGATTTCAATTTCCTTGTCATCGAGTTCACCTTCGCGCAGGCGTTTGCGGAATTTCTGTCGCGTAGCATTATCGCCATCGTGCTGGTCGGGCTGGGCGCCGATGTCCCGCGCCGGCGGCAGCAACGCGTCGAGGATGCGCTCTTCGGCCAGGTCCTGTGCGCGATGGCGCATCTTGCGGGTTTCCTCCTCGCGCGCCTGCTTGATCGCGGATTCCACGAGGTCGCGGACGATGGAGTCCACGTCCCTGCCGACATAACCGACTTCGGTGAATTTCGTCGCCTCCACCTTGATGAAGGGCGCCTGCGCCAGCCTGGCGAGGCGCCGCGCGATCTCCGTTTTGCCGACGCCGGTGGGTCCTATCATCAGGATGTTCTTGGGCGTGATCTCCTGGCGCAGCGGTTCGGCAACCTGCTGGCGCCGCCAGCGGTTGCGCAGCGCAATCGCGACCGCGCGCTTGGCGTCGCTTTGTCCGACGATGTGCTTATCAAGCTCGTGAACGATTTCCTGTGGAGTCATGGAGGACATGTTAAAAAGGTGAACGGTGATCGGCGAAAGGTGAACGGTGATCGATGGTGGCGTGGGTGGAAGTTTTTTTCCTTCGCCGTTCACGGATCACCCGAGGACCTCGATCACATGATTCTGGTTG
>JBDTRK010000145.1:0-8244 GCA_039931685.1 Betaproteobacteria bacterium | reverse complement strand
TGCGAGCCAGCGCGAAGCCGGCCGCGACCGCGCCCACCACGTGACTGCCGGCGGAACGCTTGCGTTGCTGGAACTGGACCGGCTGTCATTGCCGCTGCAGGCGCAACTCCAGGCGCAGAATCGGTTACCGAAGTTGTCGGCGGAGGTGCGCGAGAATCTGTTGAACGCCCACTGCAATCTGGTGCGCGGGCTGGCCCATGCCTATGAACAGATCTACAAGGCCAGCAACGGGCAGCCCGTAACCGGAAAAGTCCACGCGTGCCTGCATGGCGTTTTCTCACGACTGTTTCATTACGAGAGCCTGCATGCCCAGCATGGGTTGCTTCGCTATGAAGACTGGATACCGACGCGATGGGCATTCCTGCATGCTGCGTACAAGGCCGCAATCAAGCAGCGCGTCGCCACGCTGCCGTTTTCCCTGGTTGCAAATCCTCAGCCGGGTGAGCACTTCTCCGCCGAACAGGAGTATTTGCAATTGCTGCTGCTGCAGCGGATCAACACCGGCAATTTATCGGCGCCGCAAATCGAATTGTCCGCAGAATGGCTGCGCGCCATCGCGCCGTCGTTGACTCTGGCCGCCACGCCGCCGCCAGGTGATGGGTATTGGGTGCTGGATCTGGCGAAGGCCGAGGGGCTGTTTGGGCCGTCTCCGGAGGTGCCGGCCCGCATTGGGTTGTACCTCGATATTGCGCCGCTGCGCGCCTTGATGGACCGCATGACCGGGTACCTTGCGCAGGGCGGCGACGGAGGGGACCGGATAGAGACCAAGGAACGGCTGGCCTTGGCCAGGCGTTTGGAGCGCCTGTTGCTGCCGCACATGATGCCGCTGCCGCGGCGAGGCGAACGAAGCGTCGACAAGCGACCAATAAAGGTTGCCTCGGGCTGGACCGAGATTCCTGTCCTGATGCGTCATTCGCCCGCATGGATAGCACAAGAACCGTTCAAATATACGTACGGCGGCTTGCCTGGACACGGTGAGCTGAATGCCACCAAAGTGCGCAGCACTGCATCACCCGATGACGATGACAGCCCTCATCCCGACCGGCGCGCCTGGCGAATGCTGGACACCAGTGAATCCGGGCATCGCATCCAGTCCAGAACGCAGGCCGGGGCAAGACTGCAGTTGGGTGCCTTGCTCGCGCTGTCTTTCGAAGGGGACAACGGAAAGCGGATCGGGATCGTTCGCCGTTTGAAACGGCGAACCGCCGAGCACACGGAACTCGGCGTCGAAATCATTGCCGAGAATGCCCAGCTGGTGACGTCTGAACCAGTCGAGTCCGACGTCGGCACAGATCTGGTGAGCCCGAAGACGCGGGCTTTTCAGGCGATCTGCGTGCCGCCGCAGCAGCGCGCGCAAATGGCCCCCGTTCGTTGCCTCGTGCTGCCAACGGCAGAGTTCAAGCCGGGACGGCGGTTGTCGCTCAAGGCGGAAGGCCAGACCAACGAAGTACGCCTGGCTGTTCTGATCGAATACACCAAGGAGTGGGTGTGGACGACGTTCGAAGTCGCCGGCGCCTGGCGCGAAAGCGTGCGGCTGTAGCTACCAATGCCACACCTGGTCGTAATCGCTGAAGAGCCTGGCCAATTTCCCGCGCGGCACGAAGTCGAGTCCGTCGATCAGGTCGCCGGGTTCGATGCCGCGTTCGCGCACCGCTTCCTCGACGACGAAAAGTCTCACACCCTTGTCCTTTAGTTTCGCCAGGTCGTTGGCCAGCTGCGGCGGCTGCGTTTGTCGGGCGGCGCCAAAGGCAAGGCCGCCGGCATCCTGTGCCTTCACGGCGTAGTTGACCGCGTTACCGCGCAAGAGCACATCGATGTCGGCGTTCGCGCCCTTCAGCGCGTGGCAGATCCAGACTATGGTGTCGTCCTGCTCCTCGAGCGTCCCCCGGTAAGCCGCTTCGACAATGTTGAGCACTTTCATGGTGATCTCCTATTTGGTGCCGATGACCAGCGTGTTGTCGGAGTTCCGGGCGAAATTCCAGAAGTCCACGGGGCCGCCGCGGCGTACGCCCTCGATGGCTTCGGCCGCACCGCGCTCGTCCACGCAGAGTCCGCAATTGACCCAATCCACCTTGACGCCGTTGGCCGCGGCTTCTTTCATCAGAGCGGCGATCCAGTCGCGTGGCAAAGGGTGGTTCTCTTCCTCGATGCTGCGCCCGTGTATCGCATTGGCGTGCTGCGCCTGCCTGGCGAAGGGCAGATACACCGCTCCCTCGTAGGCGAACACATTCACGTCGAAGCCGCGCTTCACGGCGGCGTCGATGAGACGAAACGCGGTCGTGCTGCGCGCGTTTTCGTACGGAGCATCCATCAGCATGAAGGTCAGGCTCTTCGACATGTTGTTCTCCTCAGTGCCAGACGGCTTTGCGACCGTCCGCGAGTTGATCGATGACGACCGAAAGGGGCGCTGCTTGAATGCCCTCTGCCAGCCGGCTCGCGGAAATGCCGCGTTCGCGCAGCGAAAAATCGTCGGCGAGTATTTCGACGCCCTGCTTCGCCGTGCCGGTCAGCAACGCCGACAGGGTTCCGGGCCGGGCCGGAAGCACGCCGTTCTGCACCAGAAACAACGTGACCTCGTTGCCTTCCTTTGCCAGGTCCGCCGCCAGATCGTATTGGCGTGCCACCGCGTTGCTGTCAAAGGGGTCGCGCGACTCGATGAGCACGTACTTGGCCATTGCTGTCTCCTTTCCTGGATCGGGGTTTCCTTCGTGTCTCGTCGCCGATCTCCGGCCCTGGAACCGCGGCCGTTGCCGGTCAACCCGACGCTGCCAGCATAGGAGCGGGCCGCGGTGGAAGTCCTTTGGGAAAAGTGTTATTTTTCTTGTCAATCTCTCAACGAACGCATACGGTGCCCATCGGCCCTTGTTACCAGTTCGGTTGCTTTCGCCTCGATACCGGCGGGCGGGTCCTCTTTCGCGATGGGAAGCGCGTCGCTCTCTCGCCGAAAGCGGTCGATGTCCTGGTTGCCCTGCTCGAGGCGCGGGAGCAGCCGGTCGGAAAGGACGAACTGTTGCGCAGAGTGTGGGTGGGCACCATCGTCGAAGAAGGCAGCCTCACGTCCCATATTTCCCTCCTGCGCAAAACCCTGGGCGATGAAAACGGCGCCGGGTTCATCGAAACCATCCCGAAGCGAGGCTACCGCTTTGTCGGGCAAGTTCTGGTTGTGGCACCGCCTGAGAGCCTGGCCGTACAGCGACTCACGCTCGTCGTGTTGCCGTTCGAAAGTCTCAACGGCGGCGACAAGCACGACTACTTCAGCGAGGGTCTCACCGAGGAGATGATCACCCAGCTGGCCAAGCTCAGCCCGCAGCGGCTTGGCGTGATCGCGCGCACCTCTGCCATGCGCTACAAATCCACCACCAAGAGCGTCCTGCAAATCGGTCGCGAACTGGCCGTTTCCCATGTCCTCGAAGGCAGCGTCCGGCGTGCCGGTGACAGAGTGCGCATCACCGCGCAGCTAATCCGCAGCAGCGATGAGACGCATCTCTGGGCGGAAAGCTACGAGCGGAGTCTCCATGACATTCTCGCACTCCAGGTGGACGTCGCCAGGGCGATCGCCCGCGAAATAGAGATCAAGCTGACGCCGCCCGAACAACAACGCCTGGACCGCACGGCGGCGGTCGGCGCCGAAGCGCACGAGGCGTATCTGAAGGGACGGCACTTCTGGTACCAGCGCACCGAAGAAGGCATGCGCAAGAGCATCGAGTGCTTCGAGCTCGCCATCGCACGTCAGCCCGACTATGCCGCGGCCTTCGATGGCATCGCCGATGCCTACACGATGCTCGCCTGCCGAGGGGTGATGCCCGCCCGCAAGACATTCGACAAGGCAAAGAGGGCGGCCCGGCAAGCGCTGCAGATCGACCCCGACCTCGGCGAAGCTTGCGCATCGCTGGCGCACGTCCGCTTGCATGATTGGGACTGGATCGGACTGGAGCAGGACTTCGAGCGCGCAATCGAGCTCAATCCCGGCCACGCGATAGCCCACTACTGGTACGCCGAATATCTGATGGCGACGGGCCGGGACACTGAATCCATCGCGCGGGTGAAGCAATCGCAACAGATGGATCCGCTGAACTCGGTGCTTAACGGCTCGGCGGGAATGATTCTCTATCTCGCCCGGCAATTCGATCAGGCGAAGGAAGAACTCGACCGGGCTCTGGAAATCGATCCCAACCATTTCTTGCTTCACTTCCGGTTGGGCCTGGTCTACCAGCAGCTAAAGCGCTTCGACGAAGCGATCGGGGAAATGCGCAAGGCAGTGACTCTATCCGGAAAGAGCACGGAGGCGTTGACCGGCCTGGCGCAAGCATACGCCGCTGCAGACATGAGGGCGCCCATGCAGGAAATCGTCGACACGCTGGTGATGGAATCCACGGCGCACTACGTGTCGCCGTACAGCCTGGGACGGGTTTACGGTTCGATCGAGGACAAGGAGCAGACGTTCGCGTGGCTGCAGGAGGCGTACGATGAGCATCACCCCGACCTGATCGAACTCCCCACCGAGCCCGCATTCGACAGCGTGCGCTCCGATCCCAGGTTCAGGCAGTTGCTTTCGCGTGTCGGATTCGTCGATGCTTCGGCCGCTGGCCCGTCAAGAAAATCCTCGCCGTAGTGAGTCCTGGCGCACCTCGGAGCGACAATCAGCCCGGCAGCGGAACCGGCATCATCGCCACCGTGCCCGTGGCAGCGTAGTACTCGCAACGCTCGATGAACTCCTGCGTGCTCTTGGGCATCGAAACGCGGGCGCGGGTGATGTAGAAGATCAGGTCGCGGCCATTGCAGATGATCTGGGTGCCGAACGATCCCTTGCGCTTCTCCAGTTCGCTTTCTGCATCGGCTAGCACGGGATGGAAGTTGGCCAGCCGTTCCCCGGCGGTGACGAGATTGGCCCATACGTCGAAGATATCCGGGTCGGTGCGCAGGGTCTCGATCTTCATTCGCGCGGCCGCGGCGCATTCGCGGATGATCGGCTCGATGCCGACGAACATGGGCAGCGGGGTCAAGGTGGCCACCATGACGTCGGCAATGCGGTCGACGTCGCCCATGGCCTGGGCCATCTTCAGGTAGCGGCTTTCGTAGAACGCCTCGAGCGGAATCGAGAAGGCGCGGAAGGGTTCGCCCCACATTTCGTCGATGCCTTCCTCGCCGCTCCGGTGCAGGACCAGGCGGGACAGGCCCAACGCATCCTGCAGGCAGCGGCCGCATTCGCGCATGAGGTCATTGCTGGATTTGATCTCGACGCCGGCGGCCTGCAAGTCCACCAGATGGGTGAATATCTCGGTGGCGCGATTGAACATGGCGCCGGCATACATCGCGCCCTTGACGCGCCTCTTGGCCGGATCGCTCTCGTTCTCGTAGGCGCGCCTGGCCTCGTCGAGCCGGGTACCGGGAATATTGAGGCCGTGTTCGGTGTGGTTGAACAGCCGCCGCGTCAGCGCCACGATCAGACGCTTCTTCGCCTGCAGGGTATCGCTCGGCACCACGTAGGTCTTGATCCAGTAGCCTTCGTAGTAAACGCGGGACTCGCCATCGATGACGCGGGTGGTGCCGGCTGCTATCGAGGACTCTGGAGCGCCCATTTTTCCGCCGTCGACTGATTCAAGGAGCCGTTGAGCCAAGCATTGAATTCCTCCAGGTCCTGGAAGACGTTGACGCGGCACATCGTATCCGAAGGAATACTGGACTGCAATCCTCGCCAGAGATGCGGCTGAATGACTGCAGGTTCCTGACCAAACGCTCCGTTACTTCAGGAGCGTGCCGCATTCCGTCTTGCGGTGTACCAAACGTTTCCCGTCAGAACTGTCATTCCAAACAGAATGAGGAGAGTTTAGCGTCCTGCTCGCGCTCGTACACCTCTTGTGCATAGGCATCGAGCAGGGCCTCACATGGTCGAGCTTTGCGTTGCCTGGCTCAGATGGCTACCATGGTCGCTGGATCGCCTCATATCTGGAGTTGGGACCGCAATGATCGACTTCCGGCTGCAACGTCATGCGTTGACCGCATTGGGTGCGGCCGCCCTTTTCGGCGCCAGCACGCCGCTGGCAAAGTTGCTGCTGGGCGACGTGGCGCCGGTGGGACTGGCGGCATTGCTTTATCTGGGGAGCGGCAGCGGGCTCCTGATCCTTTGGCTTTTGCAAAAGACCTGGAAGCCGGCCAGGAACGAAGCGCCGCTATCGCGCCGTGATCTGCCGTGGCTCGTCGGCGCCGTCGCAACCGGCGGAGTGATTGCGCCGGTGCTTTTGCTTTGGGGGCTTGCAGGTACGGCTGCATCCACGGCATCGCTGCTGCTCAACGTCGAAGGCACACTGACTACACTCGTTGCGGCATTGGTATTCCGGGAGGCGGTAGCAGGGCGCGTATGGTTGGCCACCCTTCTGCTGTTGGTCGCAGCGTCCGTGCTCGTGTATCGACCCGACGTCTCCGGGAATTGGTCGGTTCATTCGTTGGCGCTGATTGGCGCCTGCCTCTTTTGGGCGGTTGACAACAACCTGACGCGCAGGATTTCGGCGTCAGACCCCGTCGCAATCGCCATGATCAAGGGCCTGGGAGCAGGGTGTTTTAACCTGGCGTTGGCATTTGTTCTCGGCGTAGGCATGCCCGCAGGAGGCAGCGTGGCTGGCGCGCTCCTGGTTGGCTTTGCGGGCTATGGAGTGAGCCTCGTGCTGTTCATTCATGCGATGCGTCATCTGGGTAGCGCCCGTGCCGGCGCGCACTTCAGCACTGCGCCGTTCATGGGTGCGGCAATCGCCGTGCTGCTGTTGGGCGACGAGATATCGCTCGCTATCGTCGCCGCTACGCTCGTCATGGCGGTTGCCACCTGGCTGGTGCTCTCGGAACGGCATGCGCATTTGCACACCCACGAAGCTCACGGACACGACCACCGCCACGTTCATGATACCCACCACCAGCACGCCCACGACCGGGAAGTCGGGCCAGAACCGCATTCCCACGAGCACCAGCACGAGCCGCTGACCCACGCCCACCCGCATCTGCCGGATCTTCATCACCGCCATCAGCATTGAATCTGGTGTTCTTCGGCTTTTGGCGTTACCGATAGCCGATTGTTCCGCACGTTTCCATCAGCCCGAAAATGTAAATAATGCCAACTTGAAAGTGGAATATTCCCCTCAAAACGCCAGCCGCCCGGTTCATGCTTCCGGAACTGCACACAGACTGGCAGCGTTCCACGCTGACCACGGTGCATCAGCCGCGCACAACGCGGACCCGAATCAATCCAACCGGGAGACGATTATGGACCACAAGCACACACACCGCTACGAAGATGGGCCGACGACGTGCCGCCCCAACCGTGCCGTATTGAGCAGCATCAGGAAAGAGATCAAATCGGCGCGTGCGTTGTCGGCGGCCGATGTACGACTGGCCGGGCATATGGGGTTGGTCGCCATGGATTTGCCCAGGCGCACCGGGTTCAACGACGGTTTGATTTATCCGCCGGCCGATATCAATCTCGCGTTGGCGCCGGCCAACCATCCGCTGCGCGCCGGGCGGATGGCGCGTGCAGCACCAGCGGCAAGCCGTACCCTGCACGCCCTGGCCCTGCTGGTCGATTTCAGCGACAACCCCGGCACGCGGCCTCCGGCGGACTTCGCGAAGATGTTGTTCGATGCGACCAATCCCAATTCGCTTACCAGCATCTACACCGACATGTCGTACGGAAAACTCAATGTCACGGGTGAAGCGATCGGTTACCTGCGCATGCCCAGGCCATATTCGTTTTATACGAATGGAGAAAGCGGCACTGGCGACAGTTACCCGAACAACACGCCGGGTTTGCTTTTCGATGCGCTGACCGAGTTCTGCCGCAACGACAATCTTCGACGCTTCGACACCGATGGCGACGGCTTCGTCGACGGCATATTCCTGATTCACGCTGGTGGCGGCGCCGAAGCCGAGGCCAGTCCGGCCAAACGCAAGAACATGATCTGGTCGCACAAGTGGACATTGCCGACAGCCTTCAGCAATCAAGGCGTCAAGGTCTTTGCCTATTCAACCGAGCCCGAGGACGGGAAGGTCGGCGTATTCGCGCACGAGTTCGGTCATGTGCTCGGATTGCCCGATCTTTACGACACCTCGTATCGCTCTGAGGGAGTCGGCGAGTGGTGCCTGATGGGCGCCGGATCGTGGGGTGGTGGCGGCGCGAAGCCGACGCGCATGAGCTGCTGGTGCCTGAGCAAACTGGGCTGGATTACGCCGGTCAAGGCCAAGTCGGGCAGCTACAAGCTG
>JBDTRK010000144.1:0-8388 GCA_039931685.1 Betaproteobacteria bacterium | reverse complement strand
CTCACGGCCCAGCGGCGCGAAGCCGCATAGCGTGGCAACAGGTTCTCCAGCGCGACATATGCGATGGAAAGCGCGATCAGGGATTCGACCAGCACGCTGGGGAGGACCACCACATCAAGCGCCGCGAGGGCCAGCGTGATGCTGTGCGCCAGGGTGAAGGCCGTAATGATTTTGAGCAGCGACCAGATGCCGCCTCCGCAAAGCATGAGTGCCAGCAGGAACAGCAGATGGTCGTAGCCGGTCAGGATGTGCTCGATGCCCAGCGGAAAGAAACTGCCGGCGCCACGCGAGGCTTTGGCGGCTTCCGCGACGATGACACTGGTTTCCCTCGCATCGGTACCGAACGCGTATTGCTGGCTGCCGCCGGACCAGACGATGGCGGCGAGCGTGTGCTGGCTCGGACCCAATACTTCCGACATGTCGTCGCGTATGGACAGGTTTCGGATTTCGTTTTCGCACGTAAAATCCACCGTGCCCGTGAGGCTGACCGAGTTTGGGCTCGGCGGCACGATGTGGCCCTGTGTCGCGGCGCACGCGGATCCGTCGCCGGTCATCCTGATTTTCTCACTGATGGCCGTTACAAGCGGACTGTAGTCCGGCGTCGTGCCCGGCTGGCCGAGATGCATCTGCTCGGCCAGTGGCCCGGGCGGTACATCGGATAAGGTCAGGTGATAACGCACCAGCTTGCCGCTGATGGTGATGGTGGCGAAGCCTGTCGTTCCGCCGGTGTGGGCCGCGACAGGACCGGCGAACAGCGGCAATATCAGCAGCGCGACACAGGCATTGCGCAGGTATTGGAAAAAGCGATTGTCGGCGATTCGACGGGCGCAGTTCCGTAAGCTTGCTGTCGCGACGTTGGCGTTCGGCGTGGATTTAGTCATGGCCCGCGGCGGTCTATTCCTGCCTGCGCAAAATGCAGTCTACTATTTTGCGGCAGGAGTTTTGGGAGTAACAGGTCCGGCTGCCGGGTTGGCGGATACGTACTGGATCAAGTTGAGCAGGTTGTCGATCTGGAAATCGGCGATGGTCACGACCCAGGAACTGCCGACCGGCAGGACGTAGCGGCTCACCTTGTCGGGGGCGACGATGCCCACCGCGTACCGGGAGAGCGGCTGCAATTCCTTGGGCCGGTACACCATGATGAACATTTCCGGGCGCGTGACGCCGAACTCGTCGGCTTGCACATTGAGCGGAAACTGCCGTTCCATGCGCGCGCGGCCCAGTCCCGCCAGCGCTTTTTCGATGTGCGCTGCGCTCGCCGGGTCTGCATTGTGCGCATGCGGCTGGGCCGCCGACGCATGGGCGCCGTGGTAGAACCATGCGCCCGAATCATCGCGCTCGAAGCGATGCAGGGTGCCATTGTGGGCGATTTCGACGGCACCGAGTTCTTCCATCGCCACCGGAATCAGCAGACGCTCATCGCGCCCGGCGACCGTGACCTTGGAATCGGTCTGGCGGTCATGGCGTTCGATCAGCACAATCGTCGCTACCAGTGCCGCCAGCACCAGCCAGATTGCAATGAGCTTGCGGCGGCCTTGACCAGGTTGGGCCGCGCTCACCGCCGCCTCCACCACACCGCTATCCCGATCACCGCCATCAGCGCCGGAATGAAAATGATCGACAGGAAGAAAGTCCCTTTCATCTGGCGATTGGTCAGATCGACGCGCGGCAGGTCGTAGGTGCGCGGTTCCAGACCGATCAGGTTCTCCTGAGCGGCAAGGTAGTTCACCGTGTTCAGGAACAAGGTGCCGTTACCGAGGATGTGGAAAAAGGAATTGGTGGCGAAATCCGAATCGCCGATCACTGCAACGCGCGACGAGGGCCCGGTGGCGGCGGGCTTACTGTCTTCGCTGGACGGCGCCAATGGCGTTGGCGGCTGACCGCGCGTGACTGCCTCGGCGGATGCGACGAACTCCGGGCGCCGGTTGACCGCGACCATCAGTGTCAGCGACCCGGCCTTGTCCTTGTCCTTGTTGAATCCGGCGCGGTCGCGATTGGTGCCGCCGTAACTGCTTTTGGACGAATTGATGATGGGCCTGACCGACGTACCGGGCACGCGTTGCTGCGTCGGCGACAGCGAGCGCACACCCGGAAAGAAGGTGAGCGGAAGGTCGCGTGTGATTTCGTGGCGGTTGTAGTCGGTCACCGCCGGAGACGATACGTCCGTCCAGAAATGGCTGGCTTCGTCGATCACGATGTCATCGTCGAGCACCACGCCAAATTCGCGCACGACCGGCTCCAGGCCCGTGCGGATGAACGGATCGAGCATGAAGAACGCGTTGCCGCCATGCGCGAGGTATCCGTCGATTGCCTTGATTTCTGCGTCGAGCAGGGGAGATCTCGGGCCGGCGACCACGAGTACCGCACAACTCGACAAGGTGTTTACGCCCTGGAGCAGGGAAATCTTTTCAACCACGTAGTTCAAGGTTTCCAGGCCGTGGCGTGCCTTGGCGATACCATGGCGTTCGTGCAGGACGACTTTGGAACCCAGGCCATGCGAGTGGCCGGGATTGCCTTCCGAGTGGTCGTGCGATTCCAGGCTGAACGGGTCCGGTTCGCCATGGCCGTCGAGGAAGCAGACCTTTTGCTGCACGCCCTGCGAAATGCGCAGGATGCCGTTGGCGATATCCGTTTCGCTCGGCCCGTTGATCTGCAATTTGCGGCCTTCGCTTTCAAAAATTGCCGTGCCTGCGAATTCGACCCCGCGCATCCTGGCCTGGGCCGGATTGAGCATCGGGTCGTAGAATTCGACCGAAATCTTGTCGGTCTGCTTGGCCATCAGCTGATAGATTTCCACCGTCTCGCGCATCATCGGGTCGGCGAAAAAAACGATGTGCACCGGTTTCTCCAGCCGCTTGAGCATTTGCACGGTCGGTTGGGACAGCGAGTAGATCTTCGATGCCGTCATGTCGTAGCGGACCGGAAAGCGCACCGAAAGATACGACAAGGCGACGAGCACGCCGATCATTCCCAGCGTGTAGAGCACAATTTCTCCGCGCCGATGCAGCAGCATCGCGCCGATTTCCGCGCGCAAGGCGTAACCGCCCCACGCGCAGAGCAGGAGTCCGGCGAGCGCAAGGATGACGGTGACGGCGGCCATTTCGAGCAGGATTGCGTGGCTTGCGGCCGCGCCGGCCAGCAGCGCGACGCCTGCGATCAGGATAAGGCCGGAATGGGAGGATCGATTCATGTCAGCGTTGCCACTTCAGATAGCTGGTGTTCAATGTCAGCGCGATCGCGGCGACGACCAGATAAAACGCCACCGCCTCCGATCGCACCAGGCCGCGGATGAAATCGCCGAAGTGCAATGCGAAGGACAGATAGACGAACAATTCGCGCAGCACGGGAGAAGCCTGGAAACTCTGCAGATGGCCGATGAACCAGAAGCCGAGCAACACGGGAATGGTGATCAGGGCTGCGACGATCTGGTTCTGCGTGAGCGCGGAAAAAAACTGGCCGACCGCGAGACAAGCCACACCGAGCAAAACGAATCCCAGATAACCGGACAGGATCGTCGAACTCTCCGGCGTACCATACAGGTAGAGCGGTATGAGGTTGATGGCCGTCGCGACCGTCATCAGCAGGAACATGGTGAGGGCGCCCATATACTTGCCGCCGACGATTTGCCAGGGCTTGAGCGGCAACGTCGTAAGCAATTCCATGGTGCGGCCGCTGTATTCACCGGAAAACAGCCGCATGGTCATCACCGGCATGAGCGTAAGCAACAGGATGCCCATGTTCTGGAATGTCTCGTCCATGGTGCCGACGCCGGTCAGGAAAATGTTGTAGACGAAGAAATAGCCCGTGCCCAGCAGGAATACCGCGATCACGAAATACGCGATCGGCGATCGGAAGTAAGTCGCCATTTCCTTTTGGTAAATTGCCAGTACCCCGTTCATGCGGAAACCTTTGCGTTCCTTGCGCCGGGCGTATCGCCGACATAGCGCAAAAAGATGTTTTCCAGGGTCGGCTGCTGCCGCTCGAGGCGATGCAGCGACCAGCGTCCCGCGACTGCGCGGGCGATCGCCGCTTCAACGCCGTCGCGTGCGTCCACCTGACATTCGATGGTTAACAATTCGCTGCGATCCGCGTTGGCGCGAATGTCGACCGCTCTGACGCCCTCTATGGACAGGATCGCTTCACGCATTGCGTCGGCCTGACCGGTTGCCACAAGCGAGACGCGGTTGCTCTGTTCCGAGGCGCGTTGCAATCCGTCCGGCGAGTCAATCGCCAGCAGGCGGCCGTCATTAATTATGGCAACGCGCTGACAAATCAGCGTGACTTCATGCAGGATGTGGGTGCTCAACAATACCGCGTGCTCGGCGCCAAAAGCGCGGATGACTTCGCGGGTCTCCTGGATCTGGCCGGGGTCGAGACCGGCGGTCGGCTCGTCGAGCAGCAACACATCCGGTTTCCCGAGCAGCGCCTGGGCCAGTCCGACGCGTTGACGGTAGCCTTTCGAGAGCTTGTAAATTTCGCGGCTGACCACCGCTTCAAGCCGGCAGGCCTGAATAACGCGATCGAGTTCAGCCTGAATGGACTGGCGTGCAACGCCTTTTACTTTTGCAACGAAACGCAGATAAGCCGTGACCTCCAGAACGTCGTAGAGCGGCGGCTGTTCCGGCAGGTAGCCGATGCGTCGCGCAGCCTGCTCGTTCTGGGTCGCCATGTCGTAGCCGGCCACCGTGACCCGTCCGGACGTGGCTGTGGTGAATCCGGCGATCATGCGCATGGTGGTGGTTTTGCCGGCGCCATTGGGGCCGAGGAAGCCCACGATCTCACCCTTCTGCACCGAGAAGGTCATGTCGTGAATGATGTCCCTTGAGCCGTAGCGCTTGGAAACCGATTCGAGTGCGATCGCAGTGGACGGAGAGTTCACAATGAAAGGAATGTGAGGAAAAAAAAACCCCCCCGCAATGGGGGGGTTATTCAATCAAGATACTACGACTGGCTTACTTGTACCAGCGGTCGCCCTTGGCCTTGAACTGATCGCCATCGTGCGCCATGAAAATTTGCGCGCCTTCCAGGTCGCGCATCATCTTCAGGCGGCTCACGGAGTTGTTGTAAGCCTGCACGCTGAAGTTCAGGCCTGCCGGGTAACCGTCGAGGTTTTCCTGCATCCAGATGGCGTCCTGGGAAATAATGATGGTACCGGACTGCGGCAGCTTGACCTTCATCGACTGGTGGCCGATGGTGTGGCCCGGGGTCGAGAGGATCATGACGCTGCCGTCGCCGAACAGGTCATAGTCGCCGTCGAGTTCGAGGTAGTTGAACTCACGAGCGGCCATCAGGTCAGCCATGACGAACGTACCCGGGGTGGTACGGCCCTGGAACTTCTCCGGCCACCAGCCTTGGTAGAGTTCTTTCTTCTGCAGCACGTGGATTGCGTTCGGGAACATGGCGATGTTGCCGACGTGGTCCAGGTGGGTATGCGAAGTTACGACGACTTTGACCTTGTCAGCGGAATAGCCAAGCTTCTTCAGCTGCATGTCGATGACGTCGGCCCGCTTTTGGCTGGGCTTCAGGAAGTCGCAGTTGCCCGGTGCCCAATACGCCTTGCAGTTCTCCGTGCTGTCGGAAATCGCCACGTTGTTACCGGTGTCGAACACGACCAGGCCCTTCGGGTGGTCCAGAACCCACATGCTGACGGGGATGGTGATCTGGCGGGACTTGTCGGCTGGCAGCGCCGGGATCAGGCCTCTGATGTCAAAGGGGCCGAACATACCGCTGGTGGTCCAATACAATTTTTGCGCGAATGCGCCGGACGACGCCGCAATGCAGAGCACGCCCAACAGCGCGGCAACAATGCCTGATTTCTTCATGGTTTCAATTCCTCCTTGGAATTTTTGGTGATCGTACTTTGTAGTTTTAGTACCCGTCTGCACCGCCTGTCGTTCTTATTTCCCAGACATCGGGGCGGGAATTTTTTTTGTTTCCCTGCGATTGCATTCTGGTACTTGCGATACGGCGCGTTGGCAGTGTGCCTGAATCCGTTTCAATGCGTCAATGCGTATTGCGACCTGACATTATCGATTGCAATCCAATGATCCTACGAAATAATAATTTCGTATGAAATCTGCAGAACCACACCCGTGGCGGCTTTCCGCGACGATTCGGCTATCGTCATGCGAGGTTGTCCGCGCTGATGAGCCCCTTGTCCAGCAGGCTTGTGAAGATGTCGTAGGTTTGGCGAATGCCGTCTTCCATGGAAATGGACCCGTAATCGCCGAGGAAACTATGTACTGGCTGGTCCGACAAGGCCATGGGGAAGGGCAGGGCATCACCGGAGACGGCGATTTTTGCTTCCGGCGCTACCTTCCTGATCAGCTCCACGGACTGTTCGACGGTGGAAGCTATGCCATTGATGTCAAAGACTTCGGCGCCGCTGCGTTCTTTCGAGACGGCCTTGATGAATGCGCTGGCCACTTCGCCCGCATGGAGCCAGGAAACCGGGCCGCGAAAGGGAATGGTGTAAGGTTTTCCTGCGGCAGCGGACAGGATCGCGACGGTCGTCTTCGAGGTCATGCCCTGATCGCGGCCGATGCCATAGACGACGCCCGGACGCAGGCCGACGCTGGAAATTTGCCAGTCCTGTGCGTAGACGCGGGAGGTCTGTTCGTTGGCGAACTTGTAGGCGCCGTAGAGCGTTGCCATGGTTTTCGGATCGAACACGCCGTGTGCCGCGATCGAGCTGGCATAGGCAATGCGCTTGATGCCGAACTTGCGTGCGGCTTCGAAGATGTTGATCGTTCCGACCACGTTCACCCGGGCCCCGGCGATGGGGTCCGCTTTGCAGAATGGCACCTGCAACGCGGCCAAGTGGATGATTGCCTTGGCGCCGCTTTTCTCGACTGCGCTGTTGACGGCCGCGGTGTCGGCGATGTCGCCGGTGAACCATTGCACCTGGGCAAGTTCGGATTCCGCCATCAGCAATTTCGGGCGTCGCTTGTCGTCGGTGAGATCCATCGCCGCCACCGGAATGCCGGCGTCCGTCAGCAGGGTCAGGGCCCAGCTGCCTATGCATCCGCCGGCGCCGGTAACGAGCACTGGACCGTTGAAATCTTTTGCGTTGATCTTGAATTGCTTGAACACGAGCGCCCCCTCAGGTTTCCATTGGTAGAGCCGGATCTCGCGCCCATTCGGACAGCGAGGCATCATAGAGCTTGACATTGTCGTGACCGAGCATCGTGAGCACGAGCGTATCCGCAGTTGCTGCGATGCCACCGCCGCAGTAGGTGATGATCGCCGGCTTGGATAGCGCAACGGCAAACATGCGACGCAGGTCCTGCGCGCTTCTGTAAACGCCACCGTCGTCCACAGTCGCAGCAGCAGCCAGATTCACGCTGCCCTTGATGTGCCCGCGGCGCCCGTAATATACGCCACCAGTGCCTGCATGCTGATCCGGACGAAGCGCATTGACGGTGCAGGTGTCCGCGTCGCCAATGGCCGTAAGCACATCCTCTCGCGTGGCGACCATTTCCCGGCGCGCGGGGCGCGCTTCGAAATGTGCCGCGGCGCGCGGTCTGGGTGTGCCGGACTCGGTGCCGCGGCCTTCCTTGCGCCATTTCTGGAATCCGCCATTGAGCACAGCTGCGCGGTCGTGGCCGAATACGCGCAGCATCCACCACATCCGGGATGCCCACCAGTGGTTGGCCGCAGAGTAGCTTACTACCAGGGTGTCGCGGTCGATACCCAGTGCGGACATGGCCTGCGCAAAACGGGTGGCCGAGGGCAGCATGAAATGGAAGGGTGCAGTCGTGTCGGCGACTGCGTCGTCCATGTCGACGAATGCCGCGCCGGGTATGTGGGATTGCAGGAAGTCCTCACGCCCCGGCCGCACCGTGTAATAGCTGTTGTCGGGCAGCGCCGGGAGGTGGGTGGTGCAGTCCAGCACCCTCACTGACGGGTCTTCCAGATGCGTGGCCAGCCAATCGGTTTCAACCAGAAATTCGGGACGAGCGAAGCCTTGCGTCATGACTTCTTGGACTTTCTATCCGTCGAAGACGCAAGGCTACCAAAAAAACGCTGTCCTACGCACTCCTATGGTTGCGACGATATTTAAATCCAGCATCCCGGGTAGCGGGCGGGGAGGGGGTACCGAAGCTGAGGCAGCGGGTTAAAAGTGCCCGCGAAAAGTGGCGAACAGGAAGTCGCCCCCAGCATCGATCTTGCCCGGTATGGCCGGATCGAGTTTCGCATCGAGCTTGAATTTGCGGTATTCCATCCCGATCGAGAAACTACGCGTAAGGAAATAGTCGACGCCAAGCAATCCCTGATAGCCGACATTGGTGTCGTCTGCTTCGCTGTCGAACTGGGAATTCTTTGTCCACAACGACGTCCGGTAGACACCTGCGCCGCCCCCTGCATACAGCTCAAACCGGTCGAGGG
>JBDTRK010000143.1:0-8513 GCA_039931685.1 Betaproteobacteria bacterium | reverse complement strand
CAAGAAGGGCATGCGGCTCGTGGTGGAACTCAAGCGCGGCGAAGTGCCCGAAGTCATCCTGAACAATCTGTACAAAGAAACGCAGATGCAGGACACCTTCGGCATGAATATGGTTGCGCTGGTCGAGAACCAGCCCCGTCTGCTCAATCTGAAGGAAATCCTCGATGCGTTCCTGCGCCACCGCAGGGAGGTCATCAACCGGCGCACTGTATTTGAACTCAGGAAGGCGCGGGATCGGGGCCATGTTCTCGAGGGCCTTGCGGTTGCCCTTTCGAATGTCGACGAAATCATCGCCCTCATCAAAACGGCAGCTGCGCCTGTGGAAGCGAAGCGCGAACTGATGTCGAGGGGCTGGCATTCGCAACTGGTCGAATCGATGCTGGCGAGGGCCGATGTGGGGGCCGACTCGCGACCGGAGGGCTTGTCAACGGAATTTGGACTGCAGGCAGACGGATACAGGCTGTCCGAAGTGCAGGCCCAGCGCATTCTGGAGATGCAACTGCAGCGGCTTACCGGTCTGGAGCAGGAAAAGATCGTCAGCGAGTACAAGGAGGTAATGGATACCATTGCCGACTTGCTCGACATCCTGGCGAAGACCGAGCGCATCACCGCGATTATCGCGAAGGAATTGACCGAGACGCGGGACGAGTTCGGCGAGGCCCGCCGCAGCGAAATCGTCACGAATGCGCAGGACCTCAGCATGGAGGACCTGATCGCGCCGGAGGATGTGGTCGTAACGCTGTCTCACAGCGGCTACGTCAAGGCGCAACCGCTCGCCGATTACCGGGCACAGAAGCGCGGTGGTCGCGGCAAGCAGGCTACGGCGACCAAGGAAGACGATTTCATCGACAACCTCTTCATAGCCAACACCCATGACTACGTGTTGTGCTTTTCCAGCCGGGGTCAACTGTACTGGATCAAAGTCTACAACGTGCCGCAGGGCGGACGGGCGAGCCGCGGGAAGCCCATCGTCAACCTGCTTCCGCTGGCTGAGGGCGAGAAGATTACGGCCATTCTTCCGGTGCGCGACTTCGACGAGAACAAGTACATATTCATGGCCACCGCCAACGGCACGGTGAAGAAGACCCCGCTGTCGGATTTCTCGCGTCCGCGCCCGTCGGGGATCATCGCCGTTGATCTGGACGAAGGGGACTATTTGATCGGCGTGGCGTTGACTGAAGGCCGCCACGACATCATGTTGTTTTCCGACGCAGGCAAGGCGGTTCGTTTCGACGAGCAGGATGTGCGCCCGATGGGCCGGGTCTCGCGTGGGGTAAGGGGCATGAGGGTGCCAAGCGCGCAAAAGGTAATATCGCTGCTGGTCGCCGAGAACGAGTCGATATCGGTATTGACTGCCACCGAGAATGGTTTCGGCAAGCGTACCCCGATCACTGAGTACACCCGCCACGGTCGGGGCACCCAAGGCATGATCGCTATCCAGACCACTGCCCGCAACGGCAATGTTGTTGCGGCGACGCTTGTCGAGGATAAGGACGAAATCATGTTGATTACCACCGGCGGGGTATTGATTCGCACGCGGGTCGCGGAGATTCGCGAGATGAGCCGGGCGACACAAGGGGTGACCCTGATCAATCTCGGCGCCGACGAAAAGCTGGCTGGACTGCAGAAGATCGTCGATACCGAAGACGGCGGTGAAGGCGTTGACGCGGGCACGGAAGAAGATCCTGGCAGCGCGCAAATAGAGAACGGTGACCAGAAACCCGCTGAGACGGACGCCGATCAAGACGAATCGGACGGTCAGACCTGAGGCAGGCGCGGTTCATCACATCATCTGAAGAAAGTGGGGCAGTCAGAGTGGGGAGAGTTTTCAATTTCAGTGCAGGGCCCGCGGTCTTGCCGCAGCAAGTCCTGGAAAAAGCGCGCGACGAAATGCTGGATTGGCATGGTTCGGGCATGTCCGTCATGGAAATGAGCCATCGTGGCAAGGAGTTCATCGCAATTCACGCGCACGCCGAGGCGAGCCTGCGCGATTTGCTCGCCATTCCCCAAAACTACAAAGTATTGTTTCTTCAGGGCGGCGCGATCGCACAGAACGCCATCGTGCCGATGAACCTCCTGCGAGGCCGCACCGCCGCCGACTACGTCAATACCGGTGAATGGTCGAAGAAGTCGATCAAAGAGGCAAAAAAATACTGCGGGGTCAATGTCGTCGCGTCCAGCGAGGATCGCAATTTTTCGTATATTCCGCCGCGCGAATCCTGGCGCCTGAGCGATGATGCTGCGTATGTTCACATTTGTTCTAACGAGACCATCGGTGGCTTGGAGTATCACTGGATTCCCGATACCGGCGATATTCCGCTGGTGGCGGATATGTCCTCCCATATCTTGTCGCGGCCTGTCGACGTGTCTCGCTACGGACTGATTTACGCCGGGGCGCAAAAGAATATCGGTCCGGCCGGATTGACGATCATCATTGTGCGTGACGACCTGATCGGGCAGGCAATGCCGATAACGCCCTCGGTTTTCGACTACAAGCAGCAGGCCGAAAGCGATTCCATGCTGAATACGCCCCCCACCTACGCGGTCTATATTGCGGGCTTGGTGTTCGATTGGCTGAAGCAGCTTGGCGGCCTGGCAGAGATAGAGAAGCGCAATATCGCGAAGGCGGGACTGCTGTACGACTACCTGGACCAAAGCGGATTTTTCCTCAGCCCGGTCGACAAGCGCGATCGTTCGCGCATGAACGTGCCATTCAAGCTCAAGGAGGATGCCCTGGACGAGGCATTCCTGAAAGGCGCGCAGCAGCGCGGCATGCTCCAACTCAAAGGCCATCGTTCCGTTGGTGGCATGCGCGCCTCGCTCTATAACGCCATGCCGATGCAAGGCGTACAGGCGCTGGTAGGTTATCTGCAGGAATTCGAGAAGAGCCATGGTTGAACCGGTGCGCATTCTGACCTTGAATGCCATTTCCCCGATCGGCCTGCAGCGGTTTCCACAGGAACGCTATGCGGTCGGCGCGAAGATTGATGCGCCGGAGGCAATCCTGGTCCGCTCACAGGACATGAATTCGATGCCGATCGCGGCGTCCGTGCGGGCGATCGGAAGGGCAGGTGCCGGTACCAACAATATTCCGGTGTCGGATATGAGCAAGCGCGGCGTCCCAGTATTCAATGCTCCGGGCGCGAACGCCAACGCGGTCAAGGAATTGGTGTTGGCCGGCATGCTGATTGCCGCGCGCAATCTCGTTCCCGCAATCCGCTTTACCGATGGCTTGTCGGGGACCGATAAAGAGATCGATGGCAAGGTCGAGGCCGGCAAGAAGAATTTCGCCGGTATGGAGCTTCCGCAACACGTGCTGGGCATCATCGGGCTGGGAAGGATTGGCAGCCTGGTGGCTGATGCGGCGATCAAATTAGGAATGCAGGTATTTGGTTATGACCCTGAGATCACAGTGGATGCGGCCTGGAGCCTGCCGTCGCAGGTCAGGAAAGCGCACAGCATCGAGGAGGTGCTGCGGGCAAGCGATTTCGTGACCCTGCACGTGCCACTGCTCGAGGGCACGCGCAATCTCATCGATACGAGACGCCTCGGTTTGATGAAACCGGGAGCGGTGCTGCTCAATTTTTCGCGCGATGGCATTGTGGACAATGCCGCCGTTCTCGCGGCGCTTGACGCAAAAAAGCTCAAGACCTATGTATGCGATTTTCCCGGCAGTTGTTTTACCGGGCATCCCGGGGTCGTGGCGACGCCGCATCTAGGAGCTTCCACCCTGGAAGCCGAGGAAAACTGCGCCATCATGGTGGTAGACCAGGTGCGCGATTATCTGGAAAACGGCAACATTTGCAACGCCGTGAATTTTCCGGACGTGGCCATGCCCAGGGAATCGCCCTACCGGCTCGCCATCGCCAACGCCAATGTGCCCAACATGGTGGGGCAGATTTCGACGGCGGTTGCGCAAGCGGGATTGAATATCCACAACATGCTGAACAAGTCCAGGAAAGACATGGCATACACGCTGGTCGACGTCGATAGCGCCGTATCGCGCCAGGTAATAGACAAAATCGCCGCCATCGCGGGCGTGCTCGCCGTCCACTATCTCCCCGCGGCTTCGTAGCCATGCCGGACAATCTCAAGAAACTGCGCGCGCGCATCGACGCCCTGGATCTCGATATCCTCAGGTTGGTCAGCGAGCGCGCGTCGGTCGCGCATGCCATCGGCAAGCTCAAGGACGATGGAACGGTCTATCGCCCGGAGCGAGAAGCGCAGGTCCTGCGGCGATTGGCGCAAGGAAATCCCGGGCCGCTGCCAGGCAAAGCGGTCATGCATCTGTTTACTGAAATCATTTCCGCTTGCCGCGCGCTGGAAGACGCGTTCCGCGTTGCTACCCTGGGGCCGAAAGGAACCTTCAGCGAGGAGGCTGTGACCAAGCATTTTGGCGCCCAGGCGCCGATAGCGTTGTGCATTTCCATCGATGAGGTGTTCCGTTCGGTCGAGTCCGGGAGTGTCGGCTATGGCATTGTGCCGCTGGAAAACTCGACGGAAGGCGCAGTGGGTCGCACACTCGATCTGCTGCTTTCCTCACCATTGAAGATTTGTGGAGAAGTCCTGTTGCCCGTGCATCAGAACCTGCTGTCGATGGGCAACGATATTGCCGCCATAAAGCGTGTTTTTTCGCACGCGCAGAGCCTGGCGCAGTGCAACCGCTGGCTGGTGCAGAATTGTCCGCATGCCGAACGCGTGCCGGTAGCAAGCAATGCCGAAGCGGCAAGGATGGCGCGGGACGATGCCGGGTCTGCAGCCATCGCAGGCCGATTGGCTGCCGGTCACTACGGCCTGTCCGTGCTCGCCGCAAACATCGAGGACGAACCGAACAACACGACGCGCTTCGTCGTAATATCCGGCCAGCAAGTTCCACCGTCGGGCAATGACAAGACGTCTTTGGTAATGTCGACACGAAACGTGTCGGGTGCCATGCACGAAATGCTCGCGCCGCTGGCGAAGTACAACGTGAGCATGACGCGGCTGGAATCGCGTCCGTCCCGCACTGGATTATGGGAGTACGTGTTCTTTTTGGACATGGAAGGCCATCAGCACGAGGAGAACGTTGCGCGCGCTCTGGACGAAATGCGCGATCTGGCTGCTTTCCTGAAGATCCTCGGCTCTTATCCGGTAGCCGTGAAATGAATTCCGCCACGTCGATTCAGCATGGCGTCGATGTATGCGACCGCGCGCCGGAACATATCCGCGCCATCGCGCCTTATCAACCGGGCAAACCGATTTCCGAGCTAGCGCGCGAGATGGGCCTGCAGGAAGATAGCATCGTCAAGCTTGCCTCCAACGAAAACCCGCGCGGGGCCAGCCCCAAGGCAATGGAGGCGATGCGGGTCGCCATAGGCGCAAGCGGCCGTTACCCGGACGGCAACGGCTTTGCGCTCAAGGATGCGTTGTCGAAACGCCACGGGCTGACGCCGGACCGCATTGTCCTCGGCAATGGTTCCAACGACGTGCTGGAAATGGCGGCGAGGACATTCCTTTCGCCGGGAACGTCCGCGGTGTATTCCGAGCATGCCTTTGTCGTCTATTCCCTCGCTACGCAAAGCACCGGCGCTAACGGTATTGTGGTGCCGGCACGCGATTTCGGTCATGACCTCGACGCGATGGCGAAGGCGGTTCGGAACGATACGCGTGTCGTCTTTGTCGCCAATCCGAACAATCCGACGGGCACCTGGCTGGGACCAAAAGTCGTCCATGCCTTTTTGAAAAATATCCCGACAGACGTACTGGTCGTGCTGGATGAGGCCTACAACGAATATCTGGACCCCGACCTTCGCGGCGACGCAGTGCGCTGGAGCGACGAATTCCCGAATCTGGTCGTATCGCGCACCTTCTCGAAAGCCTACGGACTTGCCGGCTTGCGGGTGGGATACGGTTTTTCGCATCCGCAAGTCATAGCGCTGATGAACCGGGTGCGGCAGCCGTTTAACGTCAGCGATATTGCACAAGTGGCGGCGACCGCCGCGCTGTCGGATGACGAATTCGTGGAGCAAAGCATGTTGCTCAACAAGCAAGGCATGCAGACGCTCACGGAAGGATTCCTGCGCCTGGGACTGTCGTGGATCCCGTCCCATGGCAATTTCGTGTGCGTAAAGGTGGGCAAGGGTGCCGAAGTATTTCAGCGCCTGCTTGGACAAGGCGTGATCGTACGGCCAATTGCAGCTTACGGCATGCCGGAATACCTCCGTGTGTCGATCGGCACAGGATCCGAAAATGCCCGCTTTCTGTCGGCGCTCGCCAGCGTATTGAGATGAGTCCGGTGAGCGTACTCTTCCTCGGATTGCATCGACCTTGAGCGACTTTAGCTGCGACAGACTTGTTGTCGTCGGGGTGGGCCTGATTGGCGGATCGGTCGCGGCGGCGCTCAGACGTGCCGGTAAGGTACGGCGGATCGTCGGTGTGGGGCGCGGCCGAGCCAATATCGACCGCGCGCTAGCATTGGGAATCATCGACGAAGCAGGCGATGACCTATCCGTCGCCGCCCGGGACGCTGATATCGTGCTGCTGGCCGTTCCGATGCAGCAGACCGGTTGCGTGCTGGCCAAGCTGGCCGGCGCGGTTCGCGCGAACACGCTGGTAACGGACGCGGGCAGTACCAAGATGGACTACGTTGCCGCGCTACGAAGAATTTTGCCGGCGCATCTGGCTCAGGCGGTGCCAGCACATCCCATAGCCGGTGCTGAACTGACTGGCGTGGATGCGGCTACGCCGGGACTGTTCGTCGACAAAAATGTAGTGCTGACGCCGCTGCCGGAAACCCATGCGCTCGCCGTCGACCGCATCGAGTCGATGTGGAAGGTCTGCGGCGCGCGAGTCAGCCGTATGTCACCCGAGCATCACGATCAGGTATTTTCGGCGGTCAGCCATCTGCCGCACATGCTTGCCTATACGCTGGTACACATGATCGCAACCCGGCCAGATGCACAGGAATTATTCAGTTTTGCCGCGGGTGGATTCCGCGATTTCACCAGGATTGCCAGCAGTTCTCCCGAGATGTGGCGCGACATCGCTGCGTCCAACCGCGATGCGCTGCTCGCGGATATTGCCAGCTATCAGCTGCAACTGACGCATCTCGCCGAATTGATCCGCAACGTGGACACGCAACAACTCGAGCAAATATTCGACAGTGCGCGTGATGCACGCAACGCGTGGTTGCGGCAGGACGCATGATTTACGGGGGCGCCTGAAGCATGCGGGTCTATCCCGACCATCTCGATCTGGGCCCTTTGGATCACGCTGTCGGCACCGTTCGCTTGCCGGGCTCCAAGAGCATTTCCAATCGAGTGCTGCTGCTGGCCGCGTTGGCGGAAGGTTCCACGCAGATTCACGATCTGCTTGCATCGGATGACGTTGAACGCATGCTCGAGGCGTTGGGCCTGCTGGGTGTGAAAATCACCAGACGGCGTGGTCTGGTGGTGGTCGAGGGTTGTAGCGGCAAGTTTCCGGCGAGGCAGGCTGAGTTGTTCCTGGGCAACGCCGGGACGGCGTTTCGTCCGTTGACGGCCGCGCTGGCAATCTGCGGCGGAAACTATCGCCTGTCCGGTGTGCCGAGGATGCACGAGCGACCGATCGGCGACCTGGTGGATGCCTTGCGCGGTCTCGGGGCCGATGTCCGTTACCTCGGTAATGAAGGCTTTCCCCCACTGGAAATTCGGCCGGCGACCTTGGGCAACAACACCAGGGTGCAGGTGCGTGGCGATGTGTCCAGTCAGTTTCTGACATCCCTGCTGATCGCGTTGCCCCTTGCCGGCAGGCAGATCACCGTCGAAGTGATCGGCGAGCTGATCTCGAAACCTTACATCGACATAACGCTGAACCTGATGACGCGCTTCGGCGTGACGGTCGCGCGCGACGGCTGGTCGTCTTTCACGATCCCCGCGAACAGCCGATTGTCGAGTCCCGGCGAAATATTCGTTGAAGGTGATGCATCCGGCGCTTCGTATTTTCTTGCCGCGGGCGCAATCGGCGGGGGGCCAGTCCGCGTCGAAGGCGTGGGCCGCGGCAGCATTCAGGGCGACGTCGGATTTGCCAAGGCCTTGGCCGGGATGGGGGCGCGCATCGAGATGCAGGAGAACTGGATCGAAGCGGCTGCGCCCTCGGATGGGCGACTGCGCGCCTTCGATCTGGACTTGAACGCCATTCCGGACGCTGCCATGACGCTTGCGGTGGTGGCATTGTTTGCGGAGGGCACCAGCCGCCTGCGTAACATCGCCAGCTGGCGCGTCAAGGAAACCGATCGTATCGTGGCGATGGCCACGGAATTGCGCAAGCTCGGTGCAACGGTGCGGGAAGGCCAGGATTTTCTCGAAATTACGCCTGGCGCGCACCTCGCCAATGCGGCGGCTATTGACACTTACGACGACCATCGGATCGCGATGTGTTTTTCCCTTGCCACACTGGGTGGGGTGACGGTTCGTATCAACGATCCGCAATGCGTGGCGAAGACATTTCCCGATTATTTCGAGCGTTTCGCCGAAATTACCTGGAGTTCCTCGGCT
>JBDTRK010000142.1:0-8559 GCA_039931685.1 Betaproteobacteria bacterium | reverse complement strand
CCACCGAATCGGCGCTCACCGCTTCGCCGACCCGCGGCGCCTGGCCGCGCAACACGGAGTTGCCCTCAAACAGCATGCGCTGGTCGATCGGTGCCGGAGCGAGCCAGTGCTCCTCTTTCATCTGCCCGCTCTGGCCAAAGGCCTTGAGCGCATTGCCGTAGCAGATGGCCTCGACGTCCGCCGCCGGAATCCCGCGCTCGATCATCAGGCGCGCCGTTTTCGGAACGGCCAGCGGATCGGACACGCCCCAATCGGCACTGGAGTCGATGAAAATGCGCTCGGACCCGTACTTGCGCGCAATTTCCACCATGCGCTCGTTGCCCATCTTGGTATTCGGATAAATCGTGAAAGCCGCCCAGAAACCGCGGTCGAGGACATCCTGCACCGTCTCTTCGTTGTTGTGATCGATGACCACGTGCCCGGGTTTGACGCCCATCTCGATGGCCACATCCATGCTGCGCATGGTGCCGCTTTTCTTGTCGCGGTGCGGCGTATGCACCTGCACCAGCATGTCGAATTCCTTGGCCAGGGCAAGCTGGGCGCGGTAGTACTTGTCCTCGACCGGGGTCTGGTCGTCATAACCGATCTCGCCGACCGCCACCACACCTTCCTTGACCAGATAGCGCGGCAGGATCTCGAGCACCTGTTCCGCCAGCGCTTCGTTGTTGGCTTCCTTGCTGTTCAGGCCGATGGTGCAGTAGTGATGGATGCCGAATTGCGCAGCGCGAAAGCGCTCCCAGCCGACCAGGCTGGACAGATAATCGATATAGCTGCCGACCTGGGTGCGCGGCTGGCCAAGCCAGAACGCCGGCTCGATCAGCGCGACGATGCCGGCCGCCGCCATGCGCTCGTAGTCGTCGGTGGTACGCGCGCTCATGTGGATGTGGGGATCGATGAATCGCATGTTTGTCTCCGGATAGTCGTTGCGGTCAGGCCGGCTTTGCCAGCGTCTGCCAGTTCACTTTATTTTCGTTTATGGCGACGCAAAGCTCAGGATACGCCCTCAGCAGGCCGCTGGCTTGCGGATCGGGTGAGCTGGCCAGTGCCAGGGCGGCTGCGCTGCGTTCCGGTTCCGTACCTTTTTCCAGGACGCGGCCAAGGTCGCGCAGCATGTCGCCGCTCGCATACGGGCCGACGCAACGCCACAACTCATGGCTGATGGGCCGCCCCGCGGCCCAGCGTTCGTGCGCATAATCGCACAGCATGCGCGCCAGCGCCGGATTGGCGCGCCGGTCCAGGCCAATCACCGGATGCAGCGTGCTGCCGATGAACAGCGTCTTGAGCACCATCTGGTTCCATGCCGCTTCGGACAATTGTTCCGACGGATACGGATTGTGATGCGCCACGGCTTCGAACACCGCCTTCATGTTGCTGCGGATGCCTTCGGCCGCGCGCAACACGTAACGCGATTGATCCGGATAGAGCGGCAGGCCGCGGTAAAACGCCACCAGTTCGCCGACATCCGCGGTATTGCAGAGCTGGTCAAGGCGACGAAGAAATTGTTCACCATCCGTGCCGGAAGCCAGCAGCAGGTAGATGCGTGCCGCCTGGTCCAGGCTCCAATCCGACGCATCCCAGCCTGCGCGCGCCGCACCGGCCTGCTGCGACTCGGCCGCGCCGAGCGCAAGGTCCGCCTTGCCGATCCTGCGGGTCACCAGGCTGATCGACCGGTACAGGGCCGTGTCTCCTTCGCCTTGCAAGCCGGTAACGGCTTCCGACAGCCAGGCGCGGCCCGCCACCGGCAGCCGGGCATCGAGCCAGTGCCGCAACACTTGTTGCGGCGTCATGCCGCGGCCTCCGTGACGACCGGCCGCCCGCGCGCCGCGAACACGTGATCCAGCAGCAGCCGCTTGACATCGATCGCGTCGACCGCCCCCGGCCCCAGCATTTCCGGCGCGGAAGTTATGAACAGCGGACCGGCGTCGGCATCGTCGGTGGGCCGGCCGTGCGAACCTTTCACCAGCGTTGCATCGAGCGAAATCACGTCCATCAGATAGCGCATCCCGAGTTTCTTCTGCACCAGCTTCCACGCGATGCGGGCCTTGACCAGCGGCTGCGCCGGATCGAGGAACAGTTCGACCGGGTCGTAGCCGGGCTTGCGATGGATATCCACGGTGCGCGCATAATCCGGCGCGCGCGCCTCGTCGAGAAAGTGATAGTAGGTGAACCAGCTGTCGGCACGCGCGATTGCCACCAGTTCCCCGGAGCGCGCGTGATCCAAACCGCACTCGCGCTTGCCCTGTTCGTCCAGAACCCGCTCCACGCCAGGCAGCGAACGCAACAGTTCGGCCACCTTGCCGACCAGCGCCGGGTGCGCGACGTAAACATGCGCGACCTGGTGATCCGCCACGGCAAAAGCGTCGGAAGCGCCGGCATCGAGCTGGTCGCGGCCGAGTTCGTCGCGCACGCGCAGCCAGCCCGCCTCGCGCAACGCGCGATTGATGTGCACGGGCCGCGACACTTCGGTTATGCCGTACTCGGACAAGGCCACGACATGCATGCCGGCCCGCTGCGCCGCCTCGATCAGTTCGCCGCACACCTCGTCCACCTGCGCGACGTCGCTTGCGATGGATGGGTGGTTCGGCCCGAGGCGTTGCAGGTTGTAATCGAGATGCGGCAGGTACACCAGCGTCAGGGTCGGCCGATGTTTGTCCATGACCTGCAACGCGCAGCGGCCGATCCAGCGCGTGGAAACGATATCGGCGGCCGGCCCCCAGAAGCGGAACAGCGGGAACTGGCCCAGAGAGTGCTGCAATTCGTCGCGCAACGCCGACGGATGGGTATGGATGTCGGGTAGCTTGCGGCCATCGGCCGGATACATCGGACGCGGCGTGACCGCGAAGTCCGCGCTCGAATACATGTTGTACCACCAGAACAACTTGGCGCAAGTGAAGGATGCATCGCGCCGGCGCGCCGCATCCCAGAGTTTTTCACCGCCGACCAGGCGATTGGACTGGCGCCACAGCCAGATCTCGGACAGATCGCGGAAATACCAGCCGTTGCCGACGATGCCGTGCTCGCGCGGCAAGGTCCCGGTGACGAACGTCGATTGCACTGTCGTCGTCACCGCCGGCGTAACCGTGCGCAGCGGCCGGACGGCGCCATGCCTTGCCAGCGCTGCGAGATGCGGAGCGTGCGGCAGCAACGCGGGCGTCATGCCGACGACGTTAAGCACCAGCGTGCGATTCATTGCCGCAGAACCAACTGCAGTGCCGTTTTCACCAACCTCTCCTCACATATCTGCGCGTGCGCCGCAGCAGGCCCGCGGCGGTTCCTGCCGCCGTCTTCGATGCGCAATCGCATTGCGCTGCGTTACTGCCTGTCGTTTGCACGGCGGATAAACGACGACACGTCACGCACCAACAGCGCAGTTTAGCGCGCCGGTCGGGTTTAGGCATCAAGCCGGCGCATTGCGGCGCATCATGCGCGGGCACACAGGCCGCCGGCGCCGGCATGGCGACGAGCGCTTAGCCTAGTTCGCTTCGATGCGCGACTCGTCGGCCTCGGCGCCGGTCGCGATCAGGCCGTGGCTCAGTGCGATGCGTACCACCTGCGCGGTGTTGCTGACATCGAGCTTGTGCTTGATGTTGGACTGATAGTTGGCGATCGTCTTGTACGACAGGCACAGGATGCGGGAAATTTCCTGCAACGTGTGTCCCGCCACGAGCAAGCGGAACACTTCGAATTCGCGCGCGGACAGCGCGTCGATCGGCTTGTCCCGGCCCGGCAGCATCTGCACTGCCAGTTCCTGCGCCATTTCATGGCTGATGTAGAGTTTTCCCTGCGCGACCAGGCGCACTGCTTCGACCAGAACTTCCGGCGCGGCCGACTTGGTCACATAACCGCGTGCGCCGGCCTGCAGCGCGCGCGACGAAAACACGGTGTCCTCGTGCATGCTGAACATCAGGATGCGCGCCTCCGGCAGGCGCGCGATGACGCGACGCACGACCTCGATGCCGCCCATTCCGGGAAGATTGATGTCCATCACCGTGACATCGGGTTGCAGTTCGCAGACGACACGATAGGCGTCCTCGCCGGTCGCCACCTCGGCGATCACCGAGATGTCCTCGGTGCGTTCGAGCAGGCGCCGATAACCCTCTCGCACCACCGCATGATCGTCGACCAGCACCACGCGCACCGGCGTAAGCCTTGATTCGTTCATGACCAGCCTTTCACAGGGATCAAAGCGCGCACGCGAACACCCTGGCCGGGCGCGCTCTGCAAATCGAAATTTCCACCCAACGCTTCCACCCGTTCGCGCAATCCTGCCAGCCCCAGTCCCTGGCCGCGCCGGCTGGCGTCAAATCCACGTCCGTCGTCTTCGAAACTAAAATGGATTTCACCGCCATTGTGTTTGCCGCCGTCCACCCTCGCCAGTTCGATCACGACGCTCGTCGCCTGAGCGTGCTTGGCGACGTTGGTCAGGCATTCCTGCGCCAACCGGTACAAAGTGATGTTGACCTCTTCGCTCAATCCGTCGAGATCGCCTTGCGCCAGAAAATTGCAACGGACCGCAGTATGGCGCCGCTGCCACTGCTCGACGCCGTATTCCACGGCCGAGCGCAATCCCAATTCATCCAGTGCGACCGGACGCAGGCGCTGCAACAGGCTGCGCACCACATCGTAAATATGGCCTGACACTTCGATGATCGACCTGGCACCGCGCTGCACTTCCTCGATGTGATCGCTGCGATCGCGAATTGCCACGGCATCGACCTTGATCGCATTCAGGCTCTGGCCCAGTTCGTCGTGCAACTCGCGCGCGAGGTTGCGCCGCTCCTCCTCCTGCACCTGCATCGAGCGCTGCGAAAGGCGCCGGTTTTCCTTCAGCGCGCTGGCCAGCTCCATCTGCATAAGCGTGACGTCGCTAATGTCGGCAACGTACATGTGCAATTCCGACTGATGCGCCAAGGACAGTCTTGCCGACAGCTTTGCCACCGCCTGGACGACCGATCCGTCCGTGCGTCTGAGTTGCAGCAACGGCAACTCGATCTTGCCGCCACCAAGCAGCGTGCCGTGATGCGCCTTCCATTGCTCGGCGTCGAAATAGAACTCTCCCAGCGAACGGCCGTTCATTTCGTGCGCGCCTTCGAAGCCGAGCAACTGTGCCGCCGCGGGATTGGCGAGCCGGATCACGCCGTCAGCCGACGCCAATAAGTTACCCGCAAGCGTTTCCATGAATAACATCCGGTATTGCTCCTCGCTGCCGAGGCGCAACGCCATCTGCTCCATGGCCTGCCTGGACCGGCGCCAGGAGAACCATGCCAGGGCCAGGGCCATTGCCAGCAACGTGAGCGGCAACTCGTCGACCTGATACGCCTCGAACGCCCCGGTGAAATTCTCCACCCACTCCCTGAGATCGAGTGCGCTCGACACCGTGAACGTAAGCAGCGTCACGCTGGCAACCACAAGCAGGTCCCGACTTGCGGAAGATTGCCTGGAGCCAGCCGGAATAACCATGGAGGGAAAGCCTGAAAAACCCGAAGTGTACCGGGGAACTATATAGCGGAAGCCGCACCGGGCCAACCAGGGAAATTTTCCCGACGTCCGCCTGTTTCATGGCGGTATCACCTGGCGGGACCGGCCTTTCTGACCCTGCAGAACAGCCCCATTCAGCCGACTGCGAATTGCCGCGGATTCCAGAGTTTCCCCGCTGCTGGGTGCACCCCATGGCTTATCCATATTTCAGGACGGCATGCGCATCAACGATGCCGTTCGGCGACATCATGAACTGGGACCCGGCGCGCCGCGATCCGCTGACCTCGCGCCGGCCGCCGACCCATGCAGTACGGCAGGTGTCGCCGTACGCAAGGGGCCCGCTGGATCGCGCCCCCCCGAACGCCATTTCCGGTCGTGTTGGGAATTTTTCCCGACCTGTCTGCGCGTTGTTCCACACACACCCGATTTCCCCTACTCTAGCATCCGCAATCCCACATCCGTCCGGCGGCGGCGATCACATCGGCGGCGGGCCATGCGAGTCAAAACAGAAAAACCGGGGCGACGCGTCGCCGCCGACCGATGCAATAAAATAAAATCATAACGAGGAAAAATCAGATGGCTCCATTATCCTGCCCGGCCGCACGGCTCGGCCTGGTCCTTGCCATATTGCTCGCGTGGCCAGGCACGGTGGTCCGCGGTGCGGACAACCCCGCCGCCGAACTGGAAGCGCCCACGGTCGAAGTCATCGCCACCACGCCGGTTGCGGGAATCGGCGTACCGGTCAACCAGGTGCCCGCCAATGTCCAGGCCGCCACCGGCAAGGACATCCAGAAGCAAAAGGTGCTGACCCTATCCGAGTATCTGGATAACAACCTGGGCAGCGTCACGCTCAACCACGGCCAGAACAATCCGTTTCAACCCGATGTCAACTTCCGCGGCCTGACCGCGTCGCCGCTGCTGGGCACGCCGCAAGGCCTGTCGGTATTCGTCGACGGCGTGCGCGTGAACGAACCATTCGGCGACGTGGTGAACTGGGACCTGATTCCGCAGAACGCAATATCGACGGTAACGCTGATCCCCGGATCGAATCCGGTGTTCGGCCTGAACACGCTGGGTGCGGCGCTGTCGGTGAGCACCAAGTCGGGCTTCCAGTATCCGGGCGCTTCGGTCTCGCTGTCAGGCGGGTCGTGGGGCCGCAAAGGCGCCGAGTTCGAATACGGCACGCATAGCGAAAAGGCGGACTTGTTTCTCGCCGGCAATTTTCTCGACGAAAACGGCTGGCGCGACCATTCACCCAGCCGCGTGCAGACGGTATTCGGAAAATTCGGCGTCGAGCGCGAGGACACCGATCTCGACATTTCGCTGATGCTCGCCGACAACACACTCGAAGGCACGCAAGCGCTGCCGCGCAGTTGGCTCGATTCGCGCAGCGAAGCCTATACCTGGCCCGATCGCAATGAAAACCAGGTCGCCTTCCTGAATGCCAAGGCCAGCCACTTCCTCGAATCCGACAAACTGCTGGCGGGAAACGTCTATTTCCGACGCTACAGCAATAAAAATTTCAGCAGCAATGTCAATGACGCTTTCGTCGCGATCCCGGATCCGCAAGCTTTCAATGACCGCAGCAAGATCGAGACGGACGGCTACGGCGGGTCGTTGCAGTTGAGCCTGCTCGGTGACCTGGGCGGCAGGAAAAACAATTTCACGCTCGGCGGCAGCGTCGACCTGGGCCGCACGCATTTTTCGCAGACCCAGGAAGACGCGAATTTCACGCCGGATCGCGGCACAATCGGTTCCGGCACGCAAGTCCTGCGAACCGACGTCGATACCAGCAACGATTACTACGGCCTTTACTTCACCGACGTGTATTCGTTCAGCGAGCGCTGGCACCTGACCCTGTCCGGCCGCTACAACTGGGCCAACATCACCATCAAGGATCGCACCGGTACGGCGCCCGAACTCAACGGCGACCATACCTTCAAGCGCTTCAATCCCGCTGCCGGACTGAATTTCAACCCAAGCCCGGCGCTGACCACTTATGTTTCCTACAGCGAAGGCATGCGCGCGCCGACGCCGGTCGAACTGACCTGCGCGGACCCGGCCGTACCGTGCCGCCTGCCGAACAATTTCCTGGCCGATCCGCCGCTGGAAAAAGTCGTCGCCAAGACCGGAGAGATTGGTGCGCGCGGACGCTGGGGTGAAAATGCCGGCTGGAGTGCCGCAGCTTATCGCACCGACCTCGACAACGACATCATCTTCATTTCCAGTGGCGGCAACGTCAATGCCGGCTTTTTCCAGAACGCCGGCAAGACCCGCCGCCAGGGACTGGAACTGGGCGTGCACGGACGCGTGGACAAGCTCAGCCTGGCGCTCAACTACGGTTACGTCAACGCGGAATTCGCCTCGGCGTTAACACTGAACAGTCCCGCCAATTCATCGGCCGACGGTCTGGGAGACATCAGGGTTTCGTCGGGCGACAAGATTCCCGGCATCCCGGCGCACTCGGTCAAGGTGCGCGCCGACTATGAAATGACCGAAAAGGTTTCGCTGGGCAGCAACCTGATGTATTTTTCATCCCAGTATGCTCGTGGCGACGAAAACAATCAGGACGCCAACGGTAAACTTCCCGGCTATTTCCTTGTCAATCTCGATGCGCGCTATCAGTACACAAGGCAATTGTCGTTCTTTGGCCGGATCGATAACGTGTTCGACAAGGACTACGAATCGCTGGGCGTCCTTGGCGAGAATTTTTTCAACGGACCGGGTCGGACTTTCGATGCGGGCAATGTATCCTTCGAACAGTTCCGCTCGGCCGGCGCGCCCCGTGCCTTCTGGGTCGGCGTGAAATATACGATGGGCAAAACACCTTGAGGACAGACGAATGAGAATAGGAATAGGAAAAGGGCTTCTTGCACTACTGCCGCTGCTGACTGCCTCGCTGGCGCTTGGCGCCCCGAACGCCTACGTTCCCAATGAAGGCAGCGGCACGGTCAGCGTGATCGACACGTCGACCGACCAGGTCATCAAGACCATTCCCGCGGGAAAGAAGCCGCGTGGCACCGCGGTGAGCAAGGATGGCACGAAGCTCTACGTCAGCGACCAGCCGCACAACGCGCTGGT
>JBDTRK010000141.1:0-8723 GCA_039931685.1 Betaproteobacteria bacterium | reverse complement strand
CCCCTTTCATTTCGGCCAGCGCATGGATGCGTCGGTCCACAATCGGGCGCGGCTCCTGGAACGGATCGCGGCGTCCGATCCGGCGGTTGCGGAGGCCTTCGAGCTCGGCGGCGACGTGCGCCTGGCGACTGATGTCTGGGGCCTGTTCGCCAACGGCGCCGGGACCCACTGTCTGCCCGGGCGTCTCGCAGGACTTTGCGAAAACGGCCGCTCGTCGCTGATCGGCTTCGATCAGGTCATCGTTGCCGCCGGGCGGCGCGATTTGGGCTTCGGATTTCCGCAATGGGAGCTTCCAGGCGTCATGGGCGTCACCGCCGCCCATCTGCTGGTCAATCGCTACGGTGCATTCAACGGCAGCCGGCTGGTCATCCTGGGTTCCGGCGCGGAGGCGCTGTCCTTTGCCGAGCTCGCGCTCGCGCGCGGCATCCGGATTACCGCAGTCATTGAAGTTGCTCCCGCGTTGCGGGGATCCGAGACGATTGCCCGTCGGCTGGCGGAAGAGGGCGTTCCGCTGCTGACGAGCACCGCGCCTGTGGCCGTGGAAAAAGGCATGAATGGCGAGGTGCGCGGCCTGCGGATCGCCGCGATCGACAACGACTTGAAGCCCGTGCCGGGCAGCGAGAAGTTCATCGCGTGCGATACCGTCTGCCTCGGCATCGGCATCGTGCCGAACGTGGAAGCACTCGACGTCCTTGGCTGCGATCTGTCGTATCGCTCGGAACTGGGCGGACATGTCCCGGTACTGGATGCTTCGTTCCGCACTACGCTTGACTTTGCCTATGCCGTCGGCGACTGCGCCGGCAGTTTCGCGGCGAAGTCACTCGATCCACGAATCGCGCAGACCGAAGGACGAATTGCCGCCCTGGCGGTGGCACTGACGCTGGGCACGCTCGACCAGGCGGAATACGAAAAACGTCGGGCGGCGATCGGCCCGTTGGCAACCGGTGCGACTGACACGACCGCGTATCAGATGTCCTGGCTGCGCGCGCTGGCGACGGCCGGCGGCGACGCGACGCTGGTTTGTCAATGCGAGGCAGTCACGCGTGGCGATCTGCTCGGCGTCAGGCCGCCGCGTTATCTTGATTGCCGGCTGCCGCGGATCACCGGTCGCAATTTGGAGACGCTGGCCGGCGACGGTCCGGTCAACCAGGATCAGGTCAAGCGCCTGACGCGCGCCGGGATGGGCGCGTGCCAGGGACGCCGTTGCCGCGAGCAGGTGGCGATGCTCCTCGCCGATGCCTCGGGCACGGAACTGGCACGCATGCCGCTGGCCCGGTACCGGCCGCCCCTGCGTCCGATCCCGTTGGATGTGCTCGGAGATATCCCCGAGCACCCGCAAATGATCGAGCATTGGGATCTCTGGTACGCCATTGCAGGCCAGTGGACACCCGCCTGGCACAGCGAGCCGCCGGAAGATGCTGGAAACGGCGTGACCGTCCATGGCAAGTGACCAGCGAATGACGCGATGACGGTGTCGGCGAAACGCCCAGGCGGCGCTGCGGTCGTTGTCGTCGGCGGCGGGGTGACAGGGCTAAGCACCGCATGGTGGCTCGCGCGGTCCGGGATCGACGTGGTCGTCGTCGAACAGGGAATCGTCGGCTGGGAAGCGTCAGGCCGCAATGGCGGAGGCGCTACTCACCATTACAGTCCGCTGTTCAAGGAAGAGCAGCGCTTGTGGCCGCAGCTCGACGACCTGCTGGGCTATCCGACGGAATTCAGGCCAAACCGCATCCGTCTGGCGTTCGACGAGCAGCAGATGAACGCGTTCGAGCAGGCGGTGCGCAATGGCGAGCGCCAGGGCTTCAGTTCTACGTGGCTCGACAGCAAGGCGCTGCGGGAGCTGGTGCCCATTGCGGCTCCCGACGTCCTTCGTGCCGTCTTTTTCCATTTCGGTGGTCACGCCAATCCGCAACGCACCGTTCAGGCCTTTGCCTGGGCGATCCAGGACCTCGGTGGGCGGATCGCCCAGCACACGACGGTCACCGGTATCAGAACGCAGGGCGGCCGTGCCGTCGCGGTCGAAACGAACCGCGGGCAATTCGCGTGTGATGCATTGGTGCTGTGTGCCGGCGTGCAAACCCAGCAGGTCGCGGCACTGGTTGGCGCGAGGGTGCCGGTCGCCGTCGCGCGCAACGAGATGATCGTGACGGACGCGGTGCCGCCGATGGCGCATGGCGGCGTCGACGGCAACGGGCTGTATGGCCGGCAGACACTGCGTGGCAACCTGGCGTATGGCGGCGGACCGCACGAATGGCTGCCGCCGGCCGACGTGGTGCGCGGAGCGAAGACCAGTACGCCACTGCTGGGCCACCTCGCCCGGCGCCTGGCGCGAATGTTTCCAGCCGTCAAGCATGTGCGGGTGCTCAGGGCCTGGTCCGGACTGGTCGAGAACACGCCTGACGGCAGGCCTATCATCGACCGGCTTGCGGCCCTGGACAATGTGGCCGTCGCGACGATGTCCAGTATCGGATTCGGACTATCGCCGGCCAGCGGGCGCGCCATTGCCGAACTCGTCCAATACGGCGAATGCCGGTTTGCGGATATTTCTTCGTTCAGCCTGTCGCGGTTCTCGAATCTGGAGCGGGATTGGCAAGCGGAGCGCGGGTGGGTGCCAGTTCCGGATGGCGCTGATTCGAACTTTGCGGATGCGCCGAGCCCCTGACGTTGCGCCGTAAGGCTAACGGCCAGTCAGGAGAAAGGTTCCGACAATACTGTTGAAGACGTCTGTATTTTCCAGGTGTAGGGCATGGGAGCAGCCTGGAACAATGCAAAGGCTGGTTGACGGGATCGATTCCCAAAGGGCAAAGGCCTGCCTGGGTGTGGTGGCGTAATCGCGGTCGCCGGTGATGATGAGCGTCTGCGCAGTGATTTCCCCGAGCTGCTGCCGGACGTCCCATTGCGGGACAATTTTCATCGCGTTCACCGCAGCAGCGACATTGAAGCCGCGTCCCGCATCTTCGGTGAACGCATAGTACGGATGACGCCTGCCGTCGACGAACCACGAAGCAACGACATCGGCCGCTGCTGCAGCGCCCTGCGTCTGAAACCGGGCGATCGTTTGCTCCCAGGATTCGAATCGTGTCGGCAGATCGCCCGAGGGGGCTGTGCCGTAAAGTACCAGCCGGTTGAGCCGGCCAGGATGGCTGATCGCCACCTGCTGCGCGATCATCCCTCCCATCGAGTGCCCGACCAGCGAAAAGCGATCGACGCCGAGTGAATCGGCGAGTCCGATCAGTGCATCTGCGTAGCCGCTGATCGAACCGGGAATCGGCTCGGCGGCGCTGCCCGCAAAACCAGGGAGATCCGGCGCCACCACGTCGAACATGGTCGCAAGCTTTGCCATCACCGGCGCCCAGTATCCGCCGCCGCCAAGAAACCCGTGTTGCAGGATCACGGTTTCTCCATGCCCTGCGCGTCGATAGTGGATCATTTCGCCTTTTGGGCGCCTCAGCCGCCGCGCTCCGTCACCTGATCAGAAAAAGCGAAAGCCGCGGCACCGCGGCGATGATCGCGCTGGCCAGGATCATTGAAAGCAGAAACGGTGCAATGCGCTTCGACACGTCAATGAGCCCACATCCGGAAATTCCACACACGACGAACAGGTTGATACCGTAGGGCGGCGTGATCAAGCCGATCGCCAGCGTAAACATGAACCAGATGCCGAAATGCAGCGGGTCCATGCCGATTCCCACGGCGATCGGCAGTAACAACGGCCCGAGGACCAGTATGTTCGGGACCAGGTCCATGAACGTGCCCAGGATGAACAGGATCACGAACATCAGCAGCAGGACAGACACCGGATTGGTCGTCGCGCCGAGCACGAACTTCACCAATGCCGCCTGCGCCTCGAAGACAGTCAGCGCCTGCCCGAAAAAGTAGGCAACCGCGACAATCGGCATGACCACGCCGACGACGATGCCACTCGACAGCAACGCGTCACAATACTCGCCGAACGTAAGACGGCGAGTGAGGGCCCCGTGCAGCAGTCCCACGGCCACCGCGACCGCGCCTGCCTCCGTCGGAGTAAAAATCCCCGAATAGATACCGCCCAGGATGATCACCGGGAAGCATAGACCCACCTTTGCCTCGTCAAGGCTGCTGCGCAGTTGGCGAAAGCTGAACTTCTGCTCGTCGAGAGCCAGCGAGCGGAGCGGTCCCCATCGCACATATACGAAATTGATGGCAATGAGAAGAACCAGCGTGAACACGCCCGGCACGAATGCCGCCAGGAACAGGTCGGTCAGCGACAGCTGCAGCGTATAGGAAATCAGGATGAAGCCGATGCTGGGAGGAATAAGCACGGCGGTCGTTCCCCCGGCGGCGACCAGGGCCGCGGAGTAGTCACGCGGATAGCCACGCTTCTCCAGTTCGGGAATCGAAAGTTTGGCAAAGACTGCGGCGTCCGAAGCGCTCGAACCGCTGATCGCAGCGAAGATGCCGCAGGCAAGCAGCACGGTGGCGGTGATACCGCCGCGAATGTGACCGATGATCGCGCCGGCCAGTTGCAGCAGGGCGCGGGCGATTCCCGTCCGGCTGATGATGTCGCCGGTCAGAATGAACAACGGAACAGCCAGGAAGGCGAAACCATTGACTCCTTCGAACGAAGCGGTGCCCAGATTGCTCAGCATCGCCGAATTATTCGTAAGCTCGAAGATCAGAATGGTGCCCAGGCCAAGAGCCACGAAAATCGGCACGCCCGCGAAGAACAGCCCGATGAGGACAACCACGCCAACGAGAACAATTTCGATCATCGGTCGCCTTGTCAGATCAGGGCTGCGCCACGGCGCAGGGGCCGGCCGGCACGCAGGTCGGCGATGTCGACGACAAGGTTTTGAACGACCCGGACGATCATCAGGCCATAGCCGGCTGGCACGGCTGCATAGGCCAGGTACATCGGATAGCGCGTAGCGACACTGACCACGCCAAACTGGATCTGCGCCTCGATGACCGGCGACACATACCTGAGGCCATAGAGGCAGAAGACGATGAACAGGGCGCTATAGAAGAAGCTGAGGTAAAACTGCCCACGCCGCGACAGCGACCGGCTGACCAGATCGATCGATATGTGGAGGCGCTTTTTCGCCGCGAGACTTGCGGCGATCCAGGTGAGCCAGATGAATGCGTGGCGCGCACTCTCTTCGGTGAAGTGCAGCGAACTGCTGAACAGGGTGCGGAGGGTTATCTCGACAAGAATGACGAATATGAAATAGCTGTAGAAAATGAGGATGAGGACGCGTTCGAAGTTCTCATCAAGCCAACCGAAAACCGCGCGGCAAGTCATCGAACCCTCGGCAGAACAGGATCGCCCCGGTCATGCATCGGGGGACGGCTGCTGCGGCGGCTGGTGCGGCGGCAAGAATACTTCAGACCGTTTTCCCCATGATGCGGCGAAACGTCTCGGTATCGCCGACGGCGTTCTTGATCAGCGGTTCCCAGAATTCCTTCTTGTAGTTGACCAGGTCGTACCACTTCGCATAGTCGGACGCACTCGGCTCGACATAAGCGGCGCCTGCCTGCCTGATGGTGGCGACTGCACGTTCGTGGGATTTCCGCAGTTCCGCCAGCTGGATCTCGCCGGCTGCGTTGGTCGCGCTCGTAAAGGCCGCCTGCAGGTGCGGCGGCAACCCGGCATACCATTTCTGGGACGCGACGTAGAGGTTCAGCTCCGGAAAAAAATTGGTCGCCGTGACACTGCCCAGTATCGGATGAAAATTGAACGCGACGATCGCGATCGCGCCATTGTGGATCGCGTCGATGACCCCTGTTTGCACCGCTGGAGGAGTTTCGGTCCACGGAACGTTGGATCCGGCAACGCCCAGTACCTCGAAGATCTTGCGCTCGACAGGCGAGCCGGTGACCCGGATCTTGGCGCCTTTGATCTGCTCGGGGACGCGCACTTCATTCCGGAAGCCCTTGCGGAAGCCGACGTTGCGTACACCGACGGGGGTCAGGAATCCGACGCGGAAGCCCTTCTCCTGCGCGGTCTTGTCGGCCACTTCGGCGAACGCTTTGGCGCGCGTGATTTTCAGGGCGTTCTCGATCGCCGCCAGTCCGCCGCTCTCGCCCCCGGTTACATAGGGGAAGTCCAGGGCTGCATAGAAGGGAACGTAGGCCGACAGGTTGGAGGTCGAGAAATTGGCGACCTCGATGGTGCCGAGTTGCACCTTCTGCAAGGTCTCCAACTGATTCCCAAGCGTTGAAGAGCCAAAGAACTTGGGATCGAATTCGCCTTTCGAGAACTCGGTCAGCAGATCCATGAATTCCTTGTGCACATGGGGCACGAGGCCCGGTACCGGGCTGAAGTCCGAAGCGATGCGGACCGGTACCGACTTTGCCGCGCGCAGCGGACGTGAGTTGAACAGGCCTATTCCCAGGCCGAAGGTTCCGGCCGCGACGGTCTTGATCGCGGCGCGACGTTTCAGGTCCGGTACACGACGGTCGCTTTCCATCTCCTCACCCTCCGGTTAAACGACGGACTCAGCCAGTTCGATGGCGCGTGGATGGGAAATTGTACGCTTTTGT
This sequence comes from Betaproteobacteria bacterium, assembly GCA_039931685.1. Lineage (GTDB taxonomy): Bacteria > Pseudomonadota > Gammaproteobacteria > Burkholderiales > JACQAP01 > JACQAP01. The sequence continues at coordinate 2,201 of JBDTRK010000141.1, read as the reverse complement.
GGTGTGTACAGGCACCGTGGGCTCGCGCGGTTCATTGAATCAGGAAATCTAATTATTACTATCGTTTTGTCCTATTCCGATGCGCATTGGAGCGGTCGGAGTCGCGGCCTCCGAGGCGGCGACGCGCCTGCGGCTTCCCCGATCAGCCATCGATGCTACGCGCGTCGTTGCGATCCTGCATTTCAGGGCCTCCTCCCTCGGCATCAGTTCATACCCAAAGCGGAGCTTCGCGCTCATTCCACCTGATAGCGGGCAACCGCCTCTTCATTCCATTCTATGCCGGACCCCGGCCGTTCGTCGGGAATGCAGGCGCCGTCGACGACACGCAGCGGTTGTTCCATGATTTGATCGAACCAGTCCGCGTATTCCAGCCAGTGCGCGGTCGGCGTCGCACAGAGCAGGTGCGCGCTGACCTCGCAGAACAGGTGATTCGACAGCCGGATGCCGTGCGCCTCTCCGAGCGCCGCGGCCCGCATCCAGCCGGTGACCCCACCGATCTTCATCGCATCGGGCATCATGTAATCGCAGGCCCCGGCCGCGATCGCCTTCGTCATTTCACGCGCACCCCACCAGTTTTCGCCGCACTGGATTGGCGTGCGGGCCGCCTCGGCGACGCGTGCGTGGCCGGCGAAATCGTCGGCGAGCGTCGGCTCCTCGATCCAGGTCAGGCCCTCGTCGTCGAGATGCCGGACGCGCTCGATCGCATCGGTCGGTGTCAGCGACTGGTTGTAATCGACCATCAGCGCGAAGTTGTCGCCGACTTCGGCGCGCATCGCGCGGATCACCGCGATGTCCTCGCGCAGGTCGGGATAACCGATCTTCGCCTTCACGCCGTTGAAGCCCTTGGCGGCCCACTGCGCCGCGACACGCGCGGAGCCGGCGGCGCCGTCGTAGCCGACTGCGCCATACGCGGGGATCGGCTTGCATATGCCGCCGAGCAGACGGGCAAGCGGCAGCGCATGCGCGCGGGCCAGCGCGTCCCACAGCGCCATGTCGATGGCCGCCATCGCGATGCCGGTCAGTCCCTGCGGACCGAGCAGCCGGAACCGGCGCTGCAGCAGTTGCTCGATCTCGAGCGGCGCGGCCGGCTGCCCGACGACCAGCGCTTCGAGGTTCTTTACCAGTTCCGCCACCGGCTTGAGAGCCAGCGGCGTGTAGCAGAACACGTAACTGTGACCGGTGACGCCGTCTGCGGTTACCACGTCGGTGAGCACCAGCGGCAGCTCGGTGATGACACCGCTTGCGGTACGGTGCGGCTCAGCCATCGGCACCTTTACGGCGCGGACTTGGAGCTCGCGAATCTTGGGCTGATCGGCAATCATGAATCCGCCATCTGTCTATTTTGGTCGCGACTGACCGGGACACTGCATGAGTGTGATGATGCTAGACGTGCGTCCGCACGCTGTAAACTCACTGGTCGGTATACATGGCAGCGACCCATGCCCGCAAAACTGAAGGAAACCAGGCGTCGGATCATCGATGCGGCATACGCCCTCTTCTACAAGGAAGGCTTCGCGCACGTAAGTGTCGATGCGATCGCCGCGGCCGCAGGCTTTACCAAGCGCACGCTTTACTATCACTTCCAGAGCAAGGACGCGCTGGTGGCGGAGGTACTCGCCGCGCAACACCACCTGATGCTCGGACAAATCGCCGGTTGGGTGTCCCATGCCTCCGGCGATCCGGAGACGATGGTCGGGATCATGTTCTCGGAAATGGGGGTCTGGGCACGCAAGCCCGGCTGGCGCGGCTCGGGCTTCACCCGGGCCGCGATGGAGTTCGCGCGCTCGCCGGGCCATCCCGCAAGGAAGGCCGCCAGGCGGCACAAGGCGGAGGTTGAAGTCCTGCTCGCCCAGCAGTTCGCCGACCAGGGCGTGGCCGCTTCCGCATCACTGGTGCGGCAAATCGTGATGCTGATCGAGGGCTGCAACGTACTGATGCTGATCCACGGCGACCCGAGCTATGCGCTCGAAGCCGAGGCAGCGGCGAAGCTGCTGGTGCGGCGGCATACCGCCGATCGCTGACGATCGCTGGCGCCGTGCAAATTTTCATCTTGAATCGCTGGCAGAGGCGGTATTGCGTGGCGCCCACTCGGCTGACGGCAAGAAATCGTCGAGTCCAGACCAAAAAACTGGCGCCGCAGTGCGCCGCAGACACAAGCCAAGGCCTGCGTCAGAATGTCTCTGTGGCATGACCCGCTGAAT
>JBDTRK010000140.1:0-8799 GCA_039931685.1 Betaproteobacteria bacterium | reverse complement strand
GTCACGCTGTTCAGGGAAATCGAGGCGAAGGATTCCTGCTTCGACCGGGCCCTGTCCAGGTTCTTCGAAAGCAAGCCGGACTCGCGCACGCTCGAACTCCTCGCGCAACGGCGCAAGTCAGTTCAGCAATAGCGGATTTTTCCCGCGCGATGCGCCACGAGACATCCGGGTCATCGACATTACCGGTGGCGGTGCCGGGCGCATGGTGCTTTAATAGTCCCGCACCATCAAACCGAAGCGACGCCGGAACGCCTTCCGGCCACGTACTCCTGACCAAAGGAGGAACCCAAGATGACGCTATGCCCGATTGCCCTGGCCATTGGTTGCCAGAAATGCGCGATAGTCGGCGCCTGTCCCCTGAAAAGCGTGATTGGGGATTATAAGAAACCTGATGCATCGCAAAAGCAGAACGCCGGCAAGGCTCCACCCGGAGGAAATCAACACCACTGAAGTTTCAGTGGCGCCACGTCATTCATCATGACGACGCCAATCAAGGACTACACGCCTTTGCTCAAGGAGGCGATCGCCGACGCAAAAGCCGCCGGCCTCGCCTCCGCGGCGGGCGATCTGGAAAACGCGGCCACGGCCGCGTACACCACTTCATCGGAAATGCTGCAGGAACAGGGCCTCGCCATCCGGCGCTTCCTGAAAGCCACGCGCGGAACGTTGCCGCCGGCGATCCGCGCAAAACTCCAGGTCTGCCTGATCGAGACGGAAATGGCGGCCACCGGCTGGCGCAAGTTGAAAGCGGTCCTGCAAAGAAAAGTGCTTGGCTGACCGGACAGGAAATCTGCACGACAGTCCCGTAACGCAATTCAAAGACAACCTGCCGCCCTCGTCCCGCGTGAACTCGCGCCGCTAGGCCGTACCGATGCGCCGGCGCTCTCGCTCGACCAGCTCGCGGCGCAGGATCTTGCCGGTGGGCGATTTCGGAATCTGGTCGATGAATTCCACAAGGCGTACTTTCTTGAAGGGCGCCACACGCGCCGCGACATAGTCCATCACCTCCTGCTCGCTCAACTCGCCCTTGCGCACGACGAAGGCCTTGGGGATTTCGCCGTGTTCTTCATCCGGACTGGGAATGACCGCCGCTTCCGCGACCGCCGGATGCGATACCAGCACCGCTTCGAGTTCGGCCGGGGCCACCTGGTAGCCGCTGTACTTGATCAATTCCTTGAGCCGGTCCACGACGAAAAAATAACCGTCTTCGTCCGCATAGCCGATATCCCCCGTGTGATACCAGCCATCGACATCGATGCTCTGCGCCGTGGCGTCGGGACGGTTGATATAGCCGCGCATGATGTTCGGACCGCGCACGCAGATTTCGCCCTGCTCCTTGGTGCCGAGGGCCGCGCCGCTGACGATATCGACGACCTTGGCTTCACAGTTCGCGACCGGCGGCCCGATGGACGTCGCCTTGTCCGCATCGAGGGTGCGCGGATTCAGATGCGTGGCGCCGCTCGCCTCGGTCATGCCGTAGCCCTGGACCACGTCGCACTTCAAGCGCTTCGCGCACGCGTGCAACGTGCTCGCCGCGATCGGTGCGGCACCGGTGCCGATGAGTCTGAGCGAGCTCAGGTCGAACTGGTCCACCATCGGGTGCTTGGCCAGCGCCAGCACGATGGGCGGCACGCAGGGCGCGTAGGAGATCTTGCAGTCCTGGATGGTGCGCAGGAAGACTTCCAGTTCGAAGCGCGGCAACGTGTACAGCGTCGCACCCTTGTAAAGCCCCAGGCCGAGGATCAGCACCATGCCGTAGATATGAAAAAACGGCAGCGTCGCCAGTACGCGGTCGGCGTCTCCCATCATGTCCAGGCACTGGCGGATATTCGCCGCCAGGCTGAAGTGCGTGAGCATCACGCCCTTGGAGCGGCCGGTCGTGCCCGAGGAAAACGGAAGCGCCGCGAGGTCGTTGCGTGCATCGCAGATGTAATCGGGCTCGGCAGGCGCGGGGTCGAGCAAGTCGTCGAGGGACGTGACGCCCGGCGCCGCACCGATGACGAAGACTTCCTCGACGCGCGACTGGCTTGCGGCCTCCTTCGCCCGGTCCAGAAGAGCCGGCGTGGTCATCAGGAATCTCGCCCCGGAATCCTGCAACTGCGCAGCGAGTTCGTTCGCGGTATAGAGCGGATTGATGGTTGCGTTCGCGCCCCCCGCCGCCGCGACACCGAGAAATACCACCGCGTAATCCGGCGCGTTGGGGCTGAAGATCGCCATCACATCGCCCTTGCGGAACCCGCGCCTGGCAAGGCCGGAGGCCAGTTGCGCGACGCGGCGCGCCAGTTTGCCATAGGTCAGCGTATAGCCACTGGGGACATCGATGAGCGCCGGCTTATCCCCGAGTTCCGCCGCTTTGTGCAGAACGAAGCGGTCGAAGCGCATTTCCGGAATGAGCTGGTCGGGATGCGGGCTGCGTATGATCATTCAACTCCTCCCCCTCGATACACCACCCGACCTGTCCTGAACTTCGCTGGCAGGCCTGCTTTGGAGGACGACGCAGGGATTAACTCATCCACGCCATCCTCATCGCTTCTCGTCGAGACTATACAGGCCAATGGGCCGGGGATGAGCGACGGCCGAAACAGTCCCGCGAATCTGGCCTACACGCTGACGCTTGCGCGCGGTTTTGCCACGCGCAACGGTAAGATGTCGGAACCGCGATGAATCGCCGCCTGCGAGGTTACGCATGAATACAGTCACTGATTACCACGCAATGCTCGCCGTCGCCATCGAGGAGGCGCGCACCGGGCTTGCCGAAGGCGGCATCCCGATCGGCGCGGCGCTGTTCAAAAAGGACGGCACGCTGCTCGGGCGCGGACACAACCGCCGCGTGCAAGAGAACGACCCGTCAGTACACGGCGAGACCGATGCCTTCCGCAAGGCCGGCCGGCAGCGCCGCTACCAGGACACGATCATGGTCACCACGCTGGCGCCGTGCTGGTATTGCAGCGGTCTGGTCGTCCAGTTCCAGATCGGCAAAGTCATCGTCGGCGAATCGCGCACCTTCCGCGGCGGCATCGACTGGCTGCGCGAACGCGGCATCGAAGTCGTCGACCTCGATTCGCCGGAATGCCTGGAGTTGCTCACCACATTCATCAAGGCGCATCCCGACGTCTGGGACGAGGACATCGGCGAGGCCTGAGCACGGCACGCGGGCGCCGGGCGATGGCGCGGCCCATGCGGCCGCTACCCGCGATGCCGACTTTCACGATGTTCGCCGTCGCGCAACGTTGCCGAAAGGATAAACTGCCATTGCCAGGCCGGAGACCCGCTGCGCTATTGCGGGGTCGGCACGGTGGATTGCATGGAAATTGCGTCTTGCGCAGTCAGACTCATCGACCGGAGGTGCCGTGAAAAATCGTTCGCTATCGTTGTTCGCAACCGGACTCGTGCTGTTTGCGCTGGCCGCAATGGATAAGGCCGTTGCCGCGCAGGAAGCGCTGGAGCAGGAAGCGCTGTCCTTGCTCACGCAATACCTGCGCATCGACACCACCAATCCCCCGGGCAACGAGATCCGGGCAGCGGAGTTTTTCAAGGCCATCTTCGACCGCGAAGGCATCGAGTCGCGGATTTTCGAATCCGCGCCCGGCCGCGGCAATATCTATGCGCGCATCAAGGGGGACGGCTCGAAGAAGGCCGTCGTCCTCATGAGCCACATGGACGTGGTTCCGGTGGACCGGCGGCACTGGTCCGTGGATCCCTTCGCGGCCGTCGTCAAGGACGATTATCTGTGGGGACGCGGCGCGCTCGACGACAAGGGCCTGGGCATCGTCGAGCTCATGGCGATGCTCGCACTCAAGCGCCAGGGCGTGCCGCTGAAGTCCGACATCGTCTTCCTCGGCACGGCGGATGAGGAAGCCGGCGGGGCGATGGGCGCGGGCTACATGGTGAGGGAGCATTTCGACCTGTTGAAGGATGCCGGCGTCGTGCTGAACGAGTTCGGCTTCATTTCGATGGGCGAGGACGGCAAGGCGCGCTATTACGGCGCATCGCCCGCCGAGAAGGCCCCGTTCTGGTTGAAGCTGACCGCAACCGGCACCCCCGGACATGGTTCAGCGCCGCGGCCGGATTCCGCCGTGCTCAGGCTGGTCGAAGCATTGCACCGGATCGCCGCTTACCAGACCGCGCTGAGCGTGGACCCGGTGGCGCAGAAGTTCTACGCGGACATCGCCGACCTCGACCCTTCGCCGGAAAAAAGGCAGCGGCTGAAGAACCTGCGCGAGTCGCTCGCGGACCCGGCGTTCGCTGCGGAATTCACCAAAGACCTGCGCAACAACGCCACCGTGCGCAACACGATCTCGATCACCATGCTGGAGGGCTCGAACAAGGTCAACGTGATTCCGGCCGAAGCGACGGCGCAACTCGACGTGCGCCTGCTGCCGACGCAGGATCCGGCCCTGTTCCTCAATGACCTGCGCCAGGTCATTGCCGACGAGTCGATCAGGATCGACGTCGTGCTCTCCTTTGCGCCGAGCGCCTCGCCAGTCGATTCCGAATTCTTCAGGGTGCTCGAAGGCATCGCAGGCGAGATCGATCCGGGTGTCAAGGTCACGACGCCGCTGCTGACCGGATTCACGGACTGCCATTTCTTCCGCGAGAAGGGTATCCCCTGCTACGGCTTCATCCCGTTCCGCGTGCAGCCCAGGGAGTTGAGCGGCGTGCATGGCAACGACGAGCGCATTTCGCTGGAGAACGTGAAATTCGGCACGCGCACGATGCTCGAAATCGTGCGCAGGCTGGCGACGCAGTGATGCGGCGCTTCACTAACCGGCGCAGCGACGGTGCGCCTGGATGACGTTCGATTTCGAAGAACTGGATTATCAGAAGACCCCGCTGGGAGAAATCAGCCTGAGGCGGCGGGCGGACCCGCGGCTCGACGGGGAAATTCTCTACGAAGTAAAACTTGGCGACGAGTTCCTGATGTCCAGCCGGTTTACCAGCGCCGAGGTTCAACTGGCGCGACTCGGCCTCGATGCGCTTGACGGCGGCGAACTGGACATCGTGGTCGGCGGGCTGGGCCTGGGCTACACCGCGGCCACGGTCCTGGAAGATCCGTCCGTCCGCTCGCTCATGGTCGTCGAAGTGATGGAACCGGTCATCGACTGGCATCGGCGCGGCCTCGTGCCGCTGGGTCCGGTATTGAGCGCCGATCCGCGTTGCACTCTCATGCACGCCGACTTTTTTGCAATGGCTGCGTCATCCGGCGGCGGCTTCGGCCGCGCCACCCCGGCAAGTCTCGTTCATGCGGTGCTGCTGGACATCGATCATTCCCCCAGCCATTGGCTCAATCCGGGTAACGGCGCCTTCTATACGGCGCCGGGACTTCGCAACCTGTCCGACAAACTCCATCCCGGCGGCATCTTCGGGCTGTGGTCAGACGATCCGCCGGATGCGGCGTTCGTGGGCCTGCTCGATTCGGTATTCGAATCCTCGCAATCCCATATCGTGACGTTTCCCAATCCGTACCTCGGCGGCGAATCCTCCAACACGGTCTATCTGGCCCGCAAGCGCGCATAAGGGTAGTTTTGCCATGAACCTGCATCATGTAAGCAATGGCGAGGAATGCCTGGCGTGTCAGAACGCATGCCCCTGCCGGAAAACCACCGGCGGCGTAAACTGCGGCATCCCGCACCGCAGGAGCCATACGCCATGAAGGTTTTCGCCCGTTTCGCCGCCGCCTTGCTGTTTGTCCTGGCCGCCAACTCTTCCCAGGCACTCGACAAGGTCACCTACCTGACCAACTGGTTCGCCGAAGCCGAGCACGGCGGCTATTACCAAGCGCTCGCCGAAGGCATTTATGAGAAATACGGTCTGGACGTCAAAATCGGCATGGGTGGCCCGCAAGTCAACGTTTACCCGCTATTGCTCGGCGGGAAGGCCGATTTCGTGATGGGCTACGACATCGCCACCATCAACGCGGTGGAACAGGGATTGCCGCTGGTCACCGTTGCCGCCAATTTCCAGAGCGAGCCGGTTGGCCTGATCGCGCATCCGGACGTGCAGAAGATCGAAGACCTGAAATCGCGCACGCTGTTGATCGGACAGGCCAGCGAAACGACATACTGGCCGTGGTTGAAAGCGAAATACGGTTTCACCGAAGCGCAGAAGCGCCCGTATGCCTACTCGGTGCAGCAATTCCTGGTAGACAAGAACATCGCGCAGCAGGGCTACATCACTTCCGAGCCCTACGCCATCGAACAAGGCGGCATCAAGCCGAAGATTTTCCATTTGGCCAGGTACGGCTATCCGCCCTACGCGCAGACTATCGTGACGCTGAACAAGACGGTCAAGGAACGCCCCGAGGTGGTCAAGCGCTTCATCGAAGCCTCGGCGCTGGGCTGGAAGAGCTACCTGAAGAATCCGGCGCCGGGCAATGCGCTCATCAAGAAAGACAATCCGCAGATGGACGACGCACAGCTCGCGTTCAGCATCGCCAAGCTCAAGGAATATGGCATCGTCGACGGCGGCGATGCAAAGAAGCTCGGCCTGTTCGCGATGACCGACGCGCGCTGGAAACAGACTTTCGATTTCATGGCAAAGGCCGGCCTGGTCAAGCCCGACCTGGACTACCACAAGGCCTACACGCTCGAATTCGTGAAGCAGGTCAAAGTGCTTCCCTAGGAGCCGGACCGTGCTGCAAAGGTCGCAAAGCTACGAAATGCTTCGTAGCCGGTTCAGCTGGGCCGTCCCGGACTTCTACAACATCGGCGTCGACATCTGTGACAAGTGGGCGAGCGACGACGTGCGCCCGGCACTCATTCACGAGGCGCGCGACGGAGCCGTGATCCGCTACACCTTCGCGGACATCCGCCGCCTGTCCAACCAGGCCGCCAACCTGTTCGTCCGCTGCGGATTGCGTACGGGCGATCGCGTGGGCATCCTGTTGCCGCAGCAACCGGAGACGGCCATCGCCCACATTGCCACCTACAAGGCGGGTGCGATCGTGGTACCGCTGTTCACGCTGTTCGGCGTCGATGCATTGCGCTATCGCTTGAAGGACGCAGGCATCAAGGTGCTCGTGAGCGATCGCCGCAGCCTGGATAAGATCGCGCAGATCCGCGCCGACCTGCCCGCGCTGGAAACCGTGTTCTGCGTCGATGGTCCGGCACCCGGCGCCGAGGATTTCCACGCCGGACTGAGTGTGATGAGCGGCGACTTCGTGCCGGTGCAAACGCGCGCCGACGATCCCGCGCTCATCATCTACACCTCCGGCACCACCGGTTCGCCGAAAGGCGCGCTGCACGCCCACCGCACCCTGCTTGGCCATCTGCCCGGCGTCGAGATGTCGCACAATTTTCTGGGCGAGCCCGGCGACCTGATGTGGACACCGGCGGACTGGGCCTGGATCGGCGGGCTGATCGACGTTCTGTTTCCGGCCTGGCATCACGGCATACCGGTGCTCGCGCACCGGTTCGATAAATTCGAAGCGCAGGCGGCCTTTTCGTTGATGGCAAAGCACAAGGTGCGCAATGTCTTCCTGCCGCCGACCGCGCTGAAAATGATGCGCGGCGTGCCCGACGCGAAATCACGGTGGGCCATGGACATCCGCTCACTCGCCAGCGGCGGCGAATCGCTGGGGCCGGAACTGCTGCAATGGGCGCGCGACACCTTCGGACTGACGATCAACGAGTTCTACGGCCAGACCGAATGCAACATGGTGTTGTCGTCGTGCGAAGCGCTGTTTCCGGTCAAACCGGGCGCCATCGGCAAGGCCGCGCCCGGACACGATGTCGAGATCGTCGATGCCGAAGGTCAAGTTTTGCCGCCGGGAACAATCGGCGCGATCGCGGTGCGCGCGCCTGACCCGGTTATGTTCCTCGGCTACTGGAACAATCCGGCCGCAACGCGCGAGAAATTCACCGGCGACTGGCTGATTACCGGAGATACCGGCACGAAGGACGCGGACGGTTACGTGACCTTCGTCGGGCGCGACGACGACGTCATTACCAGCGCCGGTTATCGCATCGGCCCCGGACCCATCGAGGATTGCCTGCTCGGCCATCCGGCCGTGCGCCTGGCGGCCGTGGTCGGCGCGCCCGATGCGCAGCGCACCGAGATCGTCAAGGCGTTCGTCGTGCTCAGGGAAGGCTATGCGCCGGATGAAGCCTTGACGCGCGAATTGCAGGATCACGTCAGGACGCGGCTCGCCGCGCACGAGTATCCGCGCCAGGTAAGCTACGTGGATTCGCTGCCGATGACCACGACTGGCAAGATCATCCGGCGCGAATTGCGCGATCGCTCGGATTGACGCGACAAACGTACCGCCAATGAAAGATTGCGCCGCAAGGCGCCTTCTTCGTTACTGCGACCCGACGCACTTCAGCGGTGATCCTCGCCGCCGCGCTCGCGACCGCGTCCACCGCCCGCATTCGAGCCGCCGTGTCCGCCATCGCGCTGAAATTGCGCGCGACCGGCTTCGCGCTCGGGTGCGCGGCCGGGATTGGCTGCGGCGGCACGCTCGGTGCGGTTCATGACTGGCGGCGCGGCCCTGGGCTGTTGTGCTTCGCGTGCGACCGGCGGCGCCGTCCTCGGTTGTGGTGCTTCGCGGGCAATCGGCACCGCACGCTCGGTTCGCGCCGGACGTTGCGGATTGGCGAATTGACGCTGACGCTCGTTGCCCGACCCGTTATCGACGCGCACTCGCGGCGCGGCGTTGTTCACCTGCGGTCGATCGAATCCGCGCTCGCGCGCCCGATACGAGCGATTATCGGCGGGAGTGCGCTCGTTGCCGGCGGCAACAGGCGGCTGACCTTGCGGTTGAGCGGCTTGCGTTTGCCGACGATCATCTTGCCTGTCGAT
>JBDTRK010000139.1:0-8979 GCA_039931685.1 Betaproteobacteria bacterium | reverse complement strand
TGCGTTCCGGGTCCATCAGCACGCGCACCACGTGGCGCGGCCCGCCGATGGTGTAAACGTCGCGCGTGCCGGACACGCGCTTGATTTCGATTTCCGCCGAATGCGCGACGCGTTCCAGATCGAACGCGCCGCGCTGCGCATCCTGCGTCCACAGCGTGAGCGTAACCACCGGCACGTCGTCGATGCCCATGGGCTTGATGATGGGTTCGCCGACGCCGAGATTGGGTGACACCCAGTCGCGCCGTGACTGGATCGTCTCCATCAGGCGCACCACCGCGGTTTGGTGTGCGATGCCGACCTTGAACTGCGCGGTCAGCACGGCCATGCCGGGACGCGATACCGAGTAGACGTGATCGATTCCGGAGATGCGCGAGAGTACCTGTTCGGCAGGCGTGGCCACCAGGGCTTCGACATCCTTTGCCGAGGCACCGGGGAAGGGGATGAAAACGTTGGCCATGGTGACGTTGATCTGCGGCTCTTCCTCGCGCGGCGTCACCAGCACCGCGAACAGCCCGAGCAGAAGCGCCACCAGCGCGATCAGCGGCGTGAGCTGCGAGTCGAGGAAAAAGCGCGCGATGCGTCCGGAAATTCCCATGATTCTCAGGCGCACCCCATGTCTACTTCTTGAGTTTCATGATGCCGAGCGCCTTCATCACCACCCGCTCGTAGGCCGGCGCGCTGTTGCCGCTCTTCATCTTGCGCAGGAAGTATTTCTCGAACGCTACCTTGGCCAGGTGCACCCACTTGCCCTCGGCGAACCAGTTGACGTTGCGCGGCGGGATCTGCGGCAGCGCGACGAATACCACGCCGGTATCGCCGAAGTCGGCCAGACACACTGCATTCCAGGTCGCGCGGTGCGACGGCTCCTTGCCATCCAGTACTTCGCGGATATTGTGGGCGGCGGCGGTCACCATGGACTCGATCATGTAACCGGTCTTCGGCGCGCCGGTGGGCACCGGCGTCTGCTCGACCGGCGGAATCGCCACGCATACGCCGACGGAATAGATGTTCCGGTATTTCGGATTGCGCTGGTGTTCGTCGATGAGGATGAAGCCGCGCGGATTGGTCAGCCCCTCGACGCCGAATACGGCATCGATGCCCTTGAACGCCGGCAACATCATCGAATACTTGAATGGCACTTCGTGGGTGCGCTTCTCCTTGCCCATATCGTCGTGTTCGGTGGCAAACAGCTTGCCGCTTTCAATCTTCGTGGTCTTGGCGTTGCAGATCCATTTGATGCTGCGCTCGCGCATCGCCGATTCGAGCAACGTCTTCGAATCCCCCACGCCGCCCAGGCCGAGGTGGCCGATATAGGGTTCCGCGGTCACGAAGGTCATCGGCACCTTGTCGCGTATCTTGCGCCTGCGCAGGTCGGTATCCATGATGAACGCGAACTCGTAGGCTGGGCCGAAGCAAGACGCGCCCTGCACGGCGCCGATGACGATCGGCCCCGGAGCCTTGACGAATTCCTCCCATGCCTTGCCGGCGGCGATAGCGTGGTCGACGTGGCACACGGACTGCGTATATCCCTGCGGGCCGAGGCCTTCGATCTCGTCGAAGGCGAGCTTCGGACCGGTGGCGATCACCAGGTAGTCGTAGTGCACCAGACGCCCGTCCGCGAGTTCGACTTCGTTGCTTTCCGGCCGCACGCGGCGGGCGCCGCTGGCGATGAAGTCAATGTTCTTTTTTGCCAGATAGGGTGCGGCCTCGAATTCGATGTCCGCGCGACCGCGCCAGTTCACCGCCACCCAGGGATTGGACGGCACGAAGTGGAAGGTGGACGTATTCGATATGACAGTGACCCGGTCCTCGGGGCGCGTCAGTTCCTTCATTTCGTAAGCCATCGGCATGCCGCCCAGGCCCGCGCCAAGTATCACGATGTGTGCCATGTCAAACTCCTCTTCTCGGATCGATTGATGATGCCGCTCACTTCGCCGGCATTCCCGCGCTCATTCCGGCCTTGACCGGATCGAGCGCCACCTTCTCTCCCGCCGAAACGCCGGCGAGAATTTCTATTTCGCCCTGCCCCGCCGGTTCGCCGAGCCGTACCTGCCGCAAGGCCGGCTGATTCTGATCGTTCACAACGTACACCGCGGTCAGCTCGCTGCGCTTGACCACCGCGCTGGCTGGCGCGACGAGCTTGCGCGCGTGACCCACGCTGAAGTAGGCGCGCGCGAACATCCCCGGATAGACATCGCGCAGGTTCTCGGGCAGGTCCAGTCGCACGCGGGTCGCATGGGTGCGGCTATCCGCCGCCGGCAGGATGGTAATTGCCGTGGCCTGTATCCATTTGTTGAGCGAAGGAATCTCGACCATCGCCCGGGAGCCGGCGCGCACATCCGCGATCTTGTACTGCGGAACCGTGGCAATGACGCGCATGTCGGCGGGATCGAACCCGGTCAGGAGTGGCTTGCCGGGCGCGGCCATTTCACCGAGCTCGACGTGGCGCGCCGACACCACGCCGCTGTAGGGCGCGACGACGACGGTGTAGTCCCTGCTGGCGACGGCCTGGCCGGCGGCAGCCCGGGCGGCCTTGAGCTGCGCCTGCGCAACCCGGAAGTCCGCCTCGGCTTTGTCGAGCGCGGCCTGGCTGATGAATTTCTGCGCGGCAAGCTGACGATTGCGTTCCAGGGCGGCACGGGCGTTTTCCATTGCCGCCTCGGCCTGCGCCACCTGCGCTTCGCCGCCGGCAACCAGCTGGCGAGCCTCGGTCTGGTCGATGCGCACGATGACCTGGCCCTTCTTCACGAAATCGCCCACGTCGAACTTGAGCTCGACAATGCGGCCGGTGACCTGCGCCGAAACCGTGGATTGCCTGACTGCCTCGACCACTGCCTCCGCCGCGTAAGTCGTATCGACATCGCGGTACTGCACCGTGGCCGTCGCAATCGGCTCGGCCGCAGCGGCGTATACGGATAGGGCAGCGAGCATCGCCGCCACAACGGCCGTGAGCCGGCCGGCCCTTGTTTTTTTGCATTCGGCGCGACAAGGCAACTGCCTCGCGCCGCCTCGTGCACCGGTCACGTCAGGCCGGACGCTCACGGCCGCGTCCTTGCGACCCGGTCGGGCGCATTGCCCGCAGGCAATCGACGCCGCGCGAAGGCAAGGCCGCCCACGCTAGGCCTTTCCGGGTTTGCAGGTGCGCACGCCCAGCAGCAGGTAGGCCGGACAGACGCGCACGGTGGCGGTGACGACGAGCACCAGGCCGACGATGCCGACGGCGATCCGCCACGCACCCCAGCCTTCGAAGTAGCCGGCGTAAAGGGACAGCACCGACAGGAGCAGCAGCACGAATCCGGTCACAAAACGGATGGTGCGATCTGCGGAACCGATGTTGATCATTTCAGTCTCCTTTTCTGATATAGTTGTATTTCATTATATTAGCATGTCCTTAAATGTCAAGCATGAACACAAAATCGAAAACGGCGCCTCAGACGATTTCCGCCGTCGCGCTGGAACCGAAGATCGAGGTGGCCTCGCGCCTGCTGACCGGCATGGGCAACGCGAAACGCCTGCTGGTTTTGTGCAACCTTCTCGACGGCGAGAAATCCGTGGGCCAGTTGAGTGAGCTTGTCTCCCTGAGCCAGGCGGCGCTCTCGCAGCACCTCTCCAAGATGCACGCTCACGCGCTGGTGGCCCGCCGGCGCGACGGACAGACGATCTACTACCGGCTCGCCAGCAAGGAAGCGCGCGCGATCCTGAAAGTGCTTCACCGCCTGTATTGCGCGCCGGATTGCTGAGCAGCGCGACCGAACCGGCGGATTCCCGGTTCGCGCGGCGAAGGCCCTTGCACCCACCGCGGGGCCCCTACCCGGGGCGCCCCTCGTCGCCATGCCGACGTTCCGGATCCCGCGAGCGCAAATTCAATTCGGTCGCGGACTTCTGCAGGAAATAGGTCAGCAGATTGCTCGCTATTGTCAGCAGCCACAGGCTGAGGAATCCCACCGAATAAATCGCGAGCCGGCTGGCGTGAACGGGTTCCCCGAATACAACCAGGTCGCGCGGGTCGAACACGGTGAAGAACAAGGCATTGCCGATTGCCGCAGCCAGAAAAGACGGCCACAGGATCCAGATGTACCAGAGATTCTTCATTGTTCGCCTCCCCTTCGTATCGAGCTGCCGAGCGTCCCCGCCAGTCGCTGCGCGTGAGAAGCGGCGTGCCGGCGCATGCGGCTCAGTCCCGCGCTTTCAGCGCGAAGGTGTCGTCGACGGCACGCCAGACCCCGGTCAGGCGCCACTGCTTGTCCGCATCCTCGAGCTCGACGTTCCAGCGCAACGCCGGCGCCAGTCGCACGGCCCCCTGGTAAAGGCCAGGCTGGATCTGCCGGGCCGGGAAATCCCGGTCGAGCCCGGCTTGCGTGGGGTGAATGAAATTCAGGCGTAGTTCCGCCGGCAGCATTTCCCCTGCGATGCGAACGCGCACCAGCGTACGTTCCTGGTTCAGCATGATGGTCGCGCGATAATTGCGCCGCGCCGCTTCGTGATCGCGCTCCAGCACGCGGTTGATCGCCAGACCTTCCTTGTAGTACTGGTCGACCACCAGCGGATCCACATGCACGATAGCGATGTACAGGGTGACGAATCCGGCGATGACCGCGGCTGCCGGCCCGGACATCAGAATCCACGGCCAGGGATGCCGGTACCACGGCGTGGCAAGTTGACTAGTCGTGTTCTGATTCATGTTCATGGCCGGACCTCTTCTCGGGAATAACGAAGCTCGCTTTTTCGACAATTTTGAGCACCGTGCCGTCGGGATGGGCCGGATCGATCGCCTCCACGGTGAACAGGATGCGGTTCGAGCCTTCGTGCCCGGATTCGCGTGGCGCTTCGACGCGCAACGCCACCGCCACCGAGGAAGCCGGCGCCACGGGAATCAGCCGGGAAGCGCCCCTGATCGCGATGCCGTCGAGGCCGCTCACGCTGATGCGAAGATCACGCGCGATCTCCTGCGTATTCATGATCTGCAGGCGATAGACGTTCTGCACCGCGTCGTCTTCGGCATCGTGCATGACATTGCCGCGATCGCGGATGACATCGACCTTGAGCGGCACGCGCTGGTACAGCGTCACCAGCGCCGCGATGATGATCGCCCACAGGACCGCGGTGTAAACGAGCACGCGCGGCCGGAAGATGCGCTTGAGGATGCCTTGCGCCGGCAGGTGTTGCTTCAACGCGTTTTCGGTCGAATAGCGGATCAGCCCCTTCGGATAGCCCATCTTGTCCATCACCTGGTCGCAGCCATCGATGCAGGCCGCGCAGCCTATGCACTCGTACTGCAGGCCCTCGCGGATGTCGATGCCGGTCGGGCACACCTGCACGCAGATGCCGCAATCCACGCAGTCGCCCAGCCCCTTAGATTTGCGGTCCGCGCTGCGGGCGCGCGCGCCCCGTGGTTCGCCGCGTTCGGTGTCGTAGGTGATGATCAGCGTATCGGGGTCGAACATCACGCTCTGGAAGCGCGCGTACGGGCACATGTATTTGCACACCTGCTCGCGCAACCAACCGGCATTGCCGTAGGTGGCGAAGCCGTAGAACAGCATCCAGAAGGACTCCCACGGGCCGGTGTGCAGCGCCAGCACGTCGTGGCCGAGCGTAGTGATCGGCGTGAAGAAACCCACGAAAGTGAAACCTGTCCACAGTGAAAGCGCGATCCACAGGCCGTGCTTGATGGCCTTGCGCGTGAACTTGCGCGGCGACAAGGGTTGCTGGTCGAGTTTCATGCGCGCCAGGCGTTCACCTTCGACCTTGCGCTCGATCCACATGAAAATCTCGGTGTAGACCGTCTGCGGACAGGCGAAACCGCACCACAGCCGTCCGGCGACCGCGGTGAACAGGAACAGCGAATAGGCGCTGATGATCAGCAGGACGGTGAGGTAAACGATGTCCTGCGGCCAGAACACCAGCCCGAAAATGTAGAACTTGCGCTGCGCCAGGTCGAACAGCACCGCCTGGCGACCGTTCCACTGCAACCACGGTCCGCCGTAGAAGACCAGTTGCGTGAGGTACACGAAAATCCAGCGCCACAGCGCGAAATTGCCGTGCACGGCGCGCGGATAGATCTTCTTGCGGACTTCGTAGAGCGCCTGCTCGATGATACCCGGTTGCTCGACCAGGGTCGGCTTGACGGTGGGCTCCATCAGCCTTCAGCGCACCGCAAAGGCGATTTCGCGGGCATGCTAGCGCCGCCTGAACGGCAGCATCCGCCGCAGGGTGTCGTCGCGCACGACGTAGTGGTGGAACAGCGCGGCCGCGGCGTGCAGGCCGACGAGAATGTAGCCGACCGTGGCGCCGGTCTCGTGAATCTCCTTGAACAGGTCCGCCAGTTCCTTGTTCTTGCCAACCAGCGCGGGCAGTTCCAGGCCGAAAAACGGAACCGGTTTCCCCGATGCGCTGAGCAACAGCCAGCCTAACAGCGGCAGGCCGATCATCAGCGCATAGAGCGCGACATGCATGAGCGTGCCCGAGCGCTTCATCCAGCGCGAGGGCTCCGGCACGATGCCCGGAGCCGGACCGGACAGGTGCACCGCCAGTCGCAGCCAGGCGAGTGCGAACACCGACAAGCCCAGCATGAAGTGCCAGGCCTTCAGCGCCTCGCGCGTATCGCTGCCCTTGGGAAACAGTTCGCGCAGTTCGATGCAGGCGTAGACCGCCACGAGCAGCAGCAGCATCAACCAGTGCAATGCGATGGATAGCGATCCGTAGCGATGGACGCCGTTGCGCCAGACCCCGGCGGCAGGTGTCCGGTCAGTTGGCATTCGACAGGCCCCAGACGTAAGCCGCCAGTAGATGGATTTTTTCCGCACCGAGGAACTCGCCCCAAGCCGGCATCACGCCGTTGCGGCCTTTGCCGATGGTTTCGAGCAGCGAATTTCCACTGCCGCCATAAAGCCAGATCCTGTCGGTCAAGTTGGGCGCGCCGAGGGCGGGATTGCCCTTGCCTTGCGGTCCGTGGCAGGCAACGCAGTTGGTGGCGAAAATTTCCTTGCCGAAGGCCGCGCGCAATTCGTCATTGGCCCCCCCGGACAGCGAGATCACGTATTGCGCCACGTCGCGGGTACCCTGGTCGCCGATGATCGTGCCCCAGGCTGGCATCATGGCGTTGCGGCCGTTGCTGATCGTGGCAACGATGGTGTCCGGATCGCCACCGTACAGCCAGTCCTTGTCCGTCAGGTCGGGATAGCCCTTGCCGCCTCGCGCATCCGACGCATGGCATTGCGCGCAGTAGTTCAGAAATAAACGCTGCCCCATTTCGCGCGCCTGGGGATCGCGGGCGACTTCCGTGATCGGCATCGCCGCATATTTGGCGAAGATCGGTCCGTAGACCTTCGCGGCCTGGGCGTGATCGGCGTCGAGTTCGCCGCGCGAACTCCATTTGAGCAGGCCCTGGTACGAACCCAGTCCCGGGTACAAGGCCAGGTAAACCACGCCGAAGACGATCGTCAGGTAAAACAGCCAGATCCACCATCTGGGCAAGGGATTGTTGTACTCCTCGAGGTCTTCGTCCCACACGTGCCCGGTCACGCCAGCGGTTTTTCCCACGGCGACACGTCGGGTGGAGAGGGTCCATAGCAACAGCCCACACGCCAGGATGCTGACCACGGTGATGGCCGAGATATAAACTGGCCAGAATTCGCTGGTGAAATCGCTCACTTTGCCCTCCTCCCTTCAGCAATTGCGCAATCCGGCGCGTCATCGTCGCGCAGCACGCTGAGGGCGGCGACGTCGAAGCGGCGGCTGCGCCCGCGGCCATACGCCCACCACACGATGCCGATAAATATCAGGAACGTCAGTACGGTCAGGACGACGCGAAATCCGGTCACCGGATCCATGGTCACTTCACTCCTTTCAATGCGATGCCGAGACCCTGCAGGTAGGCGATCAGCGCATCGGCCTCGGTCTTGTCCTTGAGTTGCGCGCGCGCCCCGGCCATCTCTTCGTCCGAGTAGGGCACGCCGACCATGCGCAATACTTTCATTTTCGTCTCGATCAGGTCCGCATCCGCCGGCGCCCGCGCCAGCCAGGTGTAGGCCGGCATGTTCGATTCGGGCACCAGGTCGCGCGGCTGGTTCAGGTGCTGGCGATGCCAATCGTCGCTGTAGCGCCCGCCGACACGCGCCAGGTCGGGGCCGGTGCGCTTGCTGCCCCACAGGAACGGATGGTCATAGACCGACTCTCCCGCGACCGAGTAATGGCCATAGCGCTCGGTCTCCGCGCGCAGCGCACGGATCATCTGGCTGTGACAGTTGTTGCAGCCTTCACGGATATAGATGTCGCGTCCCGTCAGCTGTAACGGCGTGTACGGTTTCACCCCCGTCACCGGCTGGGTGGTGGAGCGCTGGAAGAACAGCGGCACGATTTCGACCAGGCCGCCGACACTGACGACCAGGATGACCAGGACGATCAGCCAGGTCACGTTCGTCTCGATGAAATCGTGGCCGGAAGTGGGTTGCGTAGCCATGTCTTGTTGTCCTTGGTGAGAATGTCAGGCGTGCACGCCGGCGGGCATCAGCACGGGCGCATCGACGGCTTTGGCTCCCTGCACCGTCTTCCACGTGTTGTAGGCCATGATGAACATGCCGCTCAGGAACATCAGGCCGCCCAGCAGGCGGATGGCATAGAACGGATAGGTTGCCTTGACGCTTTCCACGAAGGTGTAGGTCAGCGTGCCGTCGACGTTCACCGCGCGCCACATCAGGCCTTGCATCACGCCGGCGATCCACATGGCCGCGATGTACAACACCACGCCGGTGGTGGCGACCCAGAAATGCAGCGTGACCAGACGCATGCTGTACATCTCCATGCGGCCGTACAGGCGCGGAATCATGTAATAGAGGCTGCCGATCGAGATCATCGCCACCCAGCCCAGCGCACCGGAATGCACATGGCCGATGGTCCAGTCGGTGTAGTGGGAAAGCGAATTGACAGTCTTGATCGACATCATCGGCCCCTCGAAGGTCGACATGCCGTAGAAGGACAGCG
>JBDTRK010000138.1:0-9054 GCA_039931685.1 Betaproteobacteria bacterium | reverse complement strand
CCATTATCGTCCCGGTGGTGCCCATGCTGCTGATGAAATGCGTAATCTGCCCGTTGGTGTCGCGCCAGATTTCCGGAGCGGTTCCTTCGTAGTGCGCGAGTGGATTGTCAGGATTGGCGAACTGGTCGAGGATGAGCCCCTCCCCATTCACTTGCATGCGTTGCGCAATGTCACGCGCTTTTTCCATCCCGCCTTCCTTTGGCGTCAGCACGAATTTCGCGCCAAACGCCGCCATGCTTTGACGACGCTCGATGGACAGATGCTCGGGCATCACCAGGATCATGCGATAGCCGCGCATTGCGGCGACCATCGCCAGGGCGATGCCGGTATTGCCGCTGGTTGCCTCTATCAGCGTATCGCCGGGTTTTATTTGGCCGCGCTTCTCAGCATTGCAGATCATCGACAACGCCGGCCTGTCCTTTACCGACCCGGCGGGATTGTTGCCCTCGAGTTTCGCGAAAATGACATTGCTGGTTTCGCCCGGGATGCGCTTAAGGCGCACCAGCGGCGTATTGCCCACGAAATCATCGAGGGTCCTGCCGATACTGATGGGATCGCGATCCATACGCAGAATGTTAGCCGGGCATCGGCATCAGCGGTTCTGCAGCAGCCATCCGACGTATCGACCAACGCCGGTCTGCACGTCCGAAAACGGCGCAGCATAGCCGACCGCGCGCAGGTCCCGGAGGTCGGCCTCGGTGAAACTCTGGTACTTGTCCCGCAGGCCGGCGGGGAACGGACCGTATTCGATCATTCCCTGCGCCTTCAATTCGGCAAAAGTAAGCGCATTCTTGCCTTGCGCCGCGCGCACGGCATTGATCGTCGCCGCAGCCACCTCGTTGAAGGTCTGCGACGCGCCGGTACCGCAGTTAAATATTCCGGACTGCTGCGGATGGTCGAGGAAATGCAGATTGACCCGCACCACGTCGTCGACCGATATGAAATCGCGACGCTGTTCGCCGGCTTCGTATCCGCCGCTGCCTTCGAACAATTGTACTTTTCCTGTTTCGCGGAACTGGTCGAAACAATGCATCGCGACCGACGCCATTCTCGCCTTGTGTGTTTCGCGTGGCCCGTAGACGTTGAAGTAACGCAGCCCAACCACCTGAGCGCTGTTGTCTTCCCAGCGCTTGCGTACGATCTGATCGAAAAGGAATTTTGAGTATCCGTACACGTTCAGGGGTTTCTCATTTGCGCGACCCTCCCGGAACACGGGTCCGGCACCATAGACGGAAGCGGACGAAGCGTAAATCATTGGCACCGATTCGGACTGGCAGTAGGCGAGCAGGTCAGACGAATAGCGGAAATTGTTGTCCATCATGTAACGGCCATCTGTCTGCATGGTGTCAGAACAGGCGCCCTGATGAAGGATGGCGGCTATCTCGCCATCGAACGAGCCGGCATCCAGCGCGGCGCGAAAGTGATCCTTGTCCAGATAGTCGGCAATTTCGCAGTCCGCAAGATTGCGGAACTTGTCGGCCCGGCTAAGGTTGTCCACGGCGAGAATATTGGTCTCGCCCCGCGCGTTCAGCGCCCTGACCAGATTGGATCCGATGAAGCCGGCCGCGCCGGTAATGACAATATGCATGATCGATTCAGGAAAAGAGTTCTTCGGGGTGAACCACCGCGGTACCGAGTTTGCCGACGACAATCCCGGCCGCCTTATTGGCGAACTGCACTGCCTCGGCGAAACTTGCGCCCGCAGCCAGCATGACGCCCAGAATGGCAATCACCGTATCTCCGGCACCGCTGACATCGTACACTTCCCGTGCAACCGCCGGAACGTGCAGGGCTCCGCTGTCCCGATACAAGGTCATGCCTTCCTCGCTCCTGGTGATCAGGAGTGCGTCCAGACCAAGCTGATTACGCATGCCCTGCGCGCGCGCGGTCAAGTCTTCTTCGCTGTTCCAGCGCCCGGCGACCTCGCGAAATTCCGATCTGTTCGGGGTGAGCAGCGTAGCGCCTTTGTAACGCGAATAGTCGTCACCTTTCGGATCGACCAGAACCGGCTTTCCGGCCGCCCGAGCCGCTGCGATCATGCGCTCGATATGCTTGAGCCCGCCTTTGCCGTAGTCGGACAGGAGGACCAGGTCGGCCTCCCTTAACCTGTCTTCGAAATCGGCGAGTTTGGACAGTAGCACCTCGCTGCCCGGCTCGGTCTCGAAATCGATGCGCAGTAGTTGTTGTTGACGGCCAATGACCCGCAATTTGATGGTGGTGGCCAGCGCCGGATCACGGTGCAATTGCGCGTCGATGCCGTCGGCCCTCAGCAATTCCTCGATGCGAGTGGCTGCCTCATCTGCCCCGACGACGCAGAGCAGGCTGGCCCCCGCCCCAATAGCGGCGATGTTTCGCGCAACGTTGGCTGCGCCACCGAGGCGTTCTTCCCTTCGCCCAACCTTGACCACAGGAACCGGCGCTTCCGGCGAAATGCGGTCCACGTCGCCGAACCAGTAACGATCGAGCATGACATCGCCGACCACCAGCACGCGCGCACCCTTGACCGCCTCGCGTCCGATCATTGCGGCCTGCCCATTGAGAAATATTCGATTCCGCATTCGCGCATCATGATCGGATCGTAAATATTGCGTCCATCGAAAACCACCGCTGTCTTCAAGCGCCGTTTCATGTCGTCAAAATCGGGGCTGCGGAATTCTTTCCATTCCGTAACGATGATGAGCGCATCCGCGCCGTCCAGCGCGGCGACCGTGGATGCGGCAAAGTTAACCCCCGGTTCCCTGGAAAAGATCCGCCTGCCCTCTTCCATGGCAACCGGATCGTAAACCGTGACGGTGGCGCCGCGCGCCAGCAGTCCGTTGATCACCACACGGCTGGGCGCCTCACGCATGTCGTCGGTATTTGGCTTGAACGCCAGCCCCCATACCGCAAAGTGCCGTCCGTCAAGTTGCTCGCCAAACCGTCCCCGGACTTTCTCCAGCAGCCGCTGCTTTTGCGTGCGATTGGCTTTCTCCACAGAGTCCACGATGGTCAGCTGAATCCCGTACTCGCCGGCCGTGTGCTGCAGTGCCTGGATATCCTTGGGAAAACAGGAGCCGCCATAACCTACGCCCGCATACAGAAAGTCGTAGCCGATGCGTTGATCAGAGCCGATACCCTGGCGCACCGACTCGATATTGGCTCCGAGCTTTTCAGCCAGGTTGGCCAGTTCGTTCATGAAAGAAATGCGTGTCGCCAGCATCGCGTTGGCGGCATATTTGGTGAGTTCCGCGGAACGCGTATCCATCACCAGAATACGGTCATGGTTGCGCAGGATCGGCGAATAGAGCTGACGCATGATCTGCGTCGCTCGTTCATCGGAACTGCCCACGACAATGCGATCCGGGCGCATGAAATCGCCGACCGCCGCGCCTTCCTTGAGGAACTCCGGATTCGACACGACGCTGAATGGCAGATCGAGGCCGCGATTTCTGAGTTCGTCTGCTATCGAGGCCCGTACCCGCTCCGCGGTTCCGACCGGGACCGTGGACTTGTCGACGACCACGCGATATTCCTTCATGCTGCGGCCGATGCTGCGCGCCGCCGCAATAACATAACGCAGGTCCGCGGAACCGTCCTGATCGGACGGCGTTCCTACCGCAATGAATTGCACCGTACCGTGCGCCACGCCTTCCTCGACGTCCGTGGTAAATCTCAGACGCCCTGCGGCGACGTTGTGATTGACCAGCTGCTGCAGCCCCGGTTCGTAGATCGGGATGCCGCCGCCTCGGAGCAGTGCGATCTTGGCTTCGTCCACGTCCAGGCAGAGCACGTCGTTTCCGAGATCGGCGAAACAGGCCCCCGAAACCAATCCGACATAACCACTGCCGATAATTGTAATTTTCATTCCCGCACCTCTGGAAACTCAATGTCCCGGTTAATCCGGGCAAGCACGGCTGCGGGGTCGGCTGCGCGCGTAATCGACCTGCCGATTACCAGGTAATTCGCGCCGGATTCGATCGCCAATTGCGGCGTCATGACACGTTTCTGGTCGCCGGCGCCATCTTCGGGCAAACGAATTCCCGGCGTTACGCGCAAGAAACGGCTGCCGACCTTATCCCGGATCGCCGCCGCCTCATGGGCCGAACAGACAACGCCATCAAGTCCGCAATTGCCCGCCAGTAGCGCGAGCTTCATGGCCTCGTCCAGCGGATTCGCGTCGATGCCTACTTCGCGAAGGTCCGCCTCGGCCATGCTGGTCAATACGGTTACGGCAATCAAATTCGGTCTGCCATGTTGCGATTCAATTGCCTCCCGCGCCGCATGCAGCATTGCCCGTCCGCCAAGCGCGTGCACATTGAGCATCCACACGCCGAGCCGGGCTGCGGCCTTACAGGCCTGTGCCACGGTATTCGGGATATCGTGAAATTTGAGATCAAGAAAAACATCGAAGCCGCGCTCGCAGATGTTTTCGACGAACGCCGGACCGGCAGCAGTGAACAACTCCTTGCCAACCTTCAACTTGCAGGCAGCCGGTTGCAGGCGCTCGACCAGGGTCATCGCGGACTGCGCATCGGCATAGTCCAGGGCAACGATCACGCGGGAGGTCATCCGGCAAATTCCTTTTCCTCGGTCCGCCTTGGCGGATAGGTTTCCCAGCCGTTGCAGGCCGGGCAGTGCCAATAGAATTGGCGCGCCTTGAAGCCGCAGCTTTCACAGCGGTACAACGCAAGGCTGCGGGTGTGCTGATGCACCAGATTCTTGATCAACTGCAATTCGTGGCGGCGCTCGACAGGCGCTTCCAGCAATTGCGCCTCGAGCAGCTTATCCAGACCCAGCAATGTCGGATTACGCGCCAGTTCGTCTCGAACCAGCCGGTAGGCATACTCGGGGCCGCGGTTATCAAGCTCGCCCTGGAAAATCACGTTCAGCAGGTCGAGCGAAGGATTATTGGCGAGATAACCGCGCAGCAGTCGCAATCCTTCTTCTTCGCGCCCGAGGCTGCGATGCGCGGCGAGCATTCTTTCTGCTACCAGGGAGATATAAGCCGGCATCTGGCTCTCCAGGCCCTTCCAGTACTCGATGGCGGCCTGAGGCCGGCCCTGCCCCATTTCAGTATCGCCGAGCAGTATGTTTGCGCGGGCGCAGCGGCGGTTTACGCTCAGGGCCTCGCTCAAATAATCGCGCGCCTGATCCCATCTCGAGTGGGTAATTTCCACGGCCGCGAGTTCGCAATAGAAGTGCGCAATGTCCTTGGCACTCGACTGACCGGAAACCGAATCCATCTTGCGCGATGTTTCAATGGCCTTTTTCCAATCCTTTTCCTGCTCGAAAATTTCGAGCAAGAACTTGAATCCCTGTTGTTCGTAGAGCGTGCCCTGCAACTTGGCGAACAACTCCTCGGCCCTGTCCAGAAGGCCGGCTTTCAGATAATCCTGCGCAAGTTCGTACAACGCGGTCATCTTCTGCTCTGGCGCAAGATCTGCCCGTTCAAGCAGGTTTTCATGCATGCGGATGGCACGCTCGACTTCGCCGCGGCGACGAAACAGGCTGCCGAGCGCAAAATGCAATTCGATTGTCTGCGGATCGACTTTGACGACTTCGATAAATGCTTCGATGGCCTTGTCGGGCTGCTCGTTCAGGAGAAAATTGAGGCCCTTGAAATACGACAGCGGCAGCGCACGCGATTCGGATATCAGTTGCTTGATGTCCACGCGCGCGGCGAGCCAGCCGAAGGCGAAGAACAGCGGAAATCCCAGAAGCCACCAGAATTCAAATTCCATGTTTCAGACTGGACTCCAGATCAGTGCGGGCGGCTGCGGCCTCAATTCAGGCCGCGTCATCGGGCGGACCCGGCCGCGCGCGCAATTCCTTGCGCAGTTGCAGGATTTCGCGACGCTGACGGTAGACATAGGTCAGGCAGCTGAATATCCCGACCACCGTGCCAAGACCGAAAAATATAAGCAATACCAGCGCAAGCGATGCCTCCCACTGGGCACCCAGGTAGAAGCGCACTGTCACCGGATCCGAATTCTTCAGCGCGAATCCGAACAACAGGACGAACAACAACAGACGCAAGGTCCAGAGCAGGTAACGCATCGGCAGACTCACCCAGGTTGGCGTGCAAGACTAATTATTTCCAACAAAAAAAGCGGCACGATCTCGCGATATGCCGCCCTCTTGTCGATCCCTGAAACAATCCAGCCTACCTACTGACTCTTGAAGTCCACGCGCTCGCGCAGTTCTTTGCCAGCCTTGAAATGCGGCACGTACTTTGCCGGAACATGTACTTTATCGCCGGACTTCGGATTGCGCCCCACTCGAGGCGGGCGATAGTTCAGGCCAAAGCTCCCGAAACCACGGATCTCGATCCGATGCCCCTGTGCCAGGCTCTTCGCCATGGCGTCCAGGATCATTTTCACCGCGAGCTCGGCATCGCTAGCGACTAGCTGGGGAAAGTGCGCCGCCAGCTTGGCAATCAGCTCCGACTTGGTCATGGCGCGTCCTATTGCGCAGAGTTCTTGTTATCCAGCTTGGCTTTGAGCAAGGCGCCCAGATTTGTCGTGCCTGCATTCGACGCGCCGTCGGCGGCATGCTTCTGCATCGCCTCGGTCTCGTCGGCCGCGTCCTTGGCCTTGATCGAAAGGTTTATGTTGCGATTCTTGCGATCGATATTGATGATCATCGCGTTCACCTTGTCGCCTTCCTTCAGGTGAGTGCGAATATCCTCGACGCGGTCACGCGAGACTTCCGAAGCGCGCAGGTAGCCCTCGATGTCCTCTTCAAGCTGGATCACGGCGCCTTTGGGATCAATCGACTTCACCACGCCATCAACCAGGCTGCCCTTGTCGTGTCCGGCAACGAAGTTGGTAAACGGATCGCCCTCGAGCTGCTTGATACCCAACGAAATGCGCTCGCGCTCGACATCGATCGAAACCACCATTGCCTCGACCTCGTCGCCCTTCTTGTAGTTGCGCACAGCCTCTTCGCCGGGCACGCTCCAGGACAGGTCAGACAGGTGTACCAGGCCGTCAATCCCGCCCTGCAGTCCGATGAAAATGCCAAAGTCGGTGATCGACTTGATCTGGCCGCGCACCTTGTCGCCCTTCTTGGCGCTCGACGCGAACTCATCCCAAGGATTGGGCTTGCATTGCTTCATGCCCAGGGAAATGCGGCGGCGGTCTTCATCGATCTCGAGGATCATGACTTCGACTTCATCGCCCAGCTGGACCACGCGCGATGGATGGACGTTCTTGTTGGTCCAGTCCATTTCGGATACGTGCACCAGGCCCTCGATGCCCTGCTCAATCTCGACGAATGCGCCGTAGTCGGTAAGGTTGGAGACCTTGCCGAACAGACGGGTACCCGTCGGATAACGGCGCGACAGGCCCACCCAGGGATCGTCGCCCAATTGCTTGAGGCCCAGTGAAACGCGATTCTTTTCCTGGTCGAACTTGAGAATCTTGGCGGTGACTTCATCACCGACATTGAGAACTTCGGACGGATGCTTGACCCGGCGCCAGGCCAGGTCGGTAATGTGCAACAGGCCGTCGATGCCACCCAGGTCGACGAACGCGCCGTAGTCCGTAATGTTCTTGACGATGCCCTTGACCACCGCGCCCTCCTGCAGACTGGCGAGCAACGCTTCGCGCTCTGCGCCCTGGGTCTGTTCAAGGACGGCACGGCGCGACACAACCACGTTGTTGCGCTTGCGGTCGAGTTTGATGACTTTGAAATCGAGTTGTTTGCCTTCGTACGGGTTGGTGTCTTTTACCGGCCTGATGTCCACCAGGGAACCGGGCAGGAAAGCACGTATGCCGTTGACCATGACCGTAAGCCCGCCTTTGACCTTGCCGTTGACCAGGCCCTGCACCAGCGTGCCCTCTTCCATCGCCTTTTCGAGTTCGTGCCATGCCGCCATGCGCTTGGCTTTCTCGCGCGACAGCCGAGTTTCTCCGTAGCCGTCCTCAAGCGCCTCGATGGCAACCGTGACGTAATCGCCGACGTTGACCTCGACTTCGCCGCGATCATTCCTGAATTCGTCGGCGGAGATAAAACTCTCCGACTTGAGACCGGCATTGACCACGACGAAATTTTGATCGATGCGGATGACTTCAGCAGTGATGAGTTCGCCGGCACGCATCTCCTGCCGCGACAGGCTTTCTTCAAAGAGCGCGGCGAAACTATTTTCGTCGATCGGAGCGGCTGGGGTTTGGGATTGAGTTTTCATGAGCAAAGGGTGGGACTCGCGGAAAAACCGTTGCATTTAACGGGTTGGTTTATCTACCCATCAACAGCAGAAAAATTTCCCCTGCCGGCTCCTTGAGCCGGCTCAATGCGAGAGATTCGTTCAGCGGGATGGGGCCTTGCGCGACGCCGATTCGAACCACTGGACTATCCGGGCCACCACTTCGTGAATTGGAAGTCCTGTGGTATCAATAATTTGTGCGTCAACGCTCTTCTGCAGAGGTGCCAGACTACGCTCAGTGTCACGAGCATCGCGTTGGCGGATGTCCTGCAAAAGGGTCGTCAGGTTAGCATTGAAACCTTTTTCTATCAACTGTTTATGGCGGCGACGCGCCCTTTCTTCGGCCGATGCGGTCAGGAACACCTTGACCGCGGCGTCCGGAAATACCACCGACGCCATGTCGCGCCCTTCCGCGACCAAGCCGGGGGAACGTCGAAATGCTTGCTGCCTGCACATAAGCCCTTGACGTACTGCAGAAAAAGAGGCCACTTCCGACGCTGCGCTGGAAACCGCCTCGGCCCGAATGGCATCCGTCACGTCTTCCGAATCCAGCAGGATCCTGCCGCCGGCGAAGTGCACTGGAAGTCTGCGCGCGATCTCGCCCAGCGACGCCTCATCCTTCAAATCGACGCGATCATGCAACGCCGTCAGAGCGACCACCCGGTACAGGGACCCGCTATCGAGATAGTGGAATCCAAGGTGTTCTGCCACCCGCTGGGCCACCGCACCCTTGCCGGAAGCCGACGGCCCGTCAATGGCGATGACCGGAGCCGAGGAACTCCAGGTAATTTCGGCGAAGCGCTCGAAATAATCGGGAAATGTCTTCGCCACGCATTGCGGATCGTTGATGCGAACTGTCACCCCGCCCA
>JBDTRK010000137.1:0-9062 GCA_039931685.1 Betaproteobacteria bacterium | reverse complement strand
AACGACCCCCACCATGTCAAGGTGATGCTCTAACCAGCTGAGCTACGCGCCTAATCTAAAGCAGGGCGAATTCTAAACGAAACGCTGCACGCGTTCAAACCTCACTTTCTGCGTGCCGACTCCACCCCGCCAATATGGCGGATTGAGGCCAGCAGGCGCGCCAGTTGGGGCAAGTCCTCCACTTCCAGCGTGAACGCCATTTTGGCGTTCAGGTCCTGGCTATGAATCTTGCTCGAAGCGACTCTCACCTTTTCACGCGTGAAGATGTCGAGGATATCCCGCGTCAGTGTCGGGTGGCTGCCGGCGACGATTTCAATATCGACTGGGAACCTGGAGATGCCAGTCTTGCCCCAGTCTGCGGCGATCAATCGCTCCTGCGGCAGGCGCGAAACATTGTGGCAATCCAGCCGATGCACAGTTACGCCACGTCCCCGCGTTACAAATCCGACAATTGCGTCCGGTGGCGCGGGTTTGCAGCAACGCGCCAGCACGGTAAGCAGCTTGTCGACGCCGACGATCAGGATGCCGCCGGGTGCTGCTGCCCGCTGCGGTGGCGCGGATTGCACAGGAGTCTTTTCTTCCTGCGACGCTTCGCCCTGTACTGCCAATTGCACCTGCCGCGGCGTGACTTCGCCGCGACCGAGCGCGGCGAACAATTCATTCACGCCGGGGAATTCCAGACGCGATGCCAGTTCCTCAAGATTCTGGCCGGTCTTGCCGAGACGCTGCAAGTCCTTGTCCAGAACCGCCCGACCATTTGCAATGGCTTCATCGAGCTGCCGACTGTTGAACCATTGCCGCACTTTTGCGCGCGCGCGGTTGCTCTTGAGGTAGCCCAGTCCGGGATTCAGCCAGTCCCGTGAAGGTCCACCCTCCTTCGCCGTGATGATCTCCACCCTTTGCCCGTTGGAAAGTGCATGGGTAAGCGGCACGATCTGGCCGTTAACCTTCGCGCCGCGACAACGGTGGCCAAGTTCCGAATGAAGGTGATAGGCAAAATCGACTGGTGTTGCCCCGCGAGGCAAGTCGACCACCCTCCCCTGTGGCGTGACGACGTACACCATGTCCTGGAACAAGTCGGTGTGGAAATATTCCGCCAGTTCGGTTGCGTCCGACAGCTCGTCTTTCCATTCGAGCACGTTACGCAGCCAGGAGATCCTGTCGTCCAGTCGCGGATCGTATTTTGTCGCCTCCTTGTATCGCCAGTGCGCCGCGATGCCGAGTTCCGCATGCTGATGCATTTCATGGGTGCGTACCTGAATCTCCAGCACTTTTCCGTCCGGTCCAACGACCGCGGTGTGGAGCGAGCGATAATTGTTGGCTTTCGGCCGCGCAATGTAATCGTCGAATTCGCGCGGAATCGGTGTCCACAGGTTATGGACGACGCCCAGCGCCGCGTAGCAGTCCTTGATGTCCCCGACCATCACTCGCACCGCGCGCACGTCGAACAACTCGTTCAGTTCCACGCCCTTGCGTTGCATCTTCTTCCAGATGCTGTAGATGTGCTTCGGTCGTCCACTTAGCTCAGCCTTGATGCCGGCACGGTTGAGTTCGCGACGCAGGCCGTCGATGACCTCGCCAATATAGGTCTCTCGATCCTTGCGTTTCTCGTCCAGCTGGCGCGCCAGATTCCTGTAGGTTGCCGGCTCCAGGCAGCGGAATGCGAGGTCTTCCAGTTCCCACTTCAATTGCCAGACGCCGAGCCGGTTAGCCAGCGGCGCAAACAATTCCAACGTTTCCTGGGCGGCCTCCTCGCGTTTGCCGGTGTTTGCATCGGGAGCCAGTTCGCGCAGGCACTGTACCTGGTCGGCAAGCTTGATGAGCACCACGCGCACGTCCTGCGCCATGGCCAGGAACATCTTGCGCAATGCTTCGAGTTGCGAGGTGCGATCGGCCCCCTTTGCACCCGCCGCGTTGCGACTGTGCAGCGCCTGGATCTGCGCCATGCTCGCCACGCCTTCAATCAGCGAGACGACTGCGGGCCCGAATCGCGCAGCCAGTGTGTCGCGCTGCTCGCGCGTCGCGAGCGGCGCGTCGAGCAGCAACATCGCGGCAATCGACTCGCCGTCCATGCGCAAACTGCCGAGGATGCCTGCGGCGGCGCGCGCGTGATCGATCGACGGTTGCCCGGTCGGCTGCTCGCTGCCGGGATAATGCTCGCTGGCCCAGACATCGGCACGCATAACCAGATCGCGTTCCGACGCAGGCAGGCGCATGGTTAACACCTCCAGCCACTGGCCGGATGCGATATCGCGATTGATGTCGGTGAGTTTAACCATCCCGTCCCGGCACGGCCTCAGCGGCCGGTCCAGTATTTCCTGTTTACATTGCGCCAGCGTGTGACCTGGGTGCCGTCCGCACTCATGGCAATGATCAATGCGCCGTCAACATCGGTTCGAAATGTCCGACTGCCGGCCTGACGGTAACGCGCAGCGATTGCGGCATGCGGGTGCCCGAACCGGTTGCGATAACCCATCGAGAAAACGGTTATGCCGGGAGCCACCGCCTTCACGAATGCAGGCGTCGAAGACGTACGACTGCCATGATGCGGGGCGAGCAGAACATCAGTACGCAGATCTTCGGGAAGCTGCAACAATCGAGACTCGGAACGTCTTTCGATATCGCCGGGAAGCATGACGCTGCCGTAACGGGAAACAATGCGCAACACGCAACTGCGATCATTGTCCCCGGTGTCGGTGGAATTATAGTCTGCGGGCAGCGGATAACGGAACTCGAACGACACGTCGTCCCAGCGCCAGCGCTCGCCGGCCGCGCACAGCCGGCTGTTCGCGGCGGCGATTCTGATCGCGTGATCTTCCGACAACGGCGACGCCAGCCATTCGACCGGGACAGCCTGCATTACCGACAACGCGCCGCCGCTGTGGTCGCTGTGGTCATGGCTGACGACCATCCCGTCGAGCCGGCGGATACCGGCGGCACGCAGGTAGGGCACGACGATGCGACTGCCGGCGTCGAGCTGCTCGGTGAAAGCGGGGCCGGTGTCGTAGAGCAGCGCATGCTCGCGTGTACGCACCACCACCGCCAGGCCTTGCCCGACGTCGAGCACTGTCACCTGCAGTTCGCCCGGCAAAAGCGCTTCCGGCGCCCACAGAAACAGCGGCAGCAACCCCATCGCTCCGATCCAGCGCGCGGGAAAACCTCTGGGCAGCAGCATCCAGATCGCACCGGCAAGTGCAATTGGCACGGCCCACGCCGGTGGGGCATGTTGCTGCCAGACTGCATCGGGCAGGTTACCCAGCGCTTGCAGCGGAACCATGCATAGCGCCATGACTGCATGCGCCACATGCGCGAGCCAGTCAAACGGCAGCACGGCTGCTGCCAACGCCAGCGGAACCACGACCAGGCTGACCAGTGGAATGGCAAAGGCATTGGCGACCGGGGAGACGAGCGAAACCTGCTGGAACATGGTCAGTAGAAACGGCACCAGAGCCAGCGTGACTGCCCACTGGGTCCGCGCCCAGATACGCAACCAGCCGGGCCGGGCGATGCGCGATCCTGCCGCGTAGAGAATGACCGCCACCGCGCCAAACGAGAGCCAGAAGCCAGGCGCAATCACCGCCAGTGGATCCAGTATTACAACCAGGGCTGCCGCTGCCGCCAGCACAGCTGTCGGTCGAGTCGCCCAGCCCGACCAAAGCGCAAGCGCGACGACCGCCAGCATGTAGACGGTACGCTGCGCCGGCACCGCATAACCCGACAGCGCCGCGTAGGCCAGCGCGGTGACCAGACCGCACAAGGTGGCAGCCCTGACTGCTGGAAGCTTCAGGACCAGCTTTTCGGAGCGGCGCCACAAACGCAAAACCAGCAGCAACACCAGGCTCGCGACCATCGTGATATGCAGACCCGAGATGCTCATCAGGTGATTGACGCCGGTGCGTGTGAATACCCGCCATTGATCCGGCGCAATAGCCTGCTGGTCACCGATAGCCAGTGCGACGATAACCCCGGCATAGGGCCGCTCGCCCAGCGCCGCGAGCAAATGCGCACGCGCTGTTTCCCGCGCCCGCTCCAGCAGATAGCCCGGTCCCCATACCAGCGGCTGGATCAGACGTGGCGCTGGTTGCGGGCGGACATAGCCAACCGCACGGATGCCGCGTTCCAACATCCAGGCTTCGAAATCGAATCCTTCGGGATTGGCATTGCCGTGAGGCCGCTGCAGGCGAACGCTCAGGCGCCAGCGCTGACCGGCGCGCAAGTCGGGCGGCAATTCGTTCTCGCCCGCATACCACATCAGCGAAACGCGGGCGGGGACGCTCGCATTCAGCGTGAAACTGCGTTCGACATCAAGCAGGAAACGCACGCCGCGTGCGTTCGGCTGCACCATTTGTGCGATAACCCCGGAGACCTCGACGTCTCGTCCTTCCCAGATTTCCGGAAGGTCGTCCGCCAATTTCCAGGATCCGACCGCTGCCGCCCAGAAAAATCCGACTACGGCAAATGCAACCACCGCGCCACAGTGCGCCAATACCCTGGCGGTGCCGCCGGATTGGCGCGCGAGGACGATCCAGAGCGCGACCAGCGGCACCAATACCGCGGCGCCGCTCAAATTCGGCAAGACGGCTTGCTGTTGCAGCAGCCAGGTTCCCGCCACCAGGGAAAACAGATAGATGCTCGTCACAGTCCGAGGGTACTATTAGCCTCCGCCATGCCACGCAAGCTTTTCCGCAAGTACCTGCCGAGTCACCAGAGCATCCTCGAGAATCGCTGGCTGCGCTTTCTGGGCAGCGCCCTGCAGCACCACAACCTCTGGCACCTTCACCGCAAATCGGTTGCCGGCGGCGTAGCCGTCGGCCTGTTCTGCGGATTGGTGCCCGGCCCGGTGCAAATGCTTTGCGCGGCGCTGTGCGCGATCGTATTTCGGGTCAATCTGCCCGTGGCCGCGATCATGACCTGGTACACCAATCCGGTCACCATTCTTCCCCTGTATTACGTCGCATACAAGCTCGGACTGTTTGTTACCGGATCCACGTCTGCCGCGCCGCCGCGATTTGATTTGCAGCTTCTGGATCTGCCGGTCATGGAGTGGATTCCCACCGCTGTCCAGTGGTTTGCGCCAATGGGCAGGCCTTTCGCCATGGGACTTGCCCTGCTCGCCGTCATTCTCGCGGTATCTGGATACCTTCTGGTGTTGGCCGGCTGGCGCGCGCACGTGCTGCTGTCCTGGCGCCGGCGCCGGCGCTCACGCATTCCACCATTTGTTAAATGACAGGGCGTGCATAAGGAGGAGTTCGGCCCGATGGCGTATAGTCGCTACTGCATCGCCTTTTCCTTCCCGTGACGTTCCGGTTCGGCAGTTGACCATCAATCTGTTCAATCATGACGCCATCGTACTGGAACGACGCCACGCGTGAACTGGCGGGCCGCGACCCCGTGCTCAGGGTGCTGATTCGCAACCTCGAAGGCGCCTGCCTGCAAAGCCGCAGCGACGCGTTTACCACGCTGGCGCGCTCGATTGTCGGCCAGCAAATTTCCGTTTCGGCGGCGGAAAGCGTCTGGCAGAAACTGCTTGAATCGGTCGGTGCGCTCGGCCCGGCCGCCATTGTTCGAATGGATCCAACCAAGCTGCGCGCCTGCGGTCTTTCCAGCACAAAATCAATGCACCTGATCGACCTGGCCAATCATTTCCTCGACGGGTCGATCGATACCGCCAACTGGAGCGATCATGACGACGAGCAGTTGATCGCGGAACTGACCCGCGTCAAGGGCGTAGGCCGCTGGACTGCCGAAATGTTTCTGATTTTTTTCATGCTCAGGCCGGACATCCTGCCGGTTGACGACGCCGGCCTGCAACGGGCAATGGGCCTGCACTACAACAACGGCAAGCCGCTATCCAAGCTCAAGATCCGGCAGATTGCCGGTGCCTGGCAGCCATGGCGAACCGTGGCCACCTGGTATTTGTGGCGGTCACTCGACCCGATTCCAGTGGATCAGTAAAGCGCGGGCTGGACGCTGGATATTATGGCCGGGCCCGGTTGTTATCGGGATTCAGCATTCCATCCTGAAGGCGCAGCGTACGCTGCATCCGTGCCGCAATGACCGGATCATGGGTCACCACGACAAAGCTGGTGGACAGCTCGCGATTGAGCTCCAGCATCAGGTCGAGAATGCCCTCGGCGGTATGGCGGTCCAGATTGCCCGTCGGTTCGTCCGCGAGCACGCAAGCCGGTTCGGTGACCAGCGCGCGTGCCAGCGCCGCGCGCTGACGTTCGCCGCCAGACAGCTCACCCGGCGTATGACCGGTACGCGCGCTCAGCCCGACACGCCCCAGCACATATTGCGCCCGCCTCGTGGCCTCCTCGACGTCCATGCGCCGGATCAGCAATGGCATCGCCACGTTTTCCAGCGCGGTGAACTCCGGCAGCAGGTGATGGAACTGATAGACAAAGCCCAGACCTTGGTTGCGCAGCCGGCCTTTCTCCCTTTCATTGAGCTCGTCGAGCCGGCGTCCCATGATAAGAATCTCGCCGGACGACGCGGCATCTAGACCGCCGAGCAGATGTAGCAGCGTGCTCTTGCCCGACCCCGACGCGCCTACGATGGCCACCGTCTCGCCGCGCCGGACTTCAATCTCGACACCGGTCAGCACCGGGACCGTGTAATCGCCCTGACGGAATATTTTCTGCAGATTGCGGCAGGACAGCACCGTGTTCGCGCTCATCTCACTCATACCTCAGCGCCTCTGCGGGATTGACACGGGCAGCGCGCAGGCTCGGATACAGCGTCGCCGCCAGGCTCAGCACAAACGATGTCAGGGCAATCACGACGACGTCCTGCAGGTGCGGATCGGATGGCAGATCGCTGATGTAATACACATCCTTCGCCAGAAACTGCACGCCGATCAGGTGCTCGATGGCCGGCACGACGACATCCACGTTCCAGGCGATCAGCACCCCGACGATCACGCCTGCAAGCGTCCCGATCACTCCGATCAATGCACCCTGGATGATGAATATTCTCATGATCTCGCCGGGCGCGGCCCCGAGCGTGCGCAGGATGGCGATGTCGGCCCGCTTGTCGGTTACCGCCATGACCAACGTCGAAACGATGTTGAATGCCGCAACCGCCACGATCAGCAGCAAGATGATGAACATCACGCGCTTCTCGATCTGCACGGCGCGAAAGAAATTGGCATGGCTGCGGGTCCAGTCGGCGACATAGACGTCCGCGTCGAGGGTATGCGTCAGTTGGCGGGCCACCCTGGGCGCGTCAAACAAGTCCGTCAGCTTCAGGCGCACTCCGGAAACCCGGTCATCCATGCGATAGAGTTTCTGCGCGTCGTCGAGATGGACCAACGCCAGTCCGGCATCGTATTCGTACATGCCGACTTCGAAGATGCCGACCACTTCGAATTGTTTGAGGCGGGGCATGATGCCGGCCGGCGTCACCTGCCCCTGCGGCGCGATCACCACAATTTTCTCGCCCATGTGCGCGCCGATGCTCGATGCCAGCTCGCTGCCGAGCACGATGCCGAATTTGCCGGCTTGCAATGCATCCAGGCTGCCGGCCTTCATGTGCATGCCGATGTCCGCAACTTGCTCCTCCCGTGCCGGCAAGATGCCGCGCACGATGCTGCCTTGCACCGCCTGTCGGTTGGAGATAAGCGCTTGCGCCATGACATAAGGCGCGGCGGCAACAACTTGCGGATTGACCTCGGCCTGCGCCGCCACCTTCGGCCAGTCGCGCAGGCCGCCCGCCATGCCGGTTATCTGCACATGGGAAGCGACGCCAAGAATGCGCGTGCGCAACTCCTTCTGGAATCCGTTCATGACCGACAGCACGACGATCAGCGCGGCAACGCCCAAGGCAATGCCGAGCATCGACGTAACGGAAATGAAGGAGATGAAATGGTTGCGCCGCTTGGCCCGCGTGTAGCGAAGCCCGACAAACAACTCATACGGCGTCAGCATGGATGATCAGATGTGCGAATCGGGGTTTTTCGGCGGCGACGCGCAGTCTGCCATATTCCACCGTCGCTGCGTAAGACCGCGCCATTGCACGCAGGTTGCAGCCGGTGCCGCAAAAACCGCGTGCTAGACTCGAATTCGCTCCTTCACTGCGCCGCCGTGCATACCGTCACCCTGTTCATCCCCGCCCTGTACTGGCCCCACGCCGGCGTGCATCACGACTCACCGGATGTTCCGGTACTGCGGACATTGGTCGGCCGTGGCGACAGCGCCGAGGCTGATTGCGACGACGAACAGGCCTGGTTGTGCTCGCAATTCGGCGTCGAACGACAGGCCGATTGGCCGGCCGCGCCGATGGCGTTACTCGGTACCGGCACGGCTCCGGGCGAAGATTTCTGGCTGAGCGCCGATCCGGTGCACCTTCGGGTTAGTCGGGACCAGCTGATCCTGTCCGCCCCGGAAAGCCTGTCGATCACCGAAGCCGAGGCGGCGGCGCTGTGCGCCGCGCTCAACGCGCATTTTGGCGCCGAGGCGCTCACTTTCCTGGCAGCGCAGCCGCACAGGTGGTTTGTCAAAACCGGCCGCCCGGTGCGCATCCATACCCGCAGTCTGGCGCAGGCCGTCGGTCGCGACGTCGATCGCCTGTTGCCCGACGGCGATGACCGGATGGCCTGGCACCGGATACTCAACGAAGCGCAGATGCTGCTGCATGCGCACCCGGTCAACGAGCAACGCGAACAGCGCGACGCCCTGCCCATCAACAGCCTGTGGTTCTCCGCCGGCGGCACGCTCGCGCAGGCAAACAGCAAATACCAGGCTGCGATCGGCAACAGCGCGCTGCTGCGAGGTTTGGCCATGCGCGCCGCCATCCCGTTCACCGAAAGCAAATGCGGTGTCGAGGCAATTGCCACGGACAACGTGCTGATCGAACTGCCGGACGCAGCGCCTGCCGCCATGTGCCTCGATGCCGTGGCCTGGAAGGCGGCGCTTGAAAATCTGGAACGTCGCTGGATCGCCCCCCTCACGGCATTGTTGAAGACGCGGCGCATCCGCCAACTCGTCCTTGCCACCGTCGCCAACGGCCGCAGTTATCGTTGGTCGGTCCGCCGCACGAATCTGTGGCGCCTGTGGCGACGC
>JBDTRK010000136.1:0-9393 GCA_039931685.1 Betaproteobacteria bacterium | reverse complement strand
CGCCGGTGCCGAAATTGGCCAGCCCCTGGGAATTCGGACCGACGATGCGCATGCCTCCGGCGTGCGCGGCATCGCGCATGCGCTTTTCCTTGGCCTTCCCCGCAACCGGATCGGTTTCGCCGAAGCCCGAGGTCATGACCACTGCGGTCCTGACGCCACGCTTCGCACACTGCTCGACCGCCTCGATGGCTGCGTCGCCGGCCAGGGCCACGATGGCGGCTTCCGGTGCGTCAGGCAGATCGGCGAGCGACGGATAGGCCTTGAAACCCTGGATTTCGGTGCGCTTCGGATTGATCGGATAGACCTTGCCCTTGAAACCGTGGCGGGCCAGGTAAAGCAGCGGGCGCCCGCCTATCTTGTTTTCGTTTTCCGATGCGCCGATGACGGCGACCGATTTCGGGTTCAGCACCGTGCGCAGCGATTCGCGCAGTACGTCTTTCATTTTCTGTCCTCGAGAAAAATTCAAAATCGGACACGCATGTCCTGGGTGCTGCGCACGCAGGACATGTATCGATGCCGCCCTTTGGCCGGCTCTTCAAACCTTGTCGAAATACGGAACCTTGCGCCCGGCGAGTGGCGTGAAACGGGCGAGCACGCGGTCGCCGATCTGCAGCGAGGGATCACCGTGCGCCATCAGACGAAAGCCCTCCTCCGCGTCGACCAGCACGATCAGATAGGGCGCATGCGCCCGCAATTCTTCGGTCGGCGCGCGGGTGACCAGCGTCCGCGCGTGCACGACGCCGCGTCCCGATGACTGCAACGTAGACGGCCCGGCGATGCCGCAGCCCGGGCAGACGTTACGCTCGAAATACCAAACGGACCTGCAGTGATTGCAAACCTGATAGGCGATGCCGTCGCCGCCCTTTGTCCAGTCGGGCAGGTTCATGCCGCCGACTCGATGACGAGCGACACGTGTGACGACAGCACACCGCCATCGCCGTGAAGCAAGGCCAGTGTCGCGTTCTTCGCCTGGCGGTCCTCCGCGCGGCCGGTCAGCTGCCGGTGCGCTTCCACCAGGTGCGCCATCGCGCCGCCGACGCCGCAGTGTCCGTAGGAAAGCAGTCCGCCGTGCGTGTTGAGCGGCAGCGGGCCATCGTGGTCGAAGCGGCCTTCGCACGCCTGGCGTCCGGCTCCCCCGCGCGGGGCCAGACCGATCTCCTCGAGCAGGATCGTCAGCGTGATGGTGAAGCTGTCGTAGATGCCGGCATAGTTCACGTCGGCCAGGCCGATTCCGGCCGCAGCGCGCGCCTTTTCCACGGCGGCCGCCGCGCCGAACCGCGTGAGGCTGGGTGCCGCGCTGACGTGCTGGTGGGTATGCGCCTGTCCGGTGCCGCGGATGCGCACCGCAAAAGCGTTGCCGCGCTCGCGGCTCACCACGAAGGCCGCGCCGCCGTCCGACACCGGGCAGCAATCGAGCAGCTTCAGCGGCGAGGCGATCGGCTTCGACCCGAGCACCGCGTCGACCGTGATGGGCTCCCTGAACTGCGCGCCGGGATGCATGCCCGCATGTCTGCGCATCAGCACGGCAAGCTCGGCGAAATCCGCCTCCGTGGAGCCGTACTCGAGCATATAGCGCGACGCGAGCAGCCCATAATAAGCGGGGATCGTTGCACCGAGCGGCACTTCGTAGACCGGATGGCCGACCTGCGCCAGCGTCTGGATCGCGGAGTCGCGGCTTTGGCCGGTTAGCCGGTTTTCGCCTGCAACCACCAGAATGTTTTTCGCTACGCCCGATCCGACCAGGTGGTGCGCCAGCATCGCCATCGCGAACCCGGTCGCTCCGCCGAGCTGGATCGCATGTGCGTAATCGGGCTTCAGGCCGAA
Source organism: Betaproteobacteria bacterium (assembly GCA_039931685.1). Lineage (GTDB taxonomy): Bacteria > Pseudomonadota > Gammaproteobacteria > Burkholderiales > JACQAP01 > JACQAP01. Next base: position 7,569 of record JBDTRK010000136.1, on the reverse strand, counting down.
GTGTTCGGCAAACACGGTGGATAACATCAGGTGCGGCATCGTCGTGGAATAGCCGCACACTAGTCCGTCGATGTCGCCGCGCTCCAGTTGTGCATCGGCGAGTGCGGCCGTCGCCGCCTCGCTCATGAGATCGAGCGTGCCCTTGCCGGGATGCTTGCCGTAAGGCGTCAGGCCGACGCCGGTTATGAAAGACAACGGATTCTCCTGTTCGTGAATACGTGAATGACGTGAATATCGTGAATGTCGCGGAAAGACTTCCTGACTTAACGGGTGCAACCCGCCTCTACGACATTTACGTCATTCACGATATTCACGGACCTTTCAGGTCCTTTTCGGATTGCCAACGATTTCCGCTTCACGCTTGAGCATGTCGACCAGTTGATCCATGCGCGACGAAAGCCGGTCGGAAAGCGCGGCTATGCTCAGTGCCGCGACCGGGCGGCCGTCGGCGCCGAAAACCGGCACGCCGATCGCACCCATGCGGTCGACCAGCATGTTGAGGAATACGGTATGGCCACGCTCTCGCGCGTGCTCGATTTCGTTTTTCAGCCAGGTCATGCTGACCTTGGGATACTGCGGCAGCCGTTGCTCGACCAGCGGCAGGATAGCGTCGATCTCGGCTTGCGACTGCCACGCCAGCAATGCCATCGCGCCCGCGCCGATGCCCAGCGGGCGCCGGCTGCCGATGTCGAGATAATTGGCGCGGATCGGAAAGGGTCCAACTTCGCGGTCCACGCAGACCGATTCGGTACCGCCGCTGCGCACCGACAACAGCACCGAGTCCTCCGACATGGCCGCCAGACGTACCAGCGAGGGACGCGCGCGCGCGCGCAGGTCATCGCGGTCGCGCAGGGCCGCCGCGAGAATGAACACCTCTTTGCCCAGCGAGTAGGTCTTGGTCTTCTCGTCGCGCCTGACGAAGCCCTCGCGGGTCAGCACTTCCAGGATGCGCAGCGTGGTGACCTTGTTGAGGCCCGCCTGAGCGGCGATTTCCGACAGGCGGTTGACCCGCGGTTCGGTCAGCGAGCGCAGGATGCGGCAGGATTTCTGTACGGAGTTGATTGCGGATGCGCGGGTAGGCATGGCGAACTCCTTGGTTAGTCGTTAAACGGTTGCCACGGGCGTGGCCGGTGAACCGACCGCGCCGGGCAGGCGCAGCGGCGGCGCGGTGAGCAGGAAACGCGAGCGCTTGTGTTGCCGCAGCCAGTCGGCCAGTGGCGTCAGGTGCCAGATCTCGCCGAGGTTCACGCCCAGTTTGAACAGGCAGTGTTCGTGCAGCGGCAAGGTCGCGCAGGTGCCGTGATGGCTAGTCGCCGGGTGCGCTTCCACCGCGTAGTTGTCCGCGATCAGGGAAACCAGGCCGCAATCCGTGATCCATTGCAGCAGCTTCTTGTCGCGGCCGTCGAGTGTGGCACAGGAATGCTCCAGCTTGTGCTGGTCCGGCCGCTTCTTCATGTCGAGGATCATCTGGGCAAAGCCGGTGTGCAGGCAGACCATGTCACCTCTTTCGACGACGACCTTGTCTTTTTCCATGATGCGCATGAGTTGATCGTAACCGACTGCCACGCTCTCGTTACCGACGTGCGCGTGCAAGTCGATCATCACGCCGCGGCCCTGGACACAGTTTACCGCCATGTTCTCGACACCGAGCGCGTGAACCGCGGTCGTCGTTTTCGCCGGCACGTTGCCGATCGCGCCGGCATCGTCGGGATCGGTCGGACCGGAGATTTCCTTTCCGCCACGGAATCCGTTGTAGAACACCGGCTCGGGTTTTCCATCGCCATCGGCGTCGAACAACTGGCCGACGTGCGCAAGGCTGTCCCACTGCGTCGAATACTGAAGGTGCAGGATCACGGCATCGTCATTGATTACGTCTGTCGCTTCCGGGTTATCGCGCTGTACGATGTAGACCATGTTCGGCCGGCCATTGCGCAAGGTCGGGCGCAGGATTGGCGGATGGCGGCGCGGATTGAGCAGGTTGCCTCCAGGATAGTCCAGCGGCAGGCTCAGGCAAAAGACCTTGCCTTCCTTGACCTCGGCGATGCCCTGTTTCACTTTCTCCGGCGTGAGCAGGTTCAACCGTCCGAGTTGGTCATCCGGTCCGAAATCGCCCCAGGTCGAGCCCTCGGGCCTGTTTTTCCAGCGTGTCGATGCAGCCATGAATTCCTCTCCACTTATTTTTTATTGATTCAATCCAAAATACTGCTCAAGCTTGATGCTCAATTTCCGGTGACCGGCTCGCTTTGGTGGCCGCCGAGGTAAGTCTGATGCAGTACGTCGCTCGCCTGGATTTCCGCGGGCGTGCCGGCTGCGGCGATGCGGCCGGTCTCCACCAGGTAACAATAGCCGGCATGGCGCAACGCCTTTTCCACCAGCTGCTCGACCAGCAGGATCGCCATGCCACCTCTACACAATTCGGCGGCCACCGCCAGAATCCGGTCGATGACCAGCGGGGCGAGCCCAGCCGACGGCTCGTCGAGGACCAGCAGGCGCGGTTCGCCGATCACGCCCTGTGCCACCGCCAGAATCTGTTGCTGGCCTCCCGACAATCGCGAGGCGGGGTCACGGCGTTTTTCGCGCAGCTCCGGAAACAACTCGTATATGCGCCCCAGCCGGGAACGATCGCCGCGCGAACTGCGCGCATAAGTGCCGATCAACAGGTTGTCTTCCACCGTCAGCGAGCCAAACACGCGATGGCCTTCCAATACCTGGACGATGCCGGCACGCACGATTTCGCGCGGCGTGGCGTCGCTCAGGTTGCGGCCGTCGAATTCGACACGGCCGGACTTCTTCGCAATCAGCCCCGAGATCGCATGCAGCGTGGTGCTTTTTCCCGCGCCATTGCGGCCGAGCATGACGGCGAATTCACCGGCGCGCACGGCCAGCGAAATGCCGTGCACGACGCCGGCCTTGCCGTAGGCCACGTGCAAGTCCTCCACTTTGAGCAACGGCCGGCCGGTTCTCACGTCAGGCTCCAAGGTAGACGCGGATCACTTCCGGATCGCGCTTCACTTCGTCCGGGGTGCCGTGCTTGATCACGGCGCCGACGTCGAGGGTGGTGACGCGGTCGGAAATGCGGAATACGAAATCGGTGTGATGCTCGACCAGCAGCACGCCGACGCCGGCGTCGCGCATAACGCGGATCACCGCGGCCAGGTGTTCGATCTCCGCCGGGGTCAGCCCGCCCGCCGGTTCGTCGAGCAGCATGAAGCGCGGCCGTTGCGCCAGACCGCGGGCAATTTCGAGGAAACGCTGTTCGGCATGTTCGAGCAGGTTCGCGCGCCGGCCAATCGCGTGCGACAAACCCACCCCGTGCAGCAACTCCTCGGCGCGGCTGCGCAATTCGCGTTCGTCGGCCTTGACTTGCGGCAGCAAGAGCGCGCTCGCCAGAAATCCGGCGCGGGCATCGCGCCAGCCGCCGAGCATGGCGTTGTCGAGCACGGACAGGGTGGGCAGCAGGCGCGGCTTCTGGAAGGTGCGCGCCACGCCCAGCCCGGCGCGTTTTTGCACCGTCGCATCGGAAATGCTCGTCGCATCGATCGCGATTTCGCCAACGTCGGGACGGTAGTAGCCCGACAGCAGGTTGAGCAATGTCGTCTTGCCGCTGCCGTTCGGTCCGATCAGGCCATGCACTTCGCCGGGCCTGAGTTCCAGCGAAACCTGCGATAAGGCGGTCAGCCCGCCGAAACGCTTGGTGATGTCGCGCGCGGCCAGCGTCATTGGGCCCGTCCGTTGACGATGGCCCTGGCAAGCCGCTCGAGGTCGGGCTTGACCACGTGGCTTTCGTCCTTGCGCGGGCGCAGGCGCCCGACCAGCAGTTCGAATACACGGCCGATGCCTTCGGGCACCAGCAGCACGACAGCCAGCAGCAGCAGTCCGTAGAAGAAGTTTCCCAGCTTGGCCAGCGGCGCGACCATTTCCGGCAGCGCGGTCAGCACGATGGTGCCGATGGCGGGACCGAGGATGTGACCGCGGCCGCCGATGATGATGCACACGAAAAAGAACAGGCCGAGGTCGAACACGAAGGTATCGGGCGTGATGTAGCTTTGCAGCACGGCGAACAGCGCGCCCGCCACGCCGGCGGTGAAGCCGCTGAAAACAAACACCGTCAGCTTGGCGCGGAACACCGGAACCCCTACCGCTTGTGCCGTCACGACACTGTCGCGCACGGCGACCAGCGCGCGTCCCCAGGTATGCCGCGCCACGTTCCAGGTGAGCCAGGTCACCAGCGTGGCGATGCCGAGGATCAGCCAGTACGTCCCCTGCGGCGTATCGAAGGGTGGCGAAAATCCCGGCACGGCGAGTCCGACGCCGCCGCCCGTCAGGCTGCCCTGCGCCAGCGTGATTTCGGTAACGATCAGGGCGAAAGCCAGCGTTGCCATCGCGAAATAAAATCCGGGCAGGCGCAGCGAGGGCAGCCCCAGCAGCAAGCCGCACAAGGCGCACAGCGCGCCGGCCGCGGCGATGGCAACGGCCGGATGCAGGCCATGCGTGCCGGCAAGAATGGCAAAGCAGTAGGCCCCGATCGCCAGCAGGCCGACGTGGCCGATCGACAACTGGCCGGAATAACCGACCACCAGGTTAAGCCCGCCGATCAGGATCCAGTAAGTGCAGATCAGCGCGGCGACATGCAGCTTGTACAAGTCGCCGGACCACCATGGCAGCGTGATCAGCGCCGCCAGGACGAGCGCGATGGCAAGCAGCCGCTTCGAATTGCTCATACCGGCCGCACGCTCTGGCTGCCGAACAGTCCGGCCGGCTTCAGCAGCAGCACGACCATCAGCAGGCCAACCGAAATGGTCTGCTGATATTCGCCGCCGACGAAATATGTCGCCACCGAACTGAGAATGCCGAGCGCGGCGCCGCCGACCAGTGCACCGACATTGCTGCCGAGGCCGCCCACCGCCAGCGCGATGAACCCGTTCAAGGTCAGGGTCAGACCGAGGGCGAAATAGGCGAAGGTCAGTTGGCCGGCGGCGAATCCGGCCAGTCCGCCCATCGCGCCGGCAATGACGTAGGACATGGAGCGGATGCGATTGGTCGGAATGCCGCGCGCGCGCGCGGCGAACGCATCTTCCGACATCGCCACGAACAGCTTGCCGTATAGGGTGCGCCGATAGAACAACTCGAGTGCCACGGCGAGCAGGATGGCGGTGGCGATCGGCAGCCAGTACTTCTGGTCGGCCAGGCCCGCGGAGAAATCCTGCGGGATCAGCCGCGGAAACGGCTTCGGCTCGGTGCCCCACCACAGGCCGGCGGCCTGCTGCACCATGGTCGCCAGCGCCAGCGTGGACAACAGCCACAGATGCTCGTCGCTGCGCGCGAGCACGCGGCGAATGGCGATGAAATCGGTCAACAGGCCGAAGAGCGCGCCAACGAACATGGACCCCAGCAGCGCAAGCGGAATCGGCCAGCCCAGCGTGGACAGGAACCAGGCGCCGAAAATACCACCCAGCATCGAGATGTGGCCGGTGGTCACCGACAACACCTTCGAAGTCGAGAACATCACGTTGTAGGTCAGCGCAGCGGCGGCGTACAAGGCGCCGGTGGCGAGGCCGGTGATGAGAGCGACTAGCATCGGGTAAGCATCGTCAGATGTGGAGCATTGATTCTGGTTTTACGTTTCTCGGTAGAGGACTGAGTGCTGAGGACTGAGGACTGAGTAACAGCAAGAAACCATTTCGCTGCCTGGTCTCGCCTTTACACTCAGTCCTCAGCACTCAGTCCTCTTACCTCAGACCTTGCGCGCTCTGCGCGCTAGCGCGCCGGCGCGGCCCTGAAACTGCCGTCCTTGAAGCTGCCGGCGATGTTCATCACGATGGCGTGGTCGGGAAAGCCGTTGCGGTTTTCCTTTGTCCACGTATAGCTGGCATAGGCGCCGGGGAAATCCCGCGTGGTCTCGAGCACCTTGCCGATGGCGGTGGCATCGGTGGAACCGGCGCTTTTCACGGCGTGCTCGACGATCTTCACCGTGTCGTAGCCGAGCGCGATCCACCAGAACATGAAATCGATTTCGCCTTTGCCGAGCTTCGGCCGGATTTTGTCCATCAGCGCCTGGGTACGCGGCGGCAGCTTGCCCTTCGCGTCGTAAGTCGTGCTTTGATAGCCGGCGGCAAAAGCGTTTTTCCAGTACTCGGGCTTGTTGAGCAAAGGCCTGACTGTCGGGGCCATCATCGCCGGATGACCGACGATCGGCACGTTCCAGCCCATGTCGCCGCGGGTGTTGAACAGGCGTGCGAGCAGTCCGGTTGCGGCGGTCCACGGCATGACGACTTCCGCACCGGCGGCCTTCGCCTTGGTCATCTCATCGGTCAGGTCGGTCTTGTTCGGATCGACCAGCGCAACATATACCGGCGTCACGCCCACTTTCTCCAGCAGATCCTGCGCTACTTTCGAAGACGCCGTGCCGTAACCGGAGGTGTCGCCTATGACGGCGATTTTTTTCTTCTTCAGGACGTTGAGCGCGTAATCGTTGGCTGCCTCGATCCATTGTCTGTTGGTGTTGATGGCGCGGAACGCGAGCGGAAACCGCTGCGCATCCACGAGTTCGTCGATGGTGCCGATGATCAGGTTCGGAATGCCGGCCTTGGCGACGATCGGCACGGTGGCAAGCGACTCGCCTGAATTGACCGGGCCGATGATGAAGTCGACCTTGTCCACGAACGCCAGTTGCTTCGCCAGATTGACCGCCTTGGTCGGCTCGCCACTAGTGTCGCGGGTGATGAGCTCGAGTTTGCGGCCGTTGACACCGCCGGCCGCATTGATTTCATCGACAGCGAACTGCACGCCCTGGTTTTCCGCTATCGCCGCAGAAGAAAGCGGGCCGGTCAGCGACGACAGCCAGCCGATGCGAATAGTGGACTGCGCGGACGCGGTCGATGCGCTAACAGCCAACGATAGCAACAGCAACCGCAAGACGCGGACGATGGTCAACTGCAGCATGGATTTCTCCTCCCGATTAAGGTCCGCCCGAGGCGGTTTTTTGCGAAATCTTCGTCGTCCGGAACAGCCTTTGTCAAGAATTCGTTCTGACCGGCGGAATGCGCTATGCGTCGCTAAACTATACTTTTCATGTTGTTAGGCGAATTGCCCACAGCCGGTTCCGGGTCCCGGAATCTGCACGGATTGACGCGATGGCGGCGGCAATCCAAGATTCCGCCGACAAAACGGCTGCAAACAAGTGCCGGAAAAACCAGCGGGAGGACGGATGTTCTGCAGCAACAGCGGACCGGCACGATGAAAAAAATCGTGCGCATTGGCGCCGGCTCGGCGTGGTGGGGCGATCGCATCGAACCGGCAAAATGGAATGCCGAACGGGGCGATCTCGATTACCTGTGTTTCGAAACCATGGCGGAAGCGACCATTTCCGCAGCACAGGTGCGCAAGCGCCGCGACCCCTCGTTTCCGGGTTACGACACCTATCTCGACGACCGCATGCTGGCGGTGCTGCCGGGCTGCTTGAAGCGCGGCACGAAGATCGTCACCAACCAGGGCTGGATCAATCCCGACGCGGCTGCGGAACGCATCGTGTACTGGCTGAAGAAACTGGGCGCCAAAGGCATCAAGGTG
>JBDTRK010000135.1:0-9500 GCA_039931685.1 Betaproteobacteria bacterium | reverse complement strand
ACCACGCTGATCGCGAACAGGATGGCGCCGAGAATCAGGTAATGCGACAGGGAAATCATTTCGGCTCCTCCCCGACGCGTTTCTCCGAGGGCATCGACACCAGGCGCACCCTGTCCTGGCGGCGCACCCTGATCTGCTGTGCCGGGTCGATGTATTTGGTGTCCTTGCGATGACGCAGCGTCAGCGCGATGGCCGCGACGATGGCAACCAGCAGGATGACAGCCGCGATCTCGAAGGGATACACGTAGTCGGTGTAAATGAGGCGGCCGAGTTCGCGCGTATTGCTGTAGTCCGCCGCATGCGCCGCCGGTTGCGGCATGCCTTCGAGGTCGAAATAGCGCCCGCCGAGCACCAGCGCCATCTCCGCGATCATCACGCCGGCCACGATCAGGGCCGGCACGAGATAGTCCCAGTAGCCCTCGCGCAACCGGTCCATGTTGATATCGAGCATCATTACGACGAACAGAAACAGCACCATGACCGCGCCGACGTAGACCAGCACCAGCGCGATGGCAAGAAACTCGGCTTCCAGCAACATCCACAATCCGGCGGCCGTAAAGAAAGCCAGCACCAGGAACAGCGCCGAGTGCACCGGATTGCGCGCCGTGATGACACGCAGCGCGGCGAAAATCATTACCGCCGCGAAGAAATAAAAAGTAGCCGCCCTGAAGTCCATGTTGTTATTGGTAATCAGTCAACGGTAAACCGTAAATGGTCAAAAACGCCCTGCCCCATCACTGTTCACTGTTCACTGTTCACCTCTTACCTGAAGCCGGCATCGTCGGCGCGATCCTTTGCAATCTGTTCCTCATACCGATCGCCGATGGCGAGCAGCATTTCCTTGGTATATAGCAAGTCGCCGCGCTTTTCGCCGTGATATTCGAGGATGCGGGTTTCCACGATGGAATCGACCGGACAGGACTCCTCGCAGAATCCGCAGAAAATGCATTTCGTCAGGTCGATGTCGTATCGCGTGGTGCGCCGCGTGCCGTCGGCGCGCTGCTCCGATTCGATGGTGATCGCCAGCGCGGGACAGACGGCTTCGCATAGTTTGCAGGCGATGCAGCGCTCCTCGCCGTTCGGATAGCGGCGCAAGGCATGCAGGCCGCGGAATCGGCCGGACTGCGGCGTCTTCTCCTCCGGAAACTGCACGGTGATCTTGCGCGCGAAGAAGTAACGGCCGGTCAGCGCCATGCCCTTGACCAACTCGAAAAGCAGGAAGGTGCGGAAGAATTCGCGCAGGCGTTCGATCATGATCGCTGGCCCGTTCTCACCACGGCCACCACGTGGTTTGCATCAGTCCGCCGATCAGCACCAGCCAGACGATGGTCAGCGGGATAAACACTTTCCAGCCCAGGCGCATGATCTGGTCGTAGCGGTAACGCGGGAACGTCGCGCGGAACCACAGGAAGCAGAACAACAGGAAGGCGATCTTGAGCAGCAACCAGGGAAAGCCGCCGGCCGCCAGCCAGGGCAGGCCGATCGCGTCTGCCAGCGCACTGGGCAACGGCGACAGCCAGCCGCCCAGGAACAGGGTTGCCGCCAGCGCCGCGACCAGGATCATGTTGGCGTATTCGGCAAGGAAGAACACCGCGAATGCCGTTCCCGAGTACTCCACGTGGAAGCCGGCCACGATTTCCGATTCGCCCTCCGCGACATCGAAAGGCGCGCGGTTGGTCTCCGCCACACCGGCGATGAAATACACCAGGAACATCGGGAACAGCGGAATCAGGTTCCAGCCCAGAAACCCCCAGGCCGTGCTCTGCTGCATGACGATGGTGGACAGGTTCAGGCTGCCCGACATCATGAGCACGCACACCAGAGCGAAGCCCATGGCGATTTCGTAGGAAACGATCTGCGCGGCCGAACGCATCCCGCCGATGAACGCATACTTGGAATTCGATGCCCAGCCGGCGACGATTACGCCGTAGACGCCCATCGAGGTGATGGCCATCACGTAAAGCAGCCCGGCATCAACCTTGGCGAGCACCAGGTCCGGCGTGAACGGAACAACCGCCCAGGCGGCAAGCGCCGGCATGATCGACAGCACCGGGGCGAGGACGAACAGAAATTTGTTCGATCCCGACGGGATGATGATTTCCTTGGCCAGCAACTTGAGGACGTCGGCGAACGGTTGCAGCAAACCTTTGTATCCGACGCGATTCGGCCCGATGCGCACCTGCATGTAGCCGATCACCTTGCGCTCGGCGAGGGTCAGATAGGCGACAGAGAGAATGATCGGTAGCGTGATGGCGACGATTTTCGCCAGCGTCCAAAGCGCGGTCACTGCATCCGCGCCAATCAATCCCTCGAGGAAGGCGAGATTCATACGCCCACCTTTTCCGGTTCGGCGACGCGTTCGAGATCGAGTTCGCCGAACAACGAACCCAGTGCACCGGTCTCGGCACAGCCGGCGGGCACACGCGCGCAATTCGCGGGCAGACGATCATCGCGCAGGAACGGCAAGACGGCTTCGCCACCCTGCTGGACAATGCGTACGCGGTCGTTGTGGCGCAGGCCGAGCTTCTCGACCAGACTGCCGGGCAGCGATACCACCGCAGCGGCTTGCGCGTCGCGGGTGAGCTGCAGCGATGCCGCGCGGCGTACGATGCCATCGCCATGGTAGATCGGCACTTCCCCGACCCTTTGAATGCCGTCCATTCCGCCTCCCGCGGGAAGCGGACCAGGATCACCCTGGAGCGCATTGTCCAGCCGCGCCGCCATGTCGCCAATGCCGGCGATGCAGTCGACGCGAACCGCCTCGACACTGTCGTAATCGAAGCCGGCCAGTTCGAGCAGGTTACCGATTACACGCAACACTTTCCACGCCGGCCGCGTTTCACCGGCTGGCCTGACAACACCCTGGAAACTCTGCGCCCGGCCTTCGGTATTCACAAAGCTACCGCCGGTTTCGGTAAATGGCGACACCGGCAGCAGGACTTGCGCATAATCGAGCGCGTGCCGAAACGGCGACATCGCGACGACCAGTTCCGCCGATTGCATCGCGACGCGCGCCTTGCGGGTTTCGATGGTGTCTAGATCCATCTCGGCATGCAGCAGCAGGTAGGCCTTGCGCGGTTGCGCCAGCATTTGCGCGGCATTCATGTCTGCCGTGCCAGCGGGCAACGCGCCGGCCAGATAGCCGCCGACGCTGTTGGCGGCTTCGCCGAGGAATCCGAATTTTGCGCCGGTGATACGCGCCAGTTCTTGCGCCAGCCAGTGCAACTGGCCGGCTTGCGGATGATGCTGGGCAAGGTTGCCGAGGAAGATCGCGCGGTGGTTTCCGGCTACCAGGCTCTCTGCAATCTTGCGCGCGGCCGGATCGACCGCCACGCCCGCGACCGCTGCAGGCACCGCCATCGCCTTGATCTGCGCGGCGGCCTTGACGACCTGCGCCAGGACTTGCGCCATGGCGCCCGGCGCGACGATGGCCTTGTTGGCCACGCGCATGAGCAGGTCATCGTCAACCGGGTTGATCAGGTTGAACTCGGCGCGCTGTTTCACCGCCATGCGCAGGCGTTGCGCGAGCAGCGGCTGCTCTTTGCGCAGCACCGAGCCGATCACCAGAATACGGTCGAGCGCGACAATTTCCGCCACCTTCATACCCAGCCAGGGCGCACCACGCATCCGGTTGTCGGTGGAAAAATCCGACTGGCGCAGGCGGAAGTCGACGCTGCCTTCCAGACCGCGCGCCAGCTTGCCAAGCAAATATAATTCTTCGAGCGTGGCCTGCGGGGTAGCCAGTGCGCCCACCGACTGCGCGCCATGGCTGGCGCGGATGCGACGCAGTTCGCCGGCGATGAATTCAAGCGCCGTGCTCCAGTCGACCTCTTCCCACTTGCCGTCGCGCTTGAGCATCGGCGACGTGAGACGTTCGTCAGAGTTCAGCGCTTCATAGGAAAAGCGATCGCGATCGGAGAGCCAGCATTCGTTGACGTCCTCGTTGTCCAGCGGCAATACGCGCATTACGCGGTCGCCCTTGACCTGCACCACGAGGTTGGAACCGAGGCCATCGTGTGCCGCAATCGATTTGCGCCGCGCCAATTCCCAAGTGCGCGCGCTGTAGCGAAACGGCCTGGACGTGAGCGCGCCGACGGGGCAGACGTCGATCATGTTGCCCGACAGTTCGGAATCCACCGTGCGTGCCACGAATGGCATGATCTCCGAGTGTTCGCCGCGCCCGCCCATGCCCAATTCCATGATGCCGGCGATTTCCTGTCCGAAGCGCACGCAGCGCGTGCAATGGATGCAGCGGGTCATTTCCTCGGCCGACACCAGCGGGCCGAGATCCTTGTTTGCCACCACGCGCTTGGCTTCGTCATAACGCGAACTGGATCCGCCATAGCCCACCGCCAGGTCCTGCAACTGGCATTCGCCGCCCTGGTCGCAAATCGGGCAATCGAGCGGATGGTTGATCAGCAGGAATTCCATCACGCCCTTCTGCGCCTTGATTGCGGCGTCGGAATGCGTGTAGACCTTCATGCCTTCGGTCACCGGTGTGGCGCAGGCCGGCAGCGGCTTGGGCGCCTTTTCCACCTGCACCAGGCACATGCGGCAGTTGGCGGCGATCGACAATTTCCTGTGATAGCAGAAGTGCGGCACATAGATGCCGAGCTTATTCGCGGCATCCATGACCGTGCTGTTGTCGGCAACTTCCACCGGACGGCCGTCGATTTCGAGCTTCGCCATATGCGCGATCAGTGTTGTCCGTGAACCAGGCACTTGCCGTGGTCGATGTGGTATTGGAATTCGTCGCGAAAATTCTTGATGAAACTTTTCACCGGCAATGCGGCGGCATCGCCCAGCGCGCAGATGGTGCGGCCGGCGATGTTATCCGCCACCGACGTCAGCTTGTCCAGGTCTTCCGCCCGGCCCTGCCCGTGCTCGATGCGATGGACCATGCGATAGAGCCAGCCAGTGCCTTCGCGACAAGGTGTGCACTGGCCGCAGGATTCCTCGAAGTAAAAATACGAAAGCCGCTGCAGCGCGCGCACCATGCAGGTGGTCTCGTCCATGACGATTACCGCGCCGGAACCGAGCATCGAACCGGCTTTGGCGATCGAGTCGTAATCCATGTCGGTGGCGAGCATGACTTCGGCCGTCAGCACCGGCATGGACGATCCCCCCGGGATGCAGGCCTTGAACTTGCGCCCGTCGCGCATGCCGCCTGCCATCTCCAGAAGCTTTGCGAACGGCGTACCGAGCTTGACTTCGTAGTTTCCGGGACGTGCTACATGGCCGGAAACAGAGAACACCTTGGTGCCGCCGTTGTTCGGACGACCCAGATTGAGGAAGGCCTCGCCGCCATTGATGATGATCCAGGGCACCGCGGCAAATGTCTCCGTGTTGTTGATCGTCGTGGGCTTGCCGTACAAGCCGTAGCTGGCTGGAAACGGCGGCTTGAATCGCGGCTGGCCCTTCTTGCCCTCCAGCGACTCCAGCAACGCGGTTTCCTCGCCACAGATGTAGGCACCCCAACCATGATGGGCGTGCAACTCGAAGTTGAACTGCGAGCCGAGTATGTTCGCACCCAGCAGGCCGGCGCCGCGCGCCTCTTCGAGCGCCTCTTCGAAACGCTCGTACACGTCCCAGATTTCCCCGTGAACGTAGTTATATCCCACCGAGATGCCCATCGCATAGGCTGCAATCGCCATGCCTTCGATGACGACGTGCGGGTTATAGCGCAGGATGTCGCGATCCTTGAATGTGCCCGGTTCACCTTCGTCCGAATTGCAGACCAGATATTTCTGCCCGGGGAAAGCGCGCGGCATGAAACTCCATTTCAGTCCGGTGGGAAAGCCTGCTCCGCCGCGGCCGCGCAGTGCCGATTTCTTCACTTCGGCGATGACTTGCTCGGGCGTGATCTTTTCGTTCAGTATCTTGCGCAAGGCCTGATACCCGCCGCGCGCCTCATAGTCCGCGAGGCGCCAGTTGAGCCCGGTCAGCCCCTTGAGGATGACCGCGTCGGGTCCGTAGGTGTCCGGGGGAAACGGCGGCAATGGCGCGTTCATTTGCGCAACTCCGTGAGCCAGGCGTCGAGCTTTTCCGGTGTCAAGAAAGACACCATGTTCTTGTCGTTGTACAGACACACGGGCGCATCGCCGCAGGCGCCCAGGCACTCGCCTTCCTTCAGCGTGAACTGGCCGTCGGGCGTGGTCTCACCGAAACCGATGCCCAGTTTCGCTTTCAGGTGATCGGCCGCCGCCGTGGCGCCCGACAACGCGCACGGCAGGTTCGTACAGATCGTGATCTTGTGCCGGCCGACGGGGTGCAGGTCATACATGCCGTAGAAACTTGCAGCTTCATAAACCGCGATCGCGGGCATCCCCAGGTATTGGGCGACAAAATCCATGGTCTCGGCGGACAACCAGCCTTTTTCGCCTTGCGCGACCGTGAGCGCGGCCATGACCGCGGACTGGCGCTGGTCGGCGGGGTACTTGGCGATGGCCTTGTCGATGCGGGCCAGCGCTTCCGGGGACAGCAGCATGCGCGCGTTCATCGGTCCACTTCTCCAAACACGATATCCTGGGTGCCGATGATGGCAACCACGTCGGCGATCATGTGGCCTCGGGCCATCTCGTCGAGCGCGGCCAGGTGCGCGAATCCGGGCGCGCGGATTTTCACGCGGTAAGGCTTGTTGGCGCCATCGGAAACCAGATAGATGCCAAACTCCCCTTTGGGCGCCTCGACGGCGGCGTAAGCCTCGCCTTCGGGCACATGCATGCCCTCGGTGAAGAGCTTGAAATGGTGAATCAGCTCTTCCATGTTCATCTTCATGTCAACGCGCGACGGCGGCGCGATCTTGTGATCGTCGGTAATGACCGGCCCCGGGTTCTTGCGCAGCCAATCGATACACTGTTTGACAATGCGGTTGGACTGGCGCATCTCCTCGATGCGCACCAGGTAGCGGTCGTAGCAATCGCCGCCCGTGCCGATCGGAATGTCGAATTCGACGCGATCGTAGACTTCGTAGGGCTGCTTCTTGCGCAAATCCCATTCCACGCCGGAGCCACGCAGCATCGGACCGGTGAATCCCAGCGCGAGTGCGCGCTCCGGGCTAACCACACCGATGCCCACCGTGCGCTGCTTCCAGATGCGATTGTCGGTGAGCAGGGTTTCGTACTCGTCGACATAGCGCGGGAATCGGTTGCTGAAATCTTCGATGAAATCGAGCAACGAGCCGCGGCGATTTTCATTGAGTTCGCGCACCGCCTGCTCATTGTGGATTTTCGAGGCGAGATACTGCGGCATCGCTTCGGGCAAATCGCGGTAGACGCCGCCCGGACGGTAATAGGCAGCGTGCAGCCGCGCACCCGATACCGCTTCGTAGACATCCATCAGGTCTTCACGCTCGCGGAAACAATACAAAAATACTGTCATCGCCCCGATGTCGAGCGCGTGCGCCCCCAGCCACAGCAGGTGATTCAGGATACGAGTGATCTCGTCGAACATCACGCGGATGTATTGCGCGCGCAGCGGCACTTCGATCCTGAGCAGCTTCTCGATCGCCATGACATAAGCGTGCTCGTTGCACATCATCGACACGTAGTCGAGCCGGTCCATGTAGGGCACCGACTGCAGGAACGTCTTGGACTCCGCAAGCTTCTCGGTCGCCCGGTGCAGCAAACCGATGTGCGGGTCGGCACGCTGGATCACTTCACCGTCGAGCTCCAGCACCAGCCGCAATACGCCGTGCGCAGCCGGGTGCTGGGGACCAAAGTTCATGGTGTAGTTGCGTATTTCAGCCAAGGCTAATTACCCGCGCATCGGAGCCATCAACAATAACCACGACAACATGCATTTCAGTAACGGCCGAATTCTGCCAGGCAGGCGTTATGCCGGAGCCATGCTTCATGGTCAGTGCACTGGTAGCCATGACTATTCGACATCCCCGTAGTGCGCTTCTCGCACCACGCGCGGCACGGTCTCGCGCGGCTCGATGCTGACCGGCTGGTAGACCACGCGCTTCTGCTCCGGGTCATAGCGCACCTCAACAAAACCGGATAGCGGGAAATCCTTGCGGAACGGATGGCCGATGAAGCCATAGTCGGTCAGGATCCTGCGCAGATCCGGATGTCCAGGAAACATGATGCCGAACAGGTCGAATGCCTCGCGCTCGAACCAGTTTGCCGACGGCCAGATGCCGACGACAGAGTCCACCACCGGGAATTCGTCGTCCGCGGCGAATACCTTCAGCCGCAAGCGATGGTTCAGGGATACGGAAAGCAGGTGGTAGACCACGGCATAGCGCAAGCCTTCGTGGCGTCCGTTGCCATAGTGCAGATAGTCCAGCCCGCACAAATCGATCAGTTGTTCGAATTTCAGCGCAGGATCATCGCGCAGCGCGTCCGCCACGCTGAGCAGATCGGCCGCGCGCACGACCAGCGTCAATTCGCCGTTGGTCGCGATGGCTTCGACGACCTTGTCGGCAAGCGTGGATTTGAGGCTTTCGGCGAGTGCCGCGATGCTGGACATGTGGGATTGTCAGCGCGCGATGGTATTGGTCCGGCGGATCTTGTTTTGCAACTGGATGACCCCATAGAGCAGCGCCTCCGCGGTGGGCGGACAGCCGGGAACGTACACATCCACCGGCACGATACGGTCACAGCCGCGCACCACCGAGTAGGAGTAATGGTAGTAGCCGCCGCCGTTGGCGCAGGACCCCATCGAAATGACCCAGCGCGGCTCGGACATCTGGTCGTAGACTTTGCGCAATGCCGGCGCCATCTTGTTGCATAGCGTGCCGGCCACGATCATCACGTCGGATTGGCGCGGACTCGGCCGGAAGACGACGCCGAAGCGGTCCAGGTCGTAGCGCGCCGCACCCGCGTGCATCATTTCCACGGCACAGCAGGCCAGCCCGAACGTCATCGGCCACATCGAACCGGTGCGCGTCCAGTTGATGACATTGTCGATCGTGGTGGTGACGAAGCCTTTTTCGGTGACACCCTCTATGCTCATTTATCGATTTCTCCTTCAAGAGGAGACCTGCGCGCCACTGTATTGGTTCGAACTTTATGTTTACGCCCGCGCAACCCGCATGTGAAATGGGCCGGCGCGGCGATGGCGGATGATGCCGGCCTTGCCGGCAGATTCATTCCCATTCGAGCGCACCTTTCTTCCACTCGTAGACAAATCCGACCACGAGAATTGCCAGAAAAACCACCATGGCCAGGAAGCCGAAGGTGCCGATTTCGCGCAATACCACCGCCCATGGAAAGAGGAACGCGATTTCCAGGTCGAACAGGATGAACAGGATCGCCACCAGGTAGTAGCGCACATCGAATTTCATGCGTGCGTCCTCGAAGGCCTCGAAACCGCACTCGTAGGGAGAAAGCTTTTCCGGATCGGGCCGATGCACGCCGAGCAGCCGGCTGAGGGTGCCGCCTGCAAGGGGTAGCGCTACCCCGACGGCGAGGCCGACGAAAATGAAAAGCAGAATCGGAAAGTACTGCTCAAGCATTGCCCGCTCTCGTCCCGCCACAAGGCGGGGCCCATTA
>JBDTRK010000134.1:0-9586 GCA_039931685.1 Betaproteobacteria bacterium | reverse complement strand
CGGCATGCGGCGTGACCATGACCGCTTTCGCGCCGAGTTGCTGCGCCATTTGCGACAGATCGCGCGCCGCGCGTGTGCCGCTGTGGCTGGTACCGACAATCACGGGCATCGACCCCGCGGCTGCAACCGCGGTGCGGATCAGCGTCTCGCGCTCGTGGTCTAGCAACCTGTTGGCCTCGCCGAGCACGCCGAGAATGGTGATACCGTCCACACCCAGCCCGCCGATGAAACGCACAAGCCGGTCGAACGATTCCACGTCGGGATTTTCGTTTTCGTCGAAAGGTGTGACCAGAATCGGAAACACCCCTTCGAATTTCAGTGTGCTCATTGGTTTTTTCTCCGCGAGCGCGCATTGTCGGCCGCGGCCCGTGCGCTGTCAAAGAGCGGGTACAATTCAGCGGGATCAAAATAATATCGGGAGAAAACTGATGGATATGCCGGTCAATGAACTCAAGCGCGCGTTGCGCGCCGGTCGTACCCAGACTGGCTGCTGGCTGAGCCTGGCAAGCCATGTTTCCGCGGAGATCTGCGCGTCCGCAGGATTCGACTGGGTTCTGGTGGATACTGAGCATGCACCGGCCGACCTGCAGAACGTGCATCATCAGTTGCACGCCATCGCACCTTATCCGACGTCCGCCCTGGTGCGCGCCTACTGGAACGATACGGTCCTGATCAAGCGCCTGCTCGACGTCGGCGTCCAGTCTCTGTTGCTGCCTTACGTGCAAAGTGCCGAAGAGGCCAAGCGCGCCGTTGCGGCCGTGCGTTATCCGCCCAAAGGCATACGCGGCGTCTCGGCGAATTCGCGAGCCAACCGGTTCGGCCGGGTCAAGGACTATTTCGAGCACGCCAACAACGAGATCTGCCTGATGGTCCAGGTGGAAACGCGCGCGGCGGTCGCGGAAATCGAAAAGATGGCGGCGATCGACGGCATCGACGGCATTTTCATCGGTCCGCAGGATCTGGCCGCGGATTTCGGCCACCTCGGAAATCCGGGACATCCCGAAGTTCAGGCCGCGATGGCCGACGCACTGACCCGCATCAAGAAGACCGGTAAGGTGCCGGGCATCCTGGCCTTCAACGAGCCCGATGCGAAAAGCTGGATCGAGCACGGGGCACAATTCGTCGCGGTGACATCGGATCAGTTCCTGCTAGTGCGCGAAAGCTCCGCGGTCGCGGCGCGCTTCCGAACCTGATACCGCATCCGCTAGCGCAGTTGCTGGTTCTTTTCGGCGATGCTGTCGACCATGTAGTGGATGCCGCGCAGCCACGATTTGTCCGAGTTGCCGCGCAAGTCGACCGATTTCGTATACAGCGTTTTTCCGGACGCGATTTCCTTGACTTCTATATTCAGGTTGAGGATGAGGTTGCTGACCTTCTGTACCCAGCAAAGGATGATGATGTCGGCGTCGAGCGCGCGCCCGATGTCCAGTTCGCAGCCATTGCAGTTGCGCAGATCCTGTCTCGATTTTTCGTTCGCGATCAGTTTCGCCGCGGCGTTGTTGTCCACGATGCGGTACATCCCGCGCCGATCGAATTCCTCGCGCAAGGCATCACCGATTAGCCCCAGGCGGTGCTGTAGTGCCGCCCGGGAGTCTTCGGTCTCATAGTCGCGCATTTCATTGATCAGCTCGAAATCCATGACGGCCGCGCTTCTGGGCGCCGGCAGATCTGCCGGCGCCACATGCGCGGGCATGGCGACACCGAGCCACGCTGCCACGGCCGACTGGACTATTGTCCGGCGCATTTCCTATCCGGTCTTGCGGGCGGGTGCGTTGCGCAGGCGGCGCAATATCGCATCCGCTATCGCATCCGGGGTGCCGTCGATGTCGAAGGCGAGCGCATCACGAGGTTCCTCCAGGGTGGCGAACTGCGATTCGAGCAGACCGGCTTTCATATAGTGGCCCTTGCGCGCATCGAGCCGATCGCGGATGAGCTCGAAGCTGCCGCGCAGATAGATCCAGCGAATCCCGGAAGCGCCCTGTGCAAGCCGGTCGCGATAGACCTGTTTCAGGGCCGAGCAGGCGAGCAGCACGCTCTCACCGTGCGCCTCCTTTTGCTTGATCATCGCGTTCATCCGGTCCAGCCACGGCCAGCGGTCGGTGTCCTCGAGGGCAATGCCGTTGCGCATTTTCTCGATGCTGGCTTCGGAGTGGAATTCATCGGCATCGAATAGCGGCCAGCCCAGCTTGCCCGACAGAAGCTGGCCGATGGTGGTTTTGCCCACACCGGAGACACCCATCAGGATGACGATCATTTTTTCTTCGCCGGCGCAGCCGCCGGTTTGCTTTCAGCGGACTGAACTGCGTGGCCGCCGAAGCCGGCGCGCATCATCGCCAGCAATTTTGAACCGTAGTCGCTCTGTCCCTGGCTGGAGAAGCGCATCATCAGTGCAAGACTCATGACGGGCGTGGGCACGCCGAGTTCGATCGCTTCGATCGCCGTCCAGCGGCCTTCGCCGGAATCGGCCACCACCGGACTGATCGAATCGAGCGCCTGGCCGTTCTTCAGGAACTCGGCGGTCAGATCGAGCAGCCAGGAGCGTACCACGCTGCCGTGGCGCCACATTTCGGTGATCGCCGCCAGATCGAGGTCGAATTCTTCCTTGGCCTTCATTATCGACAGGCCCTCCGCGTAGGCCTGCATCATGCCGTACTCGATGCCGTTATGGATCATCTTGACATAGTGTCCGGAGCCGGCCGGCCCGCAGTGGATCCAGCCGCGATCGGGCGCCGGCGCAAGCACTTTTGCGAACGGCTCGACGCGGGCGACGACGTCCTGGCTGCCGCCGAGCATCAGCGCATAACCATTGTCCAGTCCCCATACGCCGCCGGAAACGCCTGCATCGACGAAGCCGAGCTTGCGCTCGGCGAGCCAGGCGGCGCGACGTCGTGAATCCTTGTAGTTGGCATTGCCGCCATCGACCAGCACGTCGCCCTCGGCGAGCAGCGTCGCCAATTTCTGCAACGCCTGCTCGGTGACGTCGCCCGAAGGCAGCATGACCCACACCACGCGGGGCGCTGGCAGTGCGGCCACCAGGCCGGCGAGTTCCTCGTGCGCGATGATGCCCTCGTCCCGGGCCACGGCGGCGCGCGCGGCGGGACTCAAATCGAAAGCCGCAACCTGCACGCCGTTGCGTGCCATGCGCCGTGCCATGTTCGCGCCCATGCGCCCCAGGCCCACCATGCCGATCCGCATATGCCGCCTCCGTCTCGAGTCCGATATGGAGCATTGTCGCGGCTCGAATCGCCGCGCGCAATGCGCGAGTACGGTGATTACGGTACATTGCCGGGCGCAGGTGGCGCAATTAATTCGAAGGGGAACAATATGGCAAGGGCGGTATTTGGCAGTCTCGATGAGCTTGCCGGCAGGGCGGGCGAGGAAATCGTGATCAGCGACTGGCTGGAAATTACCCAGAAGCGCATTGATCAATTCGCCGACGCCACCGGTGACCATCAATGGATCCACGTCGACGTCGAGCGGGCGCGGCGCGAATCGCCGTTCGGCGCGCCCATCGCGCATGGCTTTCTGACCATGTCGCTGCTGAGCCATTTTCTGAACGAGTCGCTGGAATTCGGCAATTCGAAAATGGGCGTGAACTACGGCTTCAATCGTCTGCGTTTCACGGCGCCGGTGAAAGCGGGATCGCGCCTGCGCGCCCGCTTCAAGCTCAAGGAGCTCCAGCGCATCGAAGCCGGCGTGCAGATGGTGTGGGACATCGTTATGGAGTGCGATGGCGAGTCCAAGCCCGTACTCGTGGCCGAGTGGGTGGGTCGGCGCTATGCCTGATCGCTTTCCGGTCATGTTAGTTTCCTGCGGCGCCCCGGGCCTTGCCAGCCGCCGAATTCATCGCGGGCATGGCTGCGGCATCCGGTCGATGGTTATCTGTCGTTTCGACTGAAGCCCAACCGACATGACAAAATCCGATTTCCGTTTCGTGCACCGATTGCGCGTGCGCTGGGCCGAGGTGGACCGGCAGGGCATTGTGTTCAACGGTCATTACCTGACATATTTCGATGTCGGAATCACTGAATACTACCGCGCACTTGGCTATCCCTATCCTGACGGGCTCGCGCAGCATGGCACCGATCTCTACGTGCGCAAGGCCGAGGTCGAATACCATGCTTCGGCCGGATACGACGACGAGATCGACATCTGCGTGCGGGTCGACCGCCTGGGCCGGTCGAGCCTCGATTTCCGTCTCGAAATCCTTCGCGCCGATCATTTGCTGGTAAGCGGCAAAGTGGTCTACGTCAATGCCGATCCGGTGGCGCGCAAGTCCGCGCCGGTGCCGGCGTTCCTGCGCAGTGCGATCAAGGCCTTCGAACACACGGCGCCAGCGGAATTGAACGGCGCGTCCGCATAAGGTCCTGTGCCTGCGGTGTCATACTGACGGCTTTTGCGCCGATCCGGCCCCATCGAGGGTCAATCATCAGAACAAGAAGATTCAAGGAGGATGAGCATGAATTTCGAGTTTTCAGACAAGGTCAAGGACCTGCAGAAGAAGGTGTCCGCCTTCATGCAGGAGCACGTCAATCCGCGCGAGTCGCGCTTTTTTGAAGAAATCGCGGAGAATCGCGCCAAGGGCAACGCCTGGATTCCGACGCGCATTGTCGAGGAACTCAAGCCCAAGGCGCGCGCCGCCGGCCTGTGGAACCTGTGGCAACCCAAGGATCACGGCGGGTCGCTGACCAATCTCGAGTACGCGCCGTTGTGCGAAATCATGGGGCGCAGCGCGTGGGCTCCGGAAGTGTTCAACTGCTCAGCGCCCGATACCGGCAACATGGAAGTGCTGCTTCGCTACGGCACGCCCGAGCAGCAGAAACAATGGCTGACGCCGCTGCATAACGGCGAAATCCGCTCGGCGTTCCTGATGACCGAGCCCGAGGTGGCATCGTCCGATGCGACCAACATCCAGTGTCGCATCGAACGCCAGGGCAACGACTACGTAGTCAACGGCCGCAAGTGGTGGTCTTCGGGCGCTGGCGACCCGCGCTGCAAGATTTTCATTGTCATGGGCAAGTCCGATCCGGACAGCGCCGACCGCCACAAACAGCAATCGATGATTCTGGTGCCGGCCGACGCAAAAGGCGTCAAGGTCGTCAGGGCACTCAGCGTTTTCGGCTACGACGATGCGCCGCACGGCCACATGGAAGTTACGCTCGACAACGTGCGTGTGCCGGTGTCGAACATGCTGCTCGGCGAAGGCCGTGGTTTCGAGATCGCGCAGGGCAGGCTGGGTCCGGGTCGTATCCATCACTGCATGCGCATCATCGGCCAGGCCGAGCGCGCGCTGGAGCTGATGTGCAAGCGTCTTAAGAGCCGGGTGGCATTCGGCAAGCCAGTGGTCGAGCACAACTTGTGGCATGAGCGCATCGCCGAATCACGCCTCATGATCGAGCAGGCGCGGCTGCTGACGCTCAAGGCCGCCTACATGATGGACACTGTGGGGAACAAGCAGGCCAAGGCGGAAATTGCCATGATCAAAGTTATCGCACCCAACATGGCGCAGCAGGTGATCGACTGGGCAATCCAGGCCCACGGCGGCGGCGGGGTGTGTCAGGATTTTCCTCTGGCGATGATGTACAGCCACAATCGCACCCTGCGTTTGGCGGACGGGCCGGACGAGGTTCACCGCAACCAGATCGCGCGCCTGGAACTGAAGAAATTCGACGACGCCAAGCCACACCGTTGATATCCGGTTGAACTTCCGTCGGCATGCGCGCGTCTTATTTGCTTCGCGTGCATGCCGCGAAGCAGGATTGGATGTTGCATTGTAATCGCGTTTCACCATGTGGATACTGCAATGCAGCATTCGTGACTGGTGGCAAGCGTTCGCGCGGAGTTAATTTCGGGTTGTCGGAGGACAGCGGTACATGTCCCGCAAACCCGCGCCTGGCAAGGGTTTGCAAGGTACGGGAAAATCGCGGCGATGGTTTTTTACACCCGGAAACAATCTCAGGGAAATGTTGTAACGCGGTACCTAATCGTGTATTTTGGCCGCCGTAACTATCCTCGTGTTACACCCATAACATACATATAACGTCATTCCTCACGAAGTGGGAGTTCTGCAATGAAAATCTCGTTCAACGTAAATGGTAAAAGCACCAGCGTGGATGTCGCGCCGGACACGCCGTTGCTGTGGGTCCTTCGCGATACTCTGGGCATGACCGGCACCAAGTTCGGTTGCGGCAAGGCACTCTGCGGCGCCTGTACGGTACATCTGAATGGCCAGGCGGTGCGCTCCTGCCAGACCGCAATCGGTTCGGTCGCCGGCCAGAAGGTGACGACCATTGAAGGTCTCGGCGGCAATCACAAGGTGCAAAGAGCATGGGTCGCCCTGGACGTACCGCAATGCGGTTATTGCCAGCCCGGCCAGATGATGTCCGCTTCCGCGCTGCTTGCCACCAACAAGAATCCCTCCGATCAAGATATCGACGCGTTCATGTCCGGCAACATCTGCCGCTGTGGCACGTATCCCCGGATTCGCGCGGCTATCAAGCAAGCTGCGAAGATGGCCTAAGGAGGAAATGACAAATGGAAAATATGATCAATAATGAAACTCGCCGTGACTTCCTGAAAGTCAGCGGCACCGTCGCCGGTGGCCTTGCGCTCGGTTTCTACATGCCCGGCCGGCACAACGTAGCCCTCGCAGACGCGGGTGGTGGAACCGCCAGCCCGAATGCATGGGTCAAGATCGGACTGGATAACACCATCACCATCATGGTCGCGCGATCCGAAATGGGACAGGACGTCTATACGTCCATGCCCATGCTCGTCGCTGAGGAACTCGAAGTCGACATCAACAAGATCAAGGTCGAGTTCGCACCCCCGGCCGAGGTCTATATCAACGCGTTACTCGGCGGTCAACTCACGGGCGGATCGACGTCCGTGCGCGACGCCTGGGAAAAGCTGCGCAAGGCCGGTGCTTCGGCCCGCATGATGCTGGTGGCCGCGGCCGCCGATCAGTGGGGTGTGGATGCTGACAAGTGCAAGGCCGCCAACGGCACCATAACCGGCCCGGGCGGCAAGCGCGTCAATTACGGCATGGTGGCGGCCAAGGCGGCGACCATGGAAGTGCCGAAGGACGTGCCGCTCAAGCCTTCGAGCCAGTTCAAGGTTGTCGGCAACATCAAGCAGCGTCGCCTGGACACGGCAGCCAAGGTCAAGGGAATGGCGCAGTTCGGTATCGATACGCGCGTGCCCGGCATGCTCTACGCCGCGGTGGCGATGGCGCCGATGATCGGCGGCAAGGTCGCGAGCTTCGATGATTCCCGTGCGAAATCGATGCCTGGCGTCAAGGCCGTGGTGCAGTACAGCCGCGGCGTTGCCGTTGTGGCCGATTCCTATTGGCAGGCCAAGAAGGCCAAGGACCTGCTGCAGATCCAGTGGGATGGCGGTCCGAATGCCAGTAATGATACGAAATCCATCTGGGACGGTATCCGAGCGGCCAGCGAGCAGCCCGGTGCGGTGTTCCGCGAGCATGGCGATGTGGAAGCTGGCATGACCCAGGCGGCCAAGAAGGTCGAATCCGTCTATCAGCTGCCGTTCCTGTCGCACTCCCCGATGGAGCCGCAGAACACGACGGCGGATGTACGTGGCGACAAGGCCATCATCATCACCCCGACGCAGTTCCAGCAACTGGTCCCGCACGTGGTAGCAGGCGCGACCGGACTGAAGCCGGAACAAGTTGAAGTGCATACCACGTTCCTCGGCGGGGGCTTTGGCCGTCGCGTGGAAGTGGATTACACGATCGACGCCGCGGAAATCTCCAAGGCGGTCGGCGCTCCGGTAAAAATGGTGTGGAGCCGTGAAGACGACATGACGCATGATTCCTACCGTCCAGCCAGCATGATGAAGCTGGCGGCCGGGCTGGATGCGAGCGGCAAGCCGGTCGCAATGCGTTTCCACTCCACCAGCCCGTCGATTTCGGCGCGCCTGTTCCCGAGTATCGTCAAGGACGGTATCGATCCCTTCGCGGTTGAAGGCATCGACAACTACCCTTACGACACCCCGAACATGAAGCTTTCATACCAGATGCATGACACTGGCGTGACGGTGGGTTACTGGCGCGGTGTGTCGCACAACCTGAACGCAGTCGCTCTCGAGTGCTTTGTCGATGAGCTGGCCAGTGCGGCAGGCAAGGATCCGATCCAGTACCGGATCGACATGCTCGACATGGGATCGACCAAACATCAGTGGTCGGGCCTGTCGGCGGGCGTGCCGGTCGGCGCGCGCATGAAGCGGGCCCTGGAAGAAGTTCGTGCCAAGTCCGGCTGGGGCAAGAAAATGCCCGATGGCCATGGCATGGGCGTGGCGGTGATGGAAGGCTACAACACCGTGATCGCGATGGTCGCGGAAGTCAGCGTTTCCTCCAACTACGACGTAGTCGTCGAGAAGGTTACCGCAGTAGTGGATGCGGGTACCCTGATCCATCCCGATCAGGCACTGGCCCAGATGCAAGGCACGATCAACTTCGGTCAATCGGCCTGCATGTGGGGTGAAATCACCCTCAAGAACGGTGGCGTCGAGCAGAACAACTTCGACATGTACCGCGTCGCGCGCATGAATGAAAATCCGAAGGTTCTGGATATTCATTTCATCAAGAGCGACAGCACGCCCGGTGGACTGGGCGAGCCGGGTACCGCGGTGGTTCAGCCGGCCATCGGCAACGCGATTTTTGCCGCCTGCGGCAAGCGTTGCCGTACCCTGCCGTTCTCGCCGGAAAACATCAAGGGCTCTGTCTAAGGAGTAGTAGCCCGGCCTCCAGGGCCGGGCGACCTGCGTTATATCCGACCCCCCGGCGGCAACCGCCGGGGGGTTTTTTATTGGCATTGTGATGCCGGCCTGGATTAAAATCGTTGTTCCCGTTCAAGCAGAACGGTAGTGAACAGGGCAAGCCAAATGGACAGCGTGGATTTACAGGTATTGCGCAGCAGCGTCTCGTGGCTCGATGAAGGTCATCGGGTGATTCTCGCCACCATCGTCGAGACGTGGGGGTCTTCTCCGCGTCCGGCGGGCGCGATGCTCGCGATTCGCGGCGACGGCCTGGTGGCGGGTTCGGTATCCGGTGGATGTGTGGAAGACGACCTGATCCATCGCATCCGCAACAAGTCGCTGGCCATCGACAAGCCCGAGATTGCGTCGTACGGAATCAACAAGGATGAAGCATCGCGCTACGGACTTCCCTGCGGCGGCAAGCTAGAACTGGTGCTGGAGCCGGTCGGCGACAAGCGCTCGCTTGCGGAACTGCTCGAGCGCGTCGATCGCCATGAACTCACCGCGCGCACCCTGGATATGCGCAGCGGCGACGTTACATTGCGACCGGCAAGCCGCGCGGATACCACGCTCAGTTTCGACCGCAATCGATTGACGACCGTGCATGGGCCGCGCTGGCGGCTGCTGATCATCGGCGCGGGACAGCTTTCGCAATACCTGGCGCAGATGGCGCAGGCGCTCGACTACAGCATCACGGTCTGCGACCCGCGCGAAGAGTACGCCGACACCTGGAATGTCGAAGGGAGCGTGCTCGATCGCGGCATGCCCGACGACGTCGTAGTTGCCATGAACCTGGATTCGCACAGTGCCG
>JBDTRK010000133.1:0-9598 GCA_039931685.1 Betaproteobacteria bacterium | reverse complement strand
GCACGGATCGGTGGTCATGCAGATACGCGGAAATTTCGACGACGGCATGCGTCTCGTGCAGGAAGTGGCGCAAAAGATGCCGGTGGACATCGTCAACTCGATCAATCCGTTCCGGTTGCAAGGCCAAAAAACCATCGCCTTCGAGGTTATCGAAGCGCTGGGGGACGCGCCGGACTATCATGTGTTACCGGTCGGCAATGCCGGAAACATTTCTGCGCACTGGATCGGGTACAGCGAAGCAGTCGGGAAGAACTGCGAAAGCTGCTCGCATTGCGCTGGTGGTTGCCAGTATCTGGGCGCGCCAATTGCCACGCGCCGGCCAATCATGCTCGGCTACCAGGCCGCCGGAGCGGCGCCTTTCCTGCGTGGTGCAATGGTTGACAAACCCGATACGGTTGCGACGGCGATTCGCATTGGTCATCCGGTTTCGTGGAAACTGGCCTGGGCGGCCAAGAACGAATCCGGCGGATGGTTCAACGAGTGCAACGACGAAGAAATTCTGCGCGCGCAGAAGCTGCTCGCCGAAACAGAGGGAATATTTTGCGAGCCGGCCTCTGCTGCGTCCATCGCTGGGCTGATCAAAGACCTCGAGCGAAGCGTCATCGGAGAAGGTTCGACCATCGTTTGCACGCTGACAGGCCACGGCTTGAAAGATCCGGACACAGCCATCGCCCAAAGTAGCAAACCATTTCTGGTCGACGCAACGCAAGCCGCGATCGAGGCGATCATCGGCGACCACCTGCCGAAGTGAGGTGAACCGAATGGCGGAATTCGACAATCCTCGAGACGCTTGGGATGCGCGTTACCGTTGCGACGAATATATCTTTGGAACCAGGCCAAACGTTTTTCTGACGTCACAGGAAAAGTATTTCCAAGCCGGAACCCGGGTCCTGGCCGTTGCTGATGGTGAGGGCCGCAACGGGGTCTGGCTGGCGGCGCGTGGATGCAACGTCCACTCGACTGACATTTCACCCGTGGCAATTGAAAAAGCAAAGAAGCTGGCTTTGGATCGCAACGTCAGTATCGAATTTTCCGTCGCGGATCTGATGCAATGGGAATGGTCGAAAGCCGCTTTCGACGTGGTCATTTGTATTTTCATTCAGTTTGCTTCGCCCGCAATGCGAAAAAAACTGTTCGATGGCTTCTGGCGGACATTGCGCCCTGGCGGGGTGGTCGTGATGGAGGGCTACGGAGTGAAGCAGCTTCAGTACAAGTCCGGCGGGCCCGGTAAACTGGAGAATCTCTATACGCCTGAAATGCTACGTGACGCGTTTACCGGGTGGGAGGTGCTGCTGCTGCGAGAATACGAGGCCGTGCTTGATGAAGGCCCGAAACATCGGGGCATGGCTGCGCTAATAGATATCGTTGCGCAAAAACCAGCTTAAGGCGTGACGAAACGCATCGACAGGTCCACTGCATGGATGTCCTTTGTCAGCGACCCGATGGAAATGCGGTCAATGCCGGTCTCTGCTACGGCCCGGACCGTTTCCAGATTGATCCCTCCGGAAGCTTCAAGAATGGCGCGTCGCTGCGTCACCTTTACCGCCTCACGCAGTCCTGCGAGATCGAAGTTATCCAGCAATATCAGTTTTGCACCCGCCGCGATCGCCTCAGCCAACTGGCTGAGGCTTTCGACTTCAATTTCCACGGCAACGGTCGGCGCCAGTTTTCGGGCTTGCGCCAATGCGGGTGCGATGCCGCCGGCCGAAGCAATATGATTCTCCTTGATCAGCACGCCGTCGAAAAGACCCATGCGGTGATTGGTGCCGCCGCCACAACGAACAGCGTATTTGAGCGCGAATCTCAAGCCAGGAATGGTTTTCCGAGTATCCAGTATGGCGGCTCTGGTGCCCGCCACGGCGTCGACGAATGTGCGCGTTTTGGTCGCCACGGCCGACAGCGTTTGCAGAAAATTCAGGCTGGTGCGCTCAGCAGTAAGCAGGCTGCGTGCACGGCCGGCCAGTGCACAGACAACCTGATCGCGACCCAGCCGATCGCCGTCGCTTGCATTCCAGGTGATCCTGACCTCGGGATCGATCTGGTGGAAACATTCCTCGAACCAGGCCGTTCCGCACAGCACCGCCGGTTCGCGCGTGATCACACGCGCATGCGCCCTCTCGGATTCAGGTACCAGTCTGGCGGTTAAATCGCCGGGGCCAATATCTTCGGTCAGGGCGCGTTCGACGTCTTGCCGGGTTGCGGATGCCAAATCCAATTCTTTCCCCTATGATGGTAACGGCATTTTACTCTGACACCTCAGGGAGGCGTTGATGTCCGGATTCATGGGAATTCTCTCTTACGGCATCGGCACGCTTCTCGGTATTTCCCTGATTGGCTTACTGGTGTTCTGGTTCGTGCAGGACATCACGCAAAAGAAACACACAGTACTGCGCAACTATCCTCTGATTGGACGGCTGCGCTATTTTTTCGAGAAGCAAGGTGAATATTTCCGTCAGTATTTCTTTGCCGGTGATCGGGACGAGATGCCATTCAACCGTGCTACCCGTGCATGGGTCTACCGGTTGGCGAAGGACGAAGGCGGCATCATTGGCTTCGGTTCGACTTTCGACCTGCGCGAGCCGGGCTCGATCATATTCGTCAATGCGCCCTTCCCGATCTTGGAGGAGGATCGACTACCGACGCCGCCGTTAATGATCGGCGATGGCTATTGCCGTATTCCGTTCGAAGCGCGCTCGATCGTCAACGTCAGCGGCATGAGCTTTGGCGCGATTTCCCAGCCTGCGGTTCAGGCGCTTTCGCGCGGGGCGGCCCTTGCCGGATGCTGGCTGGATACCGGGGAGGGCGGGCTGGCTCCCTATCACCTGGAGGCCGAGGCCGACGTCATCATGCAGATCGGCACGGCCGATTACGGGATTCGCAACAACGATGGCACCTTCTCGCGCGAGCGCGCCCAAGAGCTGGGACGAGTCGTCAAGGCATTCGAGATAAAACTTTCACAGGGGGCAAAGCCTGGCAAAGGAGGGGTGCTGCCCGGCGCGAAGGTCACCGCCGAGATCGCCGGAATTCGCGGAATACCGATGGGGCAGGATTCGATCAGTCCGAACCGCCACCGGGACATCGCTAGCGTGGACGACCTGCTTGACCGGATTGCCATGATTCGCGATTTGAGTGGTCGCCCGGTGGGCGTGAAAACCGCAATTGGAGGTTGGGAGTTCATCAACGATCTGTGCAATGCCGTATTGAGGCGTGGTCTCGAAATGGCGCCGGATTTCCTGGTAATCGATGGTGGCGAGGGCGGGAGCGGTGCGACGCCGCAGGCCCTAGCCGATCATATGAGCCTGCCTATCGCCGAAGGCTTGCCGCGGGTGGTGGATGCATTGATTGAATCCGGGCTCAAGCAGCGAATCCGAGTCGTTGCGGCGGGCAAGCTGGTCACCTCGGCAAAGGCGGCTTGGGCGTTGTGCGCAGGTGCTGATTTTATCAATACTGCACGTGGCTTCATGTTCGCCCTTGGCTGCATCCAGGCATTGCGCTGCCACACCAATACCTGCCCCACGGGGATCACGACACACAACAAAAGGCTGCAGCGCGGACTGGTCGTCCAGGAAAAATATCTTCGCGTTGCGAACTATGTTCTGAACATGAACAAGGAAATCGATATGATCGCGCACTCCTGCGGCTGCCGTCACTCGCGCGAACTGCGTCGCGAACACGTACGAATAGTGGAGTCCGCCAACCGCAGCGTGGCGTTCAACATGCTTTATCCTTACCCGAAAATAAAGCAGGCGATCAGGACAGCGGTTAAGCCCCTGTCGTGAGTTTTCAGGCGGCGTGCTGCCGACCGCGTCAGGCATGTCAGGGGAAACCGCTCAGTTGGAAGCATCGAGAGGTTGCTTGATGGTAATCGCGCCACGAATCTGACCGAGGGCATATCCGGTCGCCCTGTCGTGGGGATATTCGCTCGCGAGCCTCGCTTTGACTTGAGCGGGGATATTTTCGGCGGAGCCGTGGCAGGTCAGGCACACGGGCTGCACCGGTAGCGCCTTCATATAGCGGAAATAGCGGCCTTGCGGTTCATCGATTGTCTCCGAAAAATCGATCGATTCGAGCGCTTCCCCGGCGGCGGCGCGGCGGTCGAATTCAGTGAGAACTCGTTGCTCCCAGGCGTCGGGGTCTCCCAATAGGGGATTGCGGGGTTTCAGGCTGACGCGGGCGACCCGGGCACCGGATTTTCTGGACAATTCTCCTGCGATTAATGGTGCCATGTCGCGACAGGCCGCAACGGCGCCATCCGGTCCGTTTGTGGCGATTTCTTGCTTCAAGGCGACACCAAGCTTCTGCACCATTTCCGCAGCCAATTCTCGGGCTCCAACGGTCTGGCCTGCCTGAGCAAGAATCGGCAATGCGGCCAGCAGAATCGACGTGCTAAATTTCGCTGTGAACATGAGTTTGTATATTCTGTATTTTCGACAGGAAACACTGAATCTGCCAGTTTTCCGCCTTGACGGCAATCGACGTCTCGAGTTGAGCGCTAGGAACGACGGTGTATTGAAATATCCCGGCAGCCACCCAATCTGAATAGCGATGACCAAATTGAGGATTGAATATGCGCTTCGATAAATTCACCACCCGCTTCCAGCAGGCCTTTGCCGATGCCCAAAGCAAGGCGGTTGGTCAGGACAACCCATACATCGAACCGCAGCACCTCCTCATGGCTTTGCTGGAGCAGCAAGACGGTGGGACGTCCTCTATGTTGTCCCGGGCGGGTGCCCGCGTAACTCCGCTGAAGGAAGCCCTGCGTGCCTCCATGGGGAGACTGCCGAAAGTGGAGGGTCAGGGAGGGGAAGTCAATGTCTCGCGTGAGCTTGGAAATCTCCTTAACGTAACTGACAAGGAAGCCCAGAAGCGAGCCGATCAATTTATTGCGTCAGAACTATTCCTGCTAGCTGCTGCGGAGGACAAAGGTGAATTTGGCAAGCTGCTCCGCAGTCACGGCGTCAACAGGAAGGCCCTGGAGCAGGCAATCGAGGCCGTGCGTGGTGGGCAAGGCGTGCAAAGCCCTGAAGCCGAAGGGCAACGTGAGGCACTGGAGAAATATACGCTCGACCTGACCGAGCGAGCTCGACTTGGCAAGCTTGATCCCGTGATCGGCCGCGACGACGAAATCCGGCGGGTGATCCAGATTCTGCAGCGTAGAACCAAGAATAATCCAGTACTCATCGGCGAGCCCGGCGTTGGCAAGACTGCAATTGTCGAAGGCCTCGCCCAACGCATCATCAATGAGGAAGTGCCGGAGACGCTGAAGGGTAAACGCGTTCTCAGTCTGGACATGGCTGCTTTGCTGGCCGGCACAAAATACCGCGGAGAATTCGAGGAACGGCTCAAATCTGTTTTGAAGGAATTGTCGCAGGAGGAAGGCCGCACCATCCTTTTCATTGACGAACTGCATACGATGGTTGGCGCAGGCAAAGCAGAAGGTGCCATGGATGCGGGCAACATGCTGAAGCCGGCGTTGGCGCGCGGCGAATTGCATTGTGTCGGTGCGACGACCCTCGACGAATATCGCAAGTACATTGAAAAAGACGCTGCGCTGGAACGCCGCTTCCAAAAAGTGCTCGTCGACGAACCGACAGTAGAAAACACCATCGCCATCCTGCGTGGTTTGAAGGAAAAATACGAATTGCACCATGGAGTGGAAATTACCGACCCGGCTATCGTTGCCGCGGCCGAACTCTCGCACCGCTACATTACCGATCGTTTTCTGCCAGACAAAGCCATTGATTTGATCGACGAAGCCGCGTCGCGTATCAAGATGGAAATCGATTCCAAACCGGAACAGATGGACCGGCTGGACCGCCGGATCATCCAGCTGAAAATCGAACGAGAAGCGGTCAAGAAGGAGAAGGATGAGGCTTCAAAAAGGCGGCTTGTATTGATTGAAGATGAAATAAAGAAGCTCGAACGGGAATACGCGGACCTCGACGAAATCTGGAAGGCGGAAAAGTCCCAGGTGCAAGGTTCCCAGCACGTCAAGGAAGAACTGGAGAAACTGAAACTGGAGATGGAAGTTGCCACTCGCAAAGGCGATTGGCAAAAGGTGTCGGAGCTGCAGTACGGCAAAGTTCCGCAGCTCGAATCGCTGCTCAAGAAGGCGGAAAACGAAACTGACAAGCCGCAGCACAAACTGCTGCGTACCGAAGTGGGCACGGAAGAAATCGCCGAAGTTGTATCTCGGGCGACCGGCATACCGGTCTCTAAAATGCTCCAGGGAGAGCGAGAGAAACTTTTGAACATGGAAGTCCGCCTGCACGAGCGTGTGATCGGCCAAGACGAGGCGGTGCGGCTGGTATCGGACGCAATCCGGCGCTCGCGCGCTGGCTTGGCCGATCCGAACCGGCCGTATGGTTCCTTCCTGTTTCTCGGGCCGACCGGGGTGGGTAAGACCGAACTTTGCAAAGCCCTGGCATCGTTCCTGTTCGATTCAGAAGACCACTTAATTCGCATTGATATGTCCGAATTCATGGAGAAGCATTCGGTGGCCCGGCTAATCGGCGCGCCACCCGGCTATGTGGGCTATGAAG
This sequence comes from Betaproteobacteria bacterium, assembly GCA_039931685.1. Lineage (GTDB taxonomy): Bacteria > Pseudomonadota > Gammaproteobacteria > Burkholderiales > JACQAP01 > JACQAP01. The sequence continues at coordinate 3,056 of JBDTRK010000133.1, read as the reverse complement.
AGGGGGGCTATCTGACGGAATTGGTCCGGCGCAAGCCCTATTCGGTCATCCTGCTCGATGAAGTCGAGAAGGCTCACCCCGATGTGTTCAACGTACTGCTGCAGGTGCTCGACGATGGCCGTATGACCGACGGCCAGGGGCGTACCGTGGATTTCAAGAACACGGTCATTGTCATGACGTCGAATCTTGGCAGTCAAATGATCCAACAAATGTCGGGCAGCGATTACCAGGTCATCAAGCTGGCGGTGATGGCTGAGGTCAAGACCCATTTTCGTCCCGAATTCATCAACCGCATCGACGAGGTTGTCGTATTCCATGCCCTCGATGAAAAACACATCAAATCGATTGCGAAGATTCAGCTCGGTTACCTTGAAAAGCGGTTGGAGGCGATGGACATGAAGCTCGAGGTCGATGCCGCGGTATTAGCGGAACTTGCGTCCAGTGGATTCGACCCGGTTTACGGCGCTAGGCCATTGAAACGCGCGATTCAGTCCGCGATAGAAAACCCGCTGGCAAAGGAGATACTTGAAGGCAGGTTTGGGGCAAAGGATGTCATCCATGTCTCGATGAATGGCAATAGGATCGGTTTTAACAAAAAGAGCTGAGTCTCGGCTTGGTGTCCGCTGCGCGCCAAGCCGGCTGGCGAGCTTCCGGGTTTTAACCGATAATTCGAGGATTCATCGAATGACGGGTCGCATTGGCAGGCCGCGAGGAGCCGTGGGTTTCCGGAGGGTGGCCAATCCCTGTTTCACATAAGAAAATGACTCCCGAAAATCCTGTCCAGCCGCTTGCGCACTTCCGAGGCGAACCCTTGCTCGAGATGCCGGGCGACCTGTATATCCCGCCCGACGCGCTGCGTATTTTTCTGGACACGTTCGAAGGGCCGCTGGATCTGCTGCTGTACCTGATTCGCAGGCACAACCTCGACGTTCTGGACATTCCGATGTCCAGCTTGACCCGCCAGTACATGGACTACGTGGAAGCCATGCGGGAAAATCAACTCGAGCTGGCCGCAGAGTATTTGCTGATGGCTGCCTTATTAATCGAAATTAAATCGCGCATGCTTCTGCCGCGTGCCGTTCAGGCTGGTGCCAACGAAGAAGATCCCCGCGCTGAACTGGTGCGAAGACTGCTGGAATACGAGCGCATGAAGGCCGCCGCACAAGGGATCAACGAAATGCCCCAAGTCGGACGGGATTTTTCTCTGGTAAAAGTATGGTTGGAAACTGAAGTTGAGCAGCGATTACCCGATGTGGCCCCGGATGACCTGCGCAACGCGTGGCTTGGCCTGGTAGCCCGGGCGCGGGTTACGCGTCATCATCGGATAACGCGGGAGCAATTATCTGTGCGCGAACATATGAGCAGGATTTTGCGCAACCTGCAAAATTTACGATTCGTTCGTTTCGAAGACCTTTTCGATCCCGAGGCCGGCGTACCGGTCCTGGTGGTGACATTCCTTGCCATACTGGAGCTTGCCCGCGAGACGCTCGTACAGGTCACTCAACAAGGTGCGTTTTCGCCCATTTACGTTAAGTTAAATCATGGACTTACCCCTGTCTGATCTTCCTGATCTGCTTCAGGTCAAGCGCGTGCTCGAAACGGTCCTGTTGAGTACCGCAGAACCGTTGCCAATTGCTGATCTCAGAAAGCTTTTCCAGGAGGAAATAGCCGCCGACGTGCTGCGTCGCGTTCTGGAGGAATTGCGCACTGATTGGGCGGACAAGGGTGTGGAACTCGTGAATGTCGCCAGTGGATGGCGTTTTCAAGTCCGTCCGGAATATCAAAAATTTCTGGATCGCCTGAACCCACAGCGACCACCCAAATATTCGCGCGCGGTCCTCGAGACGCTCGCGATCATCGCCTACCGCCAACCCGTAACGCGGGGTGATATCGAAGATATACGTGGCGTTGTCGTCTCCAGCGGCATTTTGAAGGCACTCGAAGCTCGGGGATGGATAGACGAGGTGGGGTATCGCGAAGTGCCAGGCCGACCGGCGCTTTATTCGACTACACGGACATTCCTCGATGACCTGAATCTGCGCTCTCTGGATGAATTGCCGCCTCTTGAGGATTTGGGCGCGCTGGTTGAATCCGAGCCGGTTACAGACCAGATCGAACACCTGGAGCACTCGGAAGCAGACGCGGGAGTAGAGGCTGCGGCAACGGAGTCGAATGAACCAGAGCGACGGTTGGATACGGCGTAGCTTTTCGCGGCCTCCAGCGGCCGTTGATTTTTTGGAAGCGCATGGGCTGACTTCACGGAGAACATAAATATGAAGGCCATCCTCATCGCCAATCCCAAAGGTGGATCGGGTAAGACGACGCTTGCAACCAATCTGGCCGGGGCGCTTGCCGCAAAAAAAGAGAAAGTATTCCTGTGGGATCTGGACCGCCAGCACTCGTCGAGGAATTGGCTGGCGATGAGGCCGGCCGATCGCCCTTTGATAAACGGGCTGGATGCCTCGGATAAGGATGACTCGTCAGCAATGCAGGGCGCCAGATGGATGATTCTGGATTCAGCGGCGGGCCTGCATGGCAGGAATCTGGCACATGCGTTGAAGATTGCCCAAAAAATCATCGTTCCGGTGCAACCTTCACTGTTCGACATGGCGGCGACAAGTGCATTTTTGCAGTCACTGATCGAGGAAAAGGCGGTACGCAAGCACAAGACTTATATCGGAATTGTAGGCATGCGTGTAAATCCGCGAACACGGGCGGCCACGACACTTGAGGCGTTTCTTGCCCAATTCAAGCTGCCGGTTCTGACCTATCTTCGTGATACGCAAATTTATGTGAATGCGGCCTTCAATGGCCTGAGTTTGTTCGATTTGCCTGAATACCTGAGTGGGAGGGATGTGGAGCAGTGGCAGCCCATCCTGAATTGGATTTACGAAGACTGAGTACTGCCGGGCGCACGGGTCCTTCTTTGCTATAACATTGACTGAGGAACTGGCAGGTTGCTATAATCCGGCCTCTCGAAATTTGGCTTGTCTGGATTTCGATCGGTCGCGGGGTGGAGCAGTCTGGCAGCTCGTCGGGCTCATAACCCGAAGGTC
>JBDTRK010000132.1:0-9785 GCA_039931685.1 Betaproteobacteria bacterium | reverse complement strand
CCAAATCATGGCAAATCGTGGGCATTGAAAAAATTGGGTCCCGGCTTTCGCCGGGACGACTTCGGGGTTGCGTCGACGCAACCCCCTCTACGGAAAGAGCGGAAGAATCATGATTGCAGGCTTCATTGGATTGGGCACGATGGGCGCGCCGATGGCACGCAATGTTCTCGCCAGAGGGCACTCGCTGGTCGTATGCGACATTGCTGCGGAAGCGGTTGCGGCACTGACGGCGGCCGGGGCACGCGAAGCGAAGACACCGCGCGAAGTGGCCGAAAGCTCCGACTTCATCATCACCATGCTGCCCGATTCGCCGGACGTCGAGCGCGTGGCCATGGGAGGGGACGGCCTCCTCGCCGGCCTGCGTCCCGGCTCTGTCTACATCGACATGAGCACGATCGATCCCGAGACCACACGGAAGATCGGCGCGCTGGTGAAGGCGAAAGGCGCCGCGATGATAGACAGCCCCGTCGGCAAGACCGCCGACGCAGCCGTCGCCGGCACGTTGACCTTGATGGTCGGCGGCGACGCCGATGTCATCGCGCGCTGCCGGCCGCTGCTCGACTGCATGGGCACGGACTTCTTCCATTGCGGCGGACTCGGCGCCGGGCAGACGATGAAGCTGCTGAACAATCTGCTCGCGCAGGCGATCGGATCGGCATCGACCGAAGCGCTCGTCTCGGGCGTCAAGGCCGGACTGACTCTCGACCTGATGCTGTCCGTGCTGCGGACGACGATGGCCTGGAACAACAGCCTGGCGATCGCGATGCCGAAGAAGTCGCTGGTCGGCGACTTCACGCCCGGATTCATGCTGAAGCTCGCGCACAAGGACTGCCGGCGTGCGGTGCAGATGGTGGATGCGCTCGGCGTTACGGCGCCGATCGGTCACGCGACACTTGCGGCGCTCGACGAAGGCATGCGCAACGGCCTGAAGGACATGGATGTCGGCTCGATGCTCAAGCTGCGCGAGGAACAGGTGGGCGTGACGGTGCGCCTGCCTGCCGCTGCGACGAAGGCAACGTGAGTGATCCCGCCGCGACGCGCGCGCTGCGAGGGGGCAAGGTGGCTCTTTCGCAACTGGGCGTCGGCTGCGCGCCGTTCGGCGCACTGAACGCCGCGACGTCCGACGCATCGGTTCACGCCGCATTCGACCATTTGTATGAGAACGGCCTGCGCTATTTCGATGTCGCGCCGTTCTACGGCGTGGGCCTCGCCGAGCATCGCCTCGGCGCCTGCCTGCGCAACGTCGACAGGAGTACCGTCGTGCTCTCGACCAAGGTCGGCCGGCTGCTCGATCCGAATGATGGCGGCGCGGCCGCCGGCGCAAGCGTGGGGAGCTATCCGTTCACGGTCCGTTACGACTACAGCTACGATGCGACGATGCGATCGCTCGAGCACAGCATGCAGCGCCTCGGCACCAATGCGATCGACATGGTGCTCATCCATGACGTCAACCGGCGCTGGCAGGGCGACATGCTTGAACAGCGCTACGCGGAAGCGATGCAGGGCGCGTATCGCGCGCTCGACAACTTGCGCGCCGCCGGGACGGTCAAGGCGATCGGCGTCGGCGTCAACGACTGGAGCATCCTCGAGCGCTTTGCGGGCGATGGCGACTTCGACTGCTTCATGCTGGCCGGACGCTACACGTTGCTCGATCACACGGCGCTCGGGACTTTCCTGCCGTTGTGTGCGCGCCGCGACATCGGCGTGCTGATGGCCGCGCCGTTCAATTCCGGAATACTCGCCACCGGAGCACGACCCGGCGCGACGTACTTCTATGTCGAAGCCGAACCCGGGATTGTGGATCGCGTGCGCCGCATCGAAACCGTCTGCGCGCGGCACGGAGTCGCGATTGCCGCGGCTGCGCTGCAATTTCCGATGGCGCATCCGGCAGTGAAGAGCGTCGTCACCGGCATGCGCGACCAGGCGGAAGCGGTCGCGAACCTGGCGCATGTCCGCACGCCCATTCCGCCGGATTTCTGGGACGAGCTGAAGCACGACGGACTGATCGCGCGCGGGGCGCCCGCTCCCCCGGTCGATGGGGCTTGAACGAAGTTGGAACTGCAGCAATGGATTTGCGCGGGGCATCGATTCAATCCAGCGCTTGCTGACTGATCCAGCTACCCATCAACAATTGGCAAGTGCCGGCTGAATCGGTGGCGCGAGGGCGTCACACATGTGACCGGAACGGGATGCTCAAGAGCCCGAGTAGAGTAGACGAGACACGAGGATCAGGGTACGCCGGCAGGCCGATGCGCAGTTCGGCTTGGCCACCAGCCGGCTCGGTTGTATACGTTCCGAGTGTTCGATCCCAAATCGCGAGGCAGAAGCCGTAGTTGCTGTTTCGCTCGACTTCGACAATGGAATGGTGGATCCGGTGCATGTCTGGTGTTACGACGACCCAGCGAAGCACAGTCTCCAGCGCCGGCGGCAGGCGCACGTTGCCGTGGTTGAAGAGAGCACTCAGATTGAGAAGCAGCTCGAACACCAGAACCGCCAGCGGCGGCGCGCCCAGTGCGACGATGGCCGCGTACTTGACCAGCATCGAAAGCACAATCTCCAGAGGATGGAAACGGATGCCGGTGGTCGCGTCGAATTCCGGATCTGCATGATGCGCAGCGTGCAGCCGCGAGAGGACGGGCACGGCGTGAAAGATGACGTGCTGAAGATAGACAATGAAGTCCAGAGTAACCACGCCGATCAGCACGGCCAGCCAGCCAAATGTCTGCTGGTGATTGAGCAGCCCCCAATTGTGCGCGGCGGCGAATTCGGCCATGCCGATCGCCGTCGTCGGCAGCGCCACGCGCAGTAGCAGCGTATTGAACGCTGCGGCCCCAATGTTGGTCCGCCACCGCCGCCGCCACGATTCTCGGGGGACGCGCGCGGGTGCGACACGCTCCCATCCAGCCATAATGGCGAGCGTGACCACGAACAGGGAAACACGCAGCAGTACTTCGTGTTCGATCAGATAGGATGAAAACAGCATGATAATATTCAATTGAATCATTGAATGATTGAATACTAGAGGAGATACCCATCAATGTCAACGCACGCAACGAAGAAAGATCTTTATCAGGCACTGAGCAGAGTGGCGCAGGCGCTCGGCAACGGCAACCGGTTGCAACTGCTCGAGTTCATGGCGCAAGGCGAGCGCACGGTCGAGGCTCTGGCGGTCCTGACCGGGATGAGCATCGCCAACGCCTCGCAGCATCTCAAGGCGTTGCGCCAGGCGGGGCTGGTCATCCCGCGCAAGGAAGGTCAGCGCGTGTACTACCGCGTTGCGGGGGACGACGTCGTGCGGCTCTACGACATGCTCCGTAGTGTGGCGGAAGGGCGGATCGCTGAAGTCAAGGCGCTTGTCGGCCAATTCCTCGGCAACAAGGATGGCCTGGAGCCCGTGCCCGCCAACGAATTGATGGACCGCCTCAAACGCGGCTTGGTGACCGTTCTCGACGTGCGTCCACCGGAAGAGTTCGCAGCGGGCCATCTTCCGGGCGCCGTGAACATTCCGTTGGAGAAACTGGAAAATTGCCTGGCGAAGCTGTCGAAGCGGCGCGAAGTCGTGGCGTACTGCCGCGGTCCTTATTGCCTGATGTCGTTCGAAGCAGTGTTGAAGCTCCGCGAGCTGGGCTGGAAAGCACGCCGGCTGCAGGATGGATTCCCGGAGTGGAAGGCGGCGGGACTTCCGGTGGAAAGCCAGCGCTGACCTGCAACAAATTCCCGGCCACGAGGAAAACAGGCACGACCTCGCTGTCTTCGCAGAGCATCTCCAGCTTGTATTCGTTGACCACCTCGTCTCCGAGCTCGGTCGAAAAGCGCTGCTCGCCACCTACCAGCGGGATGAGCGAGCCTTTCACCACATAGACGGCGAGACGCGCCGCGGCGGCGCGGTCGACCTTGATCACCATCTGAGGCTTGCCTTTGTTGGCCTCGGCGGACAGATCGGCGACGCCGGGCACCGCTCCGATCACGCCTTTGAGCTGCGCCGACAGGTCCTCGAGCTTGTCCAGGTCCTCGCCATTGATCTTGAGCGCCAGGGTGGCACCAACGCCGGAGATCTTTTCTTCGACGCGCATCTGGATCGGCTGCGTCGCGCTGAACACAGCCGTCTGGATCTCGAGGTGTTGGGGCTGCCATCAATTTTGCACGGTGAATCCGCTGCGCCGGTCATCGGCGCCGACGTCGTCCGACAGGACTGTTTTACGATGCTCGCCGGAAAGGTAAACTGTGAGTCCAGGGTGGATAAAACGGACTTGCCCATCGACCTCGAGGTCGCCAGTCGCGTAATCAACAACGACCACCCTGAAGCACGCAGCCACGCGTGCCGGAAAATCGCTCTCGCAACCGGGAAAAGGAGAATCGTGATGAGTCAATTGAGCGCAAGTACTGTTGCCGCCGTCGTGGGTTCGGTTCTGTTGGTTGCCGCGAACGTTTGCAACAGCGCGGACGTCCCAAAGTGGACCTATGGCGGCAAGACTGGTCCGGACAAATGGGGCAAGCTGGAGAGTGGTTTTGCCGAGTGCAATCTCGGCCAGTTCCAGTCGCCGATCGATATCCCGGACGCGAAGACCCGGAAGGGTGACTTCCAGTCGCTGCTGTTCAACTACAAGCCGACGCCGCTGAAAATCGTCGACAACGGACGCACGATACAGGTCATCTATGCCCCGGGCAGCTTCGTCTCCGTCGAAGACAACCGCTACGACCTGCTGCAGTTCCATTTTCACAAGCCGGCCGAGGAGAAGATCGACGGCAAGGGCCATGACATGGATGTGCACCTGGTCCATCGGGGCCAGGACGGCAAGCTCGCAGTCATTGCGGTCCTGCTCGATGCAGGCAAGGAAAACAAGCTCCTCAAGACGCTGATGGAGAATGTGCCGAAAGAAAAAGGGAAAGAAACCACCGTCGGGACGGTGACGATCTCGGCGGTGGATCTACTTCCCGAGAGCAAGGGCTACTACCGATTCCCGGGATCGCTGACCACGCCGCCCTGCAGCGAGAGCGTGACGTGGATCGTCCTGAAGACGCCGGCCCAGGTTTCGGCCGATACGATCGCGCGATTTTCACGGCTCTATCCGATGAACGCCCGTCCCGTCCAGCCCCTGAACGGACGGGATATCCAGGCCACGCGTTAAGTTACCGCGCCCCAGCGGCGCCGAGGTAACCTGGCTTGGGGTCAGAGAAACGGCCGCACTCCGATGAGCGGGCCGTGCAGCCAAAGTCCGAAAACGAGCCACGCCACGCCGCCGATCGCGGCGGCCAGGACGTCGCGCCACCAGTGGCCCGGCGGATAGACGACGCCGGCTGCGGTGTCGCGCCGCCGTGCCGACACGTAGTCGGCGATCGCCCAGACCAGAAAGCTGGCGAACAACACGATGCCCGCGAGCCGGCCATCGGCCAGCAGATGCGCGAACGCCCATAGCTGCGTACCCAGCAGCATCGGGTGGCCGAGCGCGGTTTTCATCCGCGTGCCGCGCATGTTGCCGGCGACGATCAGCACGAACGCCGGCAGCAACAGCAGCGCCGCCGCGTACCGCGTCCACGACGGCGGACTCCACACGACGACGGAAGCCACGCGCGCAAGGCCGAAGCCCCAAATGATCAGGCCGAACCCGACAAGGGAAACGAGCGCATAGAATCCCTTCCACTTGCGCTCGCCGATGCGCGCGACCTGTGCGGAGCGCCAGCCATCGGCAACGATGCGCACCGAGTGCAGCCCGAGAAAGAGCACCAGTCCGGCAATCAGGATAGTCATGATCTGGCAGCCCTCCGGAAGCCGGCAAGAGCTGCCCGGCGATGGTGTGAATCTTACTGCGAATCGGGCGCCCGCCGCGCCAATGCATGCCCCGGTTGGCGCCCATCCGGATGAAGTCGTTGACGTGCGTGCGCAGCATAGTTCTGCCGCTTGAGGTCAGAAGCCGATGTCGTGCTCCTTGACCAGGAATCCGACCGACCTGCCCGCGTGCCGGATGCGCCAATCGTGCGCAAGAGTTCGGCCTCCACTTCGGGATGGCTGTAATCGCCGGCATGCCCGATGCTCTTGGCCAGCTCCACCGCACCGATGAAAAAGCAGTCGACCTCGTGAACGTCGATGAAGCCGTCGAGTTCGGCAATGGCATGGACGGATTCGACCTGGACGATGATCCTCAGACCGTCGAAACCTGTTGCGGCGGCATAGCGAGTCGCGGGCCGCCATCCCAAGCAGTGCAACATGAGGACCGCGCATCAGCCTCGGGCAGCGCCCGCCGTCAACGCTTTGCCGCGTGACGCTGGATGGTCATTGCCGGTCACTGCTCTGCCGGCCACCCGTTGACCAATCATCGGCGACACTATCCAGCAACAGCCATGGATTTATGGGTATTATTTGTTTGCGACGCGCCGGTGCGCGCCGCTCAGTTTCGACGTTATGCGGCATCGACGGTAAGGCGGTAAGCGGCTGCCGATTGACGCACTTGGTCGTCCGTTCGAAACCGACATGATCTTGGGTGGGATGGCACTTGAACACTCAGCGTAGCTTATTCCTAGCAATCGGAGCAGGCCTGATTGCCCCGCTTGCTTGTTTCGCTCAGCAACCAACGAAGACCAATCGTGTTGGATTCCTCCTCGCGGAGAGCGCTTCTGGTCAAGCCATGCGGCTGGAGGCCCTGCGCGCGGGCTTACGGGATCTCGGTTATGTTGAAGGCAAAAACATTCTGATTGAGCTGCGATCAGCGGAGGGCTATTACGATCGGCTGCCGGTACTCGCAGCGGAGTTAGTGCGTCTCAAGGTCGATGTGCTTGTGGCCTTTGGGGCAAAGGCAGTTGCGGCTAGCAGGCACGCGACCACTACCATTCCGATTATCGTCCCGTCAATCGGCGATCCCGTGGCCAGTGGTCTCGTAGGTAGCTTCGCTTCGCTGGGCGGAAACATTGTGGGCTCAGACAACATGAACCGCGAGGTTTATGCGAAACGCTTTGAGCTGCTCAGAGAAGTACTTCCACGTGCTGGCCGCATAGGTTCGATAATTAATCCGGCCCAGACTACAAGCTCATTTTAGTAGCCGTTGGCCCCGATGCAGCGAAATCATTGAAAATGGAGTTGTACCTATTCGAAGTGCGCGCCGCGACCGAACTGCGAAATGCCTTCGCCGGGATGGCCAAGGCGCATGTTGATGCAATAGTGGTACAACAGGACACTCTTTTTGTCGCCAACGCGCGCGAGATCGCACAGCTGGCTATGAACCAGCGGCTGCCATCAGCCGGAACTAAGGAATATGAAGCCGGCGGCCTGATCGGCTACGGCGCCAACGATGCAGAACTGTACCGCCGAGCAGCTTACATTTGGATCGCTAGCTCGGGCAAGGTTTCGAGCAGTCTGCTCCATGGGACTTCCCCTTTCCAAGGCTTCAGATTGATGACTTCAAACACCACCAATCTTGGCGCATCGACGCCGTTGCAGGAATGTGGAACGTTCCTTCAAATTCCCGAGCGGACTCGCACCGGCAGGGCGCTTCAGGCCCTCTTCATTCTGGGCCTTACGCGCCCTACCGGCGCGAGCCGCTCATGTCAAATGTTGGGGCGCTCAGTTGCGCAGGCTCGACGACCGATGACGAGGAGGCAGGCATGTCCAACAAGACATTTCGAGAGCTGGAGCATCAGGGTTGGCTCGCTAAGGCTGCCGTCTACCGAGACATTTTCGGCAAGATTACCGAGCAGGCGATCGATCCCATTCTCGACACGTTTGGTGACCTCTCGGGAAGACGACTGCTAGATGTCGCATGCGGCACAGGCGAACTGACGGTGGCAGCTGCAGAGCGAGGTGCAAGCTCCGAAGGGATCGACTTCGCCGCGACTATGATCGAGAAGGCAATGGGGAAGTATCCCGATCTCCGCTTCAGTGAGGGCGACGCTGAACAGCTGCCGTATCGAGACTCCACTTTCGACGGTGTTGTCTGTGCCTTCGGTTTGCTCCATCTGCAGAATCCCGACGGCGCAATCGCCGACGCGAGGCGTGTGCTGAAGGCAGGCGGACGCTACACGTTCACGGTATGGTGCAGCCCTGATCAAGGTGGAGACTTTTTCAAGCTCGTGATGGGTGCCGTCCAGCGATACGGCACTTTAGATGTCCGGCTACCTCCAGCTCCTCCCATTTTTCGGTTCTCTGATTTTGAGGAGTGCCATCGAGCGTTGAGCACAGCGGGTTTCACTGCGCCCTCGGTCGGAATCCGCCAGCTTCGCTGGCGGACAAAGGACCCCCACGACGTTCTTGATCTCATCTACAGGAGCGTTGTTCGCATCCCGATGATCTTGCAGGCCCAGACTGACGAGGCGAGGGAGCGGATCCACCGCGCGATCGTCGAAGGGGCCGAAAGCTACCGGCAGGACGGCGCAATCGATCTGAGGTTTCCTGCCGTATTGGCGACGGCGATAGCTGGATGAACACACTCTGCCTGAGAGAGTTCGCTGCCTCTGGCAAGAAATTAGGCTTGGCTTGGAAATGAGGCCATACAATCGGGCGGTGTGGTCCGCCTAATTCAGGCTTACGCCGCCAGGAGAATCCCCATGCCCAACATGCTGCGCAACCTGCTTGCCATCGTTGCGGGAATCGCCATAGGCGGAGGTGTCAACATGGCGCTCATCACTCTCAGCCCGTCACTCATTCCTCCACCTACGGGTGTGGATGTAAGCAACGCCGAAAGCCTGACCAAAGGTATCCACCTTTTTGAGCCGCGCCACTTTGTAATGCCGTTCTTGGCGCAGGCAGTAGGTAGGTACTCGTGTGAAGCAAGGGAACAATGGTACACGGAAGAAGGGGGCCTAGCCATTCGTTCCAGCGGACTGCCTCAGCTGTCGTTTGGAGCCCTATGGTCTTCTCACTGTAGCGCCAGCCTGCAACTCGATGGGAACGATCTTCAGTCCCATTTTCGCGGCTTATCCATGCGTGAGTACATGCGCCGGCGCCGGATTGGATTATCGGGCCGATGACGCGTTCAGGGCTGCAGCGGCGCGTATGAGCGTCCGGAAGGCATCCTCATCTATTTCATCTCCCTCATGGAAATCGATGGCGCGCCTGGTGTTGCCTTCGAGGCTGGAGTTGAAGAGTCCTGAAGGGTCCTTGAGCGAAGCGCCCTTGGCGAAAGTCAGCTTCACGGCGGTCTTGTATACCTCACCGGTGCAGATGATTCCATCGTGAGACCAAACCGGAACGCTCCACTTCCACTCCTCGACCACGTCAGGGTCAGCCAGTTTGATGATAGCGCGGACACGGGAGAGCGTCTTGCCCCTCCAGTCGTCCAGTTCCTTGATCCTCGCGTCGATCATCAGAGTAGGGGATTCGCCATTGGTCGTTGCGCTCTTTTTCAAATGTCTGCTCCTGCTCATTCGGCTATTACGGAGTGGCCTCAAATGGCCGGGTCAGGATCGAGGCCCGAGAAAACCGGGCAACGCGGCGGCCTGTTTCATCCAGTTCACCATTTGCGCTTCGTCGAGCGCGTCGCCTTCGTGGATGTCGATGTAGCGCGTTTCCTTGCCCTTGCTGGCGCCGGGCGGAACCGGTCGCAGCGACGCGCCGCGGAAGAAGGCCACCTTGAGATACCGCGTGAAGGTGTGGAGCCCCAGAAACCAGCCCCGGCCCTCGATCCCGTACAAGGGCGAATTCCACTTCACGGCCTTGCGCACGTTGGGGACGTTTTGCACGATGAGCGCGTCGAGGCGGTTGACGAGGTCGCGCTTCCAGCCCGGCATCCCGGCAATGTATGCCTGCACCGGGGCATCGCCGTCCGCCTTCGCGATGCGCGGGTTGCCGCCCGAGA
>JBDTRK010000131.1:0-9823 GCA_039931685.1 Betaproteobacteria bacterium | reverse complement strand
ACTACGGTCTACTTTGGGCACGGCCGACCTCTGTTGGGCCGCGCTGGGCATGGACCGATAGCGCGACCGAACGTGCAGGAAATTCTGCACCTGCATGAAAGCGCAACCTGCATGGGGAATGACTTCCTCACGACGGGTGCCTGGGATGAATGGAGGCCGCGATGAATGGTCGGCGACCACATTCCATCATAGCGATATGCACGCGCTTATCCGTACGCCAACGAACATAGCGTGGAAAAATGGCGCCTTGCCGGCGCGGCCCACCGTGAGCCGAATCGATTTCCGGCTGTTCGCCCGGTCCCCGCATGCGTGGTGAACGCATGCGGCGGGAAGCCGCCCGCCGCATCGCCTGTCCGCTAGCGCACAGAGTGCCGGCCAACCTTGGTATCATAAGCGGGCAAAGGCGCCTGGTCGGGCCAATGCCGTCAATACACGCAATCGTAACCGTTTCCGGATGTTCGCCTATGGCCTCGCCACATCACCCCAAGCAGAACCACCTTCTTGCCGCCTTGCCGATGGATGAATTCGAGCGCCTGTCTGCCCGCCTGGAACTGATTCCCATGCCGCTCGGCGAAGCGCTCTACGAATCGGGCGGGCGCTTGCAGCATGTCTATTTTCCGACCACATCGATCGTCTCCCTGCTCTACGTCATGGAGAATGGCGCATCCGCCGAGATCGCCGTGGTCGGCAATGAGGGAATTCTCGGCATTGCGCTGTTCATGGGCGGCGAGACCACGCCGAGTCGGGCCGTGGTGCAAAGCGCGGGCTATGGCTATCGGCTGAAAGCGCAAAGCCTGAAGGAGGAATTTAACCGGGCCGGACCGGTAATGCACCTGCTGTTACGCTACACGCAGGCGTTGATTACACAGATGGCGCAGACGGCGGTATGTAATCGACACCATTCGGTGGAGCAGCAACTGTGTCGCTGGTTGCTGCTCAGTCTCGACCGCCTGGAAACGCCGGAATTGACCATGACCCAGGAGTTGATTGCCAATATGCTCGGCGTGCGGCGCGAAGGCGTGACGGAAGCGGCGGGAAAGCTGCAACGCGCCGGCCTGATTCGCTACAGCCGTGGCCGTATCTCGGTGCTGGACCGGCCCGGCCTCGAACTGGAAGTTTGTGAATGCTACAGGGTGGTAAAAAAAGAATTCGACCGCCTGCTCGCGGACATTCCCGGGGGCGATCCCTTTCAGACGCTCGGAAAGTTCCGCTCCTGACGTTTCCCCCCGGGGCTTGGCCGAAAGCGGTCCTGGCGGCAGCCGGCGCCACGACACGGCTTATGTACGTTGCTGCACGGACGGCGGGGCGCCCATGCGGATAATCGATTCAAGTTGATTCGTCGGTCGAACCCGATCGACGCGTAATGAATCCGGAAAAGTGCGGGGAACCGCGGCCATGGTGGTGCCATCGCCCGGCTGCACGTGTGTCTCAACCAAGCAATGCGCCATTTGAAAGAGTCGCCGCAGCGAATCAATGACCGTTCATTCACTCACAGGTACTGCTGGCGATGCCATCGCAAGCCACCGGGTTGCCCGCGCGCCCTGGAAGAATCCCGTGTGTGTCCTGAAACGCGAGCCGGTCGCCAATCTGCTGCTGTCGGGGCTTCCCCGCAAGGACCGTCAACATGTGCTTGCCCGTTGTGAGCCGGTCGAACTGAAGTTTGCCGACGTTCTCTGCGAACCCGCGCGGCGAATCAGCCACGTGTACTTTCCGACCGCCAGTTTTATTTCCCTGGTGATCCCGGTCAATAACCTCGCCAGCCTGGAAGTGGAACTGGTCGGCAACGAAGGAATGGTCGGCGTTCCACTCATGCTGGGGGTGAATGTTTCGCCCCTGCGGGTGGTGGTGCAGGGTCCGGGCCCGGCGCTGCGCATGACCGCGGCGACATTTCTCGCCGAATTGGAACAGAGCGTGGCACTGCGACACAACCTGCAGCGTTATATCTACGTGCTGTTGGCCCAGCTCGCGCAAACGGCGGCGTGCAACCGCTTTCATGCCCTGGATTCGCGTCTCGCCCGCTGGCTGTTGATGACGCACGACCGGGCGCACGCCAACGAGTTCTTTCTGACCCATGAAGTGCTCGCCCGCATGCTCGGCGTGCGCCGCGTCGGTGTCACCAACGCCGCCGGGCTGCTGCAGGAACGAAAGCTGGTCCGCTACAGCCGCGGTCACATCACCATCCTCGACCGCGCCGGCCTCGAAGCGGTCTCATGCGAATGCTACAAGACGGTGAAAGATACTTACCGCGCCGCCCTCGGCTAGCCTGCACATTTCATGGAGACGCGTTCGACGAAGTGAGGCGGGGGTTTCGCGGCGCATGCGTCGCGCCCGTCCGAACCGGAAACCGATGCAGCGGTTTCCGAGGGTCGATGGGTGAGCGATTTTTCGTTCGACTGACCACGGCATGGCGAGCCATGCCACGGGAAGAGAACGCTCATCTGGCAAACCCGGCGCCGGCCAGCGATCCATTATCGAGCGCGAAGGCCCGGCGAAGGTCGAAGTACAAATTGGATTTCACTTAGTTGGCCGTTGCCAAGAGTGAAAATGGTGACGAGGAGGGGCCGACCCATGAAATATGCAGGCTAGCCTGCACATCGGCCGGATTCAAGGCGAGGCGCCCGGGAGGCTGATCGGCCCGGGTGTTGTCACACGTACTGACCGTATGTAGCCCACCGCACCGACGCGGATCCGAATCCTGTCTAGCCTGATCCTTTCGGGCAGTCCACGAACGCGACCGGCATGATCGCAACGTGCGCACGCCGGGCCTGCCGCCACCGTCTCTATCGAACCGGGAAATCACCATGAATCTCAACCTCAGTATCGGTCCGCTGGTCGCCCTGCTCGCGGGCATCCTCATCCTTGTCATGCCCAGGCTGCTGAACTACATCGTGGCGATCTATCTCATTGTCATTGGCCTGCTGGGCCTGTTTGGTGCCGGCAGCCTTCACCTGCGATGAACCCCCGCTAAGAACGCTTGCGCGAACCCGGCCCGTCAAAGTGGCCGTTCGCTGTCGTCCCGCCGCGGCGGTCGCGGGCTGGTCGATGGTACAGACCTCTGTGCCGGAGGGAACGCCCACAAACGTCAACGGCAGGCTTGAGGAGAACGCCAATGTCGAAACTCGCTGCAGGAATGTTGATCGGAGCGGTCGTGCTGACGGGCATCTATGCGGTTGCCACGACGATTGCCAAGACGTCGGCCGGCACATTCACCACCGCCGAATCCGCGAGCCACACGCGCCAGGCCGAAATCGCCGCCACCATACAGCCGGCCAAAACAGCAAAAGCCGCGGCCGATGCGGCGTGCGCCCACCTTGAAGGACCGGAAAAGGCTCGCTGCCATGCCGCGACCGAATCGGCAACGGATCAATTTGCGGACAGCGCCTACCAGAGCGCCCTCAATCCGGCGGTTCCCGATGGCGGCGGCGCGCCCCGTGCGACGTACAAGATCGATATCGCGCTGTATCGCGCGCACCGCCAGTGGCCAGACTAATACGGTCGCGGCACCGGCAGGGTTGGTCGGAACCAGCAAAGACGGCCTTGTCAGACCGAAAAGTTCCCGAAAGGCGCGTGGATGCTGGTTCCGCGCACTGAGAACACGTCTCGTCACCCTGTGCTCATTCGTGTCCCAGAATCGAAACCGGTCGCGGCAGGCGCCGAATTTGTCGTCTGGTTAAGGAGGTGGTATTGAATTCCTCACTCACCCCATGAGTATGCCGACCCGCTTGAAGCGCACGCGATTTCTTGGCGACCTTCACGACGGTGACTTGCAGGCAGTCTGTACGTCAACGCACAGACATATCGTGCACCGAAGCTGAAAATACCAATAGTGCCGAAAAGCATCAGGCGGCACCAGGGCAAACACAGAAGCTCGATTTAGCGCGACGGCCCCCAAGCCGTGCGCGACGTTCCCGATGGCGTCGCATCGATGCTTGTCTCCGGCGCGATCGGGATGCGGTTACACCAACATTAAGCGAAAGAGATCATGAACAAAATTTCCGCTATTCACTGGTCCCGCGCATTCGGCATTGCTGCCGTTGTGCTGGCCGGCTGCGCGAGCATTCCCCCGCCGACCGAACAGATGGCGGTCTCAAAGCTGGCGGTTGCCAACGCGATCAGCGCCGGCGGCGTCGAATTTGCGCCGGTGGAAATGAAATCTGCGCAAGAGCGGATGGATCGCGCCAACCGCGCCATGGGCAAGGAAGAATACGAGAACGCACGCCGCCTCGCCGAAGAGGCGCAAGCCGACGCGCGCCTGGCCGAGAAGATCGCGCATGCCGGCAAGGCCCGCCAGGCGGCCAACGTCACCCAGGAAGACAGTCGCGTGTTGCGCGAAGAAATCAACCGTAAGAACAACTAGACCCGAATCGAGAACCTGATCATGAAGACCGCTCACACCCTATCCTCCGCGCTGGTCGCCGTTGCGTTGCTGGCCGGCTGCAGCTCACTCCCTGCCGGCAATTCCCTGCTGGACCAGGCGCGCAACGACTACAGCGATGCGCAGGCCAATGCGCAGGTGACCAGCCTTGCCGCCGGCGAACTGAGACAGGCGGGCGAGTCCTTGGACAAGGCCAATAACGCATTCAGCAAGCGCGAAGACAGTTCGGTCGTCGACCACCTGGCTTATGTGGCGAAACAGCAGGTCGCCATCGCCCAGGCAACCGCCCGCCAAAAGACCGCGGAATTGGCGGTGGCCAATGCCGGCGCCGAGCGCGACCGGGTTCGACTCGAGGCGCGCACCCGCGAGGCGAATGCGGCGCAACGCAACGCCGAATCCACGCAACGCAAATTTGAAGCCTCGCAACGCCAGACCGAAGCATCCGAGCGCAATGCCGAGGCCCTGCAACGCCAGTCGGAAGCGTCACTTCGCAGTGCCGAGGCTTCGCAACGCCAGTCGGATGCGTCACTGCGCAGTGCCGAAGCGTCACAACGCGAAGCGGCGACCGACAGGCAGGCGGCCAACGTCGCGCAGTTGAACGCCGAAGCCGCCCGCCAGCAAACGCTGGACGCGGAAGGCCGCGCGCGCCAGTTGGAAGGCCAGCTCCGCGACATGGAAGCGAAGAAAACCGATCGCGGCATGGTCATCACGCTCGGCGACGTACTGTTCGACACCAACCAGGCGCAACTCAAGTCGGGCGGCATGCGCAATGTACAGAAACTTGCCGACTTTGTTAAACAGTATCCGCAGCGCAACGTCATGATCGAAGGCTTCACCGACGGCACCGGCAGCAATAGCCGCAACCAGGAGCTTTCGGACAATCGCGCCCTGGCGGTGCGCACGGCATTGCTGGACATGGGCATCGGCGCGGCGCGCATCAAATCACGCGGATACGGTGAGTCCTATCCCGTCGCCGGTAACGATACCGCCGCCGGCCGGCAGCTGAACCGCCGCGTCGAGATCATCGTTTCCGACGATAACGGGAACATCGCGCCGCGCTAAGCGTTGGTGGCAACACTCGCGGGACCGGCGCGCGCAATTGGGCAGGCAAAGTTGACATGGCAACGGCGCATCGCGATGACACGGGGAATGAATCTGTTTGACGGCCGCGCGCGTCCTGCGGCGGCGGGACCGCGGGTCACCATATATGCGCGTCCGCGTTCATCCAGGCGGGCCGTCTCGTGAATATTCAACGCATGGCCGACCGGCCGAGCCCGGACTATCGCCTTCAGCCTGCCGGCGAAGGCATGTCAGGCAGGCGTTTCCCTACCGAGATCCAGGCCTTGCGCGGGCGCATCCGCGCATGCATTGTTGAAAGCGCCGGTGTGCGCAACGCCGGCACGCTTGCCGCGACCGTTGTGACGCTATTGAACCACCTGCTGACCACCTTTCGGGCCTGTGCGGCTCGTGATGGCCACGTAGTTGGCCGGGACGATGGCGATCAAGACCTCGGTCGGACAGAACTGTTCGTGGCGCACTCAATCGAGGCGCAACGCCATGCCGACCAGATCGAGGCACGCATTATTCAGCTGGGGAGACGGCCCGATCCCGCGACCGGCGGCCTGGTTCGCGGCGCTGCCGGCACCGCGACGGGCCATGCGTTTATCGACTTCATCAAGAAAGACATGCTTGCACAGTGCATCGCCATGGACAGTTGCCGCGACGTCGTCGATTACCTCGGTGATCAAGATCCCGACACACGTCGCCTGCTGGAGGGAATCCTCGCGGGAGAAAAGAAACATGCCGAAGCCCTGGCGGATTTGCTTGAAAGCTTGCCTTTGTAACGAACAAAAACAATCCGGGTGCAAAATAGCGTGGTGTCTGCCTTCCGTCGGCCGCTAGCGGCGAACCGGGCAGGGATACGATTCCCCGGCGCCAGCCCGTCAGAAAAGAGGCTAGACGATTGAAGGTGAACGCAACAACCATTTTCCGCCGGTTGCGCCATTGGCGGACCGGCTTCCGGGACGACGTCTTGCCCCTGGAGAATCTCGACGAGCAGCCGCTGCGATCCGAGCTGCTCAGTGCCGACCAGATGGAGCAGTACGGCAAGACCCTCGCGGCGGCGCACCGGCTGGCGCAAGGCCGCGGACGCGATCAGCTCCTGGCGCGACTGGCCGCGAACGAAGAGATCCTGATCAGCGTCAGCAATCTGCTGACATCCGCGGTAACCGCAAATCGGCGAATAACCCCGGCCGGGGAATGGCTGCTCGATAATTTTTATCTGATCGAGGAACAGATCTTCACGGCCAAGCGACACTTTCCAAAACGTTACAGCCGGGAACTGCCCCGCCTGGCCCGCGGACCATCGACCGGGTTTCCCCGTGTATATGACCTCGCGTTGCAGACGATTTCCCATGGCGACGGCCGGGTGGACCCGGAGAGCCTCAGCCGCTTCATATCGGCCTACCAGACGATTACTGCCCTCAAACTTGGCGAACTGTGGGCAATCCCCATCATGTTGCGACTGGCGCTGATCGAAAACCTGCGCCGCGTTGCGGTCCGGGTGGCAGCGGGAATCATCGACCGCAACCTGGCCGACTCCTGGGCCGACCAAATGACCGAGATCGCCGACAAGGATCCGAAGAGCCTGATCCTGGTGATCGCGGACATGGCGCGGTCCAGCCCGCCGATGACCACTGCGTTCGTGTCGGAATTTGCGCGCCGTCTGCAAGGCCAGAGCGCCGCGCTGGCCCTGCCGCTGACCTGGATCGAGCAATTGCTCTCCGAGTCCGACCAGACCATCGAGCAATTGGTGCAGTCTGAAACCCAGCGGCAGGCGTCCGCCCAGGTCTCGATCAGCAACAGCATCGCCAGCCTGCGCTTCCTGGGGGCCATGGACTGGCGCGAATTCGTCGAGACGATGAGCCTGGTCGAACAGACCTTGCGCAAGGATCCCGGCGGCATTTATGGCCGGATGGATTTTGCCACCCGCGACGCCTATCGCCATGTCATCGAAAAGACCGCGAAGAAATGCCACCTGTCCGAGGGCGATGTGGCGACGCGCGCGATCGGGCTTGCCCATGAGGCCGCAGCCGGCAAGGATGGCCGTGACGACGGCAATCATGCCCGCGCGGCACATGTCGGTTTCTACCTGGTCGACAAAGGCCTGCCGCTGCTTGCCGGCGCGGCAGAGGCAACTGCCGCGCATGAGACGACCAACCCCCTTCCCGCGAAACCGGCCAGGCATTTGCCGTTGCTGCCGTATCTGGGGACGATCGCGCTGTTCACGCTGCTGTTGTCGGTCGTTCTCCTGGCGCAGGCACATGCCAACGGCGTGCGCGAGTGGGAAATGTTGTTGATCGGCTTCCTCGCCGTGCTTGCCGCCAGCCAGCTGGGCGTGGCGCTGACGAATTGGCTGGCGACCCTGCTGGTCGCGCCGCGGTTGCTGCCGCGCATGGATTTTTCGCACGGCATTCCGTCCGAATCGCGCACGCTGGTGGTCGTACCAACCATGCTTACCAGCGCTGCGGGCATCGAGGCGCTGGTCGAAGCGCTCGAGGTGCGTTTCCTCGCCAATCGCGACGAAAGCCTGCACTTCGGCCTGCTGACGGATTTTGCCGACGCGCAACAGGAAAATCTCACCGCAGACGGGCCGTTGCTGCGGCTTACCGAGGAGCGGATAACCGCACTGAACGACAAATACCGCAATACCCAAAACGATTCCTTCTTCCTGTTCCACCGGCCGCGCCGCTGGAATCCGGCGGAGCACGTCTGGATGGGCTACGAGCGCAAGCGCGGCAAACTTGCCGAGCTGAATTCGCTGCTGCGCGGTGGCGGCGACGACCGCTTCTCGCTTGTTGTCGGCGGGACCGGAATCCTCACCAATGTGAGGTACGTGATTACCCTCGACACGGACACACAATTGCCGCGCGACACCGCCCGCCAGTTTGTGGCCAGCATGGCACATCCGCTCAATCGCGCCGTCTACGATGTGGCCGCGCAGCGGGTCGTCGAGGGTTACGGCATCCTGCAGCCGCGCGTGGCGGTGAGCCTTCCCGGCGCCAACCGCTCCTGGTATGCGCGCCTGTTCGGCAGCGAGCCCGGCATCGATCCGTATACGCGTGCCGTTTCCGATGTTTACCAGGACGTGTTTGGCGAAGGTTCGTTCATCGGCAAATGCATCTATGATGTCGACGCGTTCGAGCGGACACTCAAGGGCCGCTTCCCGGAAAATCGCATACTCAGCCACGATCTGCTGGAAGGTTGCTGCGCGCGCTCCGCGCTGATCAGCGATGTACAGTTGTATGAAGAATATCCCGCCAGCTATCAAGCCGACGTCAGTCGCCGGCACCGCTGGATGCGCGGCGACTGGCAGATTGCATCGTGGCTGCTGCCGCGCGTTCCCGCCGGCGACGCCGGTGCCGGCCGCCGGCAGAACACCCTGTCGGTGCTGTCCCAATGGAAGATTTTCGACAATCTGCGCCGCAGCCTGATTCCGGCGGCGTTGACCATCCTGCTGCTGCTGGGCTGGACGGTCCTGTCTCCCGCCTGGGCCTGGACCCTGGTGGTGATGGGAATCATCCTGATTCCATCCCTTACCGCCTCCATCTATGAACTGTTCCGCAAACCCGATGATGTGCTGCTTCGCCAGCATCTTGCCGCGGCCGCGCGCGCCACCGGCGAGCAATTCGCGCAGTCGGCCTTCACGCTGGCGTGCCTGCCCTACGAGGCCCACTTCAGCCTGGACGCGATCATCCGCACCAACTGGCGAATACTGGTCTCGAAAAAACGTCTGCTGGAATGGACGACGTCCGCTTCCGCAGAGGTCGACAATCGCACCGGTCTGCTGGCCAGTTACCGGTCGATGTGGATGGCGCCTGCGCTAGCCGCCATTACCACGGCATACCTGACGGCTGCCGCGCCGGCGGCGCTGGCGGTGGCCGGCCCGATACTAATCTTGTGGCTTGTCTCACCCGCCATCGCCTGGTGGATCAGCCGGCCGCTCATCCGTCGCGAACCGCGGCTCGCGGCCGACCAGATCACCTTTCTGCGCAAACACGCGCGTCGCACGTGGGCATTTTTCGAGACCTTCGTCGGTGCCGACGATAACTGGCTGCCGCCGGACAACTTCCAGGAGCATCCGGTGGGCAAGGTTGCGCACCGCACCTCGCCGACCAACATGGGGCTCGCGCTGCTGGCCAATCTGACCGCCCACGACTTCGGCTACATCCCCGCAGGCAACTGCCTCGAACGCACCGCGCAGGCACTCGCGACCATGGCGGGGCTGACACAGTACCGGGGGCACTTCTACAACTGGTACGACACGCAGTCGCTGCTGCCGCTGGCGCCGCTGTATGTCTCGTCGGTGGACAGCGGAAACCTCGCCGGCCACTTGCTCACGTTGCGGCCCGGACTGCTTGCGCTGGCCGATGACCGGATCCTCGCCGA
>JBDTRK010000130.1:0-9903 GCA_039931685.1 Betaproteobacteria bacterium | reverse complement strand
CCCAGATCAAGACGCCGGAAACCGACGGTTATGCCGCGGTCCAGGTCGCAT
Source organism: Betaproteobacteria bacterium (assembly GCA_039931685.1). Taxonomy (GTDB): domain Bacteria; phylum Pseudomonadota; class Gammaproteobacteria; order Burkholderiales; family JACQAP01; genus JACQAP01. The sequence goes on along the minus strand of JBDTRK010000130.1, from coordinate 9,852 downwards.
TCGGAAAACGTCGCGCCAGTCGCGTGAACAAGCCGGCCGCCGGGCATTTTGCCAAGGCGGGTGTTGAGGCCGGTCATGTTCTCAGTGAATTTCGCGTAGAGCCCGATCAACTTGCCAATTTCAAGGTTGGCGGGCAGATTGGTGTCGATATTTTCAAGGTCGGCCAGTTGGTGGACGTTACTGGCACGACCCTCGGCAAGGGTTTCGCCGGCGTCATCAAGCGCCATCATTTTTCCTCCAACCGGGCCACTCACGGCAATTCGCGTTCCCACAATGTGCCCGGTTCCATCGGCATGGCGCAGGACCCGGGTCGCGTATTTCCCGGCAAGCGCATGTCCGGCCATCTTGGCGCAGTGAAGCGTACCGCGCAAAAATTGCAGATTGTGCGCATCGATGCCGAGCGTCAGCTATTGCTCATCAAGGGCGCGGTACCGGGGTCCGAAGGTGGCGGCCTGGTTGTGCATCCTTCCGCGAAGGCGAGGGCGTAATGGACTTGAAACTGATCGACGCGAAAGGTCAGTCCAGCGCCAGCGTGAAGGCGTCGGACGAATTATTTGGCCGCGAGTACAACGAATCCCTGGTGCACCAGGTAGTAACTGCCTATCTGGCCAATGGCCGCATGGCAACGCGTGCCCAGAAGGGCCGCAGCGAAATCGCCAAATCCACCAAGAAACCGTGGCGGCAAAAAGGTACCGGCCGTGCGCGTGCCGGCATGGCGTCCAGCCCGTTGTGGCGTGGAGGCGGAAAGATATTTCCGAACAGCCCGGAAGAGAATTTCACGCACAAGGTCAATCGCAAGATGTTCCGCGCCGGACTGGCGGCGATACTGTCGCAACTCGCGCGCGAGGGGAGGTTGGCTGTCGTGGAAGATTTCGTACTTGCCTCGCCCAAGACCAAGATTCTGGCGCAGAAAGTCAAGGATATGGGTCTGGAAAATGTGCTGATCATCACCGACAAGCTGGACGAGAATCTGGTGCTGTCTGCACGCAACCTGGTGAACGTGCTTGTGATCGAACCAAAACAGACCGACCCGGTCAGCCTGCTGCGTTTCGAAAACACGCTGATCACCAAGGGTGCAGTCGCAAAAATCGAGGAGATGCTGGCATGAGCGAAGCTGTAATAAAACAGAGCGCCAGCAAGCCGGCTGTTTTCAATCAGGAACGGTTGATGCAGGTTCTGCTCGCCCCGGTGGTTTCGGAAAAAAGCACCTACGTCGCCGACAAGAACGAGCAGGTGGTTTTTCGCGTCGCCGCCGATGCCACGAAGCCTGAGATCAAGGCGGCAGTGGAATTGCTCTTTAAAGTGCAGGTCGACAGCGTGCAGGTGGCCAACGTCAAGGGCAAGGAAAAGCGCTTCGGTCGTTTTATCGGTCGTCGCCGGCATTGGAAGAAGGCTTACGTTTGCCTCATGCCGGGCCAGGAAATCAATTTTGCAGCCGGGGAGGCCAAGTAATGGCACTGGTCAAAGTAAAACCAACATCGCCGGGCCGCCGGGCGCTCGTCAAAGTCGTGCATTCCGAACTGCACAAGGGCAGGCCGGTTGCCGCGCTGATCGAAAAGCAGAGCCGGCGCGCCGGCCGCAACAACAGCGGCCATATCACCACGCGCCACAAGGGTGGTGGGCACAAGCAGCACTATCGCATCGTCGACTTCGTGCGCGACAAGGATGGGATCGTGGCGAAGGTGGAACGCATCGAGTACGACCCGAACCGGAGCGCCAGCCTTGCATTGCTGTGTTATGCGGACGGCGAACGCCGTTACGTGATCGCGCCAAAAGGCACGACCGTCGGCCAGGAGATCATCAACGGCTCAGAGGCTCCGATCAAATCGGGCAACACGTTGCCGCTACGTAATATTCCGGTCGGAACGACGGTTCACTGTATCGAAATGCAGCCAGGCAAAGGGGCGCAGATCGCTCGTGCGGCAGGTACATCGGTACAGTTGCTGGCTCGCGAGGGTGTTTATGCCCAGTTGCGCCTGCGTTCCGGCGAAATCCGCAAGGTGCACGTCGATTGCCGTGCCACGATTGGAGAAGTGGGTAACGAGGATCACAATCTGGAATCGATCGGCAAAGCCGGACGTGTGCGCTGGCGCGGCATACGCCCGACGGTGCGTGGCGTTGCCATGAACCCGATTGATCACCCGCACGGTGGCGGGGAGGGCAAAACCGCAGCCGGCCGCGATCCAGTGAGTCCCTGGGGCACTCCAACTAAGGGTTACAAGACTCGCCGCAACAAGCGCACGCGCAGCATGATTGTGCGCAATCGTCACGGCAAATAAGGACAGGATATATGGCACGTTCCGTAAAAAAAGGCCCGTTCGTCGACCATCATCTGGTGCAGAAGGTGGATGCGGCGAGAGCGACCAAAGACAAGCGTCCGATCAAAACCTGGTCGCGCCGTTCGACAATCCTTCCCGATTTTGTCGGGCTGACCATCGCGATTCACAACGGCAGGCAGCACGTGCCGATCTACATCAGCGAGAACATGGTCGGACACAAGCTCGGCGAGTTTGCGTTGACGCGCACCTTCAAGGGTCACACCGGTGACAAGAAGGCCAGTACCGCCCCCTCTTCCGGTCCGAGGAAGTAAGGGCGACGAGGAGACATGACTATGAAAACTTCTGCTGTACTGCGTGGTGTCAGGTTGTCTGCCCAGAAAGGTCGACTTGTCGCGGACCAGATTCGCGGCATGCCGGTCGACAAGGCGCTCAATTTGCTGGCCTTCAGCCCCAAGAAGGGTGCCAAGATCATTCGCAAAGTGCTCGAATCGGCGATTGCCAATGCCGAGCATAACGATGGTGCGGATATTGACGAATTGAACGTGAAAATCATTCACGTTGAACAGGGCGCCAGCCTCAAGCGTTTCATGCCGCGCGCCAAGGGTCGTGGATTCAAGATAACCAAGCCCACGTGCCATATTTATCTTACCGTCGGGGACAAGGAGTAAGCATGGGACAGAAAATTCACCCGATCGGATTCCGGCTTTCCGTCCAGCGCAATTGGACCTCACGCTGGTACTCGAACAGCAAAAACTTCCCTGGCATGCTGCAAGAGGACATCAAGGTTCGCGACTTCCTGAAGAAGAAGCTGGCGCATGCCTCGGTCAGCAAGGTTGTGATCGAGCGCCCGGCCAAAAACGCGAAAATTACCGTCTACAGTGCGCGTCCCGGCGTAGTCATTGGCAAGAAAGGCGAAGACATCGAGAATCTGCGCGGGCAATTGCAGAAGCTGATGGGCGTGCCCGTCCATGTCAACATCGAGGAAGTGCGCAAACCCGAAGTCGATGCGCAATTGATTTCGGACTCGATCGCGCAGCAGTTGGAAAAGCGGATCATGTTCCGTCGCGCCATGAAGCGCGCAATTCAGAATGCCATGCGCCTGGGCGCGCAGGGCATCAAGATCATGAGCGCGGGACGCCTGAACGGAATAGAAATCGCGCGCACCGAGTGGTATCGCGAAGGTCGAGTGCCGCTGCACACCCTGCGTGCCGATATCGACTACGGATTCTCTGAGGCTAAGACGACTTATGGTGTGATTGGCATCAAGGTTTGGGTGTTCAAGGGCGAAGTGCTGGGCCGCGGCGAGCAACCGGTGGTTGCGCCCGCTCCCGAACCGGAGCGCAAGGCAAGACGAGGAGCAAAGAATGCTGCAACCAGCTAGAAGGAAATATCGCAAGGAGCAGAAGGGCCGCAATACCGGCGTGGCCACGCGCGGTGCCAAGGTCAGCTTCGGCGAGTTCGGCCTCAAGGCCGTCGGCCGTGGTCGACTAACCGCGCGTCAGATCGAGGCGGCGCGTCGCGCAATGACGCGTCACATCAAGCGTGGTGGGCGGATCTGGATCCGCATTTTCCCGGACAAGCCGATTTCACAGAAGCCTGCGGAAGTGCGCATGGGCAACGGCAAGGGCAACCCGGAGTATTACGTGGCGGAAATCCAGCCCGGCAAGGTTTTGTATGAGATGGACGGCGTAGACGAAACGTTGGCGCGCGAGGCGTTCCGTCTGGCAGCCGCCAAACTGCCGATCCAGACCACGTTCGTAATCAGACAGGTGGGCTAAGCGATGAAGGCGAGTGAACTGCGGACCAAGTCCGATGTAGATCTGGGCAAGGAACTCAATGAGTTGCTGAAGGCGCAATTTTCCATGCGCATGCAACTGGCTACCCAGCAGCTAACCAATACCAGTGAAATCAAGAAGGTGCGCCGCGACATTGCTCGGGTGCGCACGCTGATCGGTGAAAAGGCGAATAAAGCATGAACGAGCAGACATCCACGTCAAACCCGCGCAAGCTGACCGGGCGGGTCACCAGCGACAAAATGAATAAGACCGTGACGGTCCTGGTCGAGCGCAAGGTCAAGCACCCGCTATACGGGAAATTTGTCAGCCGCTCCAAGAAATATCATGCTCACGATGAACAAAACGAATTTCATCCAGGTGACCTGGTGCTGATCGAGGAGACCCGCCCGCTGTCCAAGACCAAGGCGTGGAAAGTGGTGAAGTTGGTAGAAAAGGCCAAGGACGATATCTAATCCCCTTGCCGCGGCGGCGTTTTTTCCTTAGAATGCCGCCTTTTTCCCGGAACGCTTCCTGAGCGGACCGGCTTCTGACCCGGACGGGTTCCAAAACTGGTCTGCCGACCAAGCAGCATAGAGGCAGGCGAAGTTGGAGAGAGAAAGCAGATGATTCAAATGCAAAGCAGGCTCGACGTGGCCGACAATACCGGCGCACGCTCGGTGATGTGCATCAAGGTGCTGGGCGGCTCGAAGCGCCGCTATGCCGGCATCGGCGACATCATCAAGGTCAGCATCAAGGACTGCGCGCCGCGCGGCCGCGTCAAGAAGGGCGAAATCTACAACGCCGTGGTCGTGCGCACAGCAAGCGGCGTACGCCGTCAGGATGGCTCGCTGGTGAAATTCGATTCCAATGCTGCGGTCTTGCTCAACGCCAAGCTCGAGCCGATCGGCACCCGTATTTTCGGACCGGTTACGCGTGAACTGCGTACCGAGCGTTTCATGAAGATCGTATCGCTCGCCCCTGAAGTGTTGTAAGGAAATATCATGCGCAAGATTCGTAAAGGTGACAACGTGGTCGTCATCACCGGCAAAGACAAGGGCAAGCGCGGGGCGGTATTGCGCGTGCTTGGCGACGACTATCTTCTGGTCGAAGGTGCCAACAGCGTGAAGAAGCACCAGAAGCCCAATCCGATGAAGGGATCCACGGGCGGTATTGTCGCGAAGGAAATGCCAATCCACATTTCCAACGTGGCCTTGTTCAATCCGACCACCCAGAAGGCGGACCGTGTCGGCGTCAAGCTGCTGGAAGACGGCCGTCGCGTACGGACCTTCAAGTCGAACGGCGAGATGCTGGACGCGTAAGAGGAAGATATGGCGAAGGCAAAGGCAGCAGTTACCGAGAAAGCCGCACCCGCTCAGGCGGCGCGTCTGCAGAAGCACTACCGCGACGAAGTGGTGCCGGCATTGATGAAGCAGTTTGGATACAAGACGATCATGCAGGTCCCGCACATTGACAAGATCGTCCTGAACATGGGTGTCGGCGAGGCGGTCAACGACAAGAAGATTCTGGAAAACGCCGTCGGCGACATGATCAAGATCGCCGGCCAGAAACCGGTGGTCACGAAGGCCAAGAAGTCCATCGCCGGCTTCAAGATTCGCAAGGACTACCCGATCGGCTGCATGGTGACGCTGCGGCGCGGGCGCATGTACGAATTCCTGGATCGCCTGGTTTCTATTGCAATTCCTCGTATTCGCGATTTCCGGGGAATCTCCGCGCGCTCGTTTGATGGGCGCGGAAATTTCAACCTGGGCGTGAAGGAACAAATCATATTTCCCGAGATCGAGTACGACAAGATCGACGTGCTTCGGGGATTGAATATCACGATTACAACTACAGCGAAGACCGATGCAGAGGCGCGCGCGCTTCTCGCGGCTTTTAAGTTCCCTTTCAAGAACTGAGATCGTCATGGCAAAGACCGCAGTGATCAATCGGGACCAAAAGCGCCGCGCCACCGTGAAGAAATTCGCGGCAAAGCGCGCCGAATTGTTCGCGATCATCAACAACAGCAAGGCCTCCGATGAAGACCGTACGGAAGCGCGCGACAAACTCGGCAGGCTGCCTCGCGATTCCAGCCCGGTGCGTTTGCGAAATCGTTGCGCACTGACCGGCCGCCCTCGCGGGGTGTTCCGCAAGTTCGGCCTCGGCCGCAACAAGCTGCGCGAAATCGCCATGCGTGGCGAGATTCCCGGCGTGACCAAAGCAAGCTGGTAGCAGGAGACTTCGGATGAGTATGAGTGACCCCATTGCCGACATGCTGACGCGCATCCGCAACGCGCAAACTGCGGAGAAGACGTCGGTTGTCATGCCCACAAGTAAACTCAAGATCTCGATTGCCAAAGTCCTCAAGGACGAAGGCTATATCGAAGACTTTGCGGTTCGCGACGACGACGGCAAGAAAATTCTGGAGATCGGTTTGAAGTACTACGCCGGTCGTCCCGTGATTGAACGAATTGAACGGGTAAGCCGCCCTGGGTTGCGCATTTACAAGCCGGCAAACGATATTCCGGAAGTTATGAACGGACTGGGTGTGGCGATCGTCTCCACTTCCCGGGGCGTCATGACCGACCGCAAGGCGCGCCAGACCGGCGTTGGCGGCGAAGTGTTGTGCATCGTTGCGTAAAGCGGCATAGGAGCAAAACAAGATGTCTCGCATTGGTAGTCTTCCGATCACCGTTCCGAAAGGCGTAGACGTGACCGTCGCGTCCGGAATGATCTCCGTCAAGGGGCCGCTCGGCACGTTGTCACAATCCCTTTCCACGACCGTTGGCGTGACGCGGGACGGAGACGATCTCGTTTTCAAGGTGCTGGACGAATCGATCCAGACGAACGCAATGTCCGGCACGTTGAGGGCCTTGGTGGCGAACATGGTGCAGGGCGTAACCAAGGGTTACGAAAGAAAGCTGCAACTGGTGGGTGTGGGCTATCGCGCGCAGGCGCAGGGCGACAAGCTCAATCTGACCCTCGGTTTTTCGCATCCGGTGGTCCATCAGATGCCCAAGGGGATCAAGGTGGAGACCCCGGTGCAGACCGAAATACTGATTAAGGGAATCGACAAGCAGGTCGTCGGACAGGTGGCGGCAGATGTGCGCGGCTATCGTCCGCCGGAACCCTACAAGGGCAAGGGCGTGCGCTATTCCGACGAGCGCGTAGTGCTCAAAGAAACCAAGAAGAAGTAGAAGTAACGGAGCCGACGACCATGATTGAAAAGAAACAATCTCGCATGCGCCGCGCCCGCCAGACCCGCGCAAAGATTGCGGAACTGAAGGCGGTGAGGCTTGCGGTTTATCGCTCTAATGACCATATATATGCCCAGGTGATCGACCCGACATCAAAGGTGTTGGCATCGGCATCGACGCTCGAACCGGACGTGCGCAAGGCACTCGGTAACGGCGGCAACGTCAGTGCGGCCGCAATTGTTGGCAAGCGCATCGCCGAGAAGGCCAGGGCGCAAGGGGTGGAACAGGTCGCATTCGACCGCGCGGGATTCAAGTATCACGGCCGTGTGAAGGCACTTGCTGAAGCGGCTCGCGAAGCCGGATTGAAATTCTGAGGATATAGACCATGGCCAGAATGCAACAACAGAACGATGATCGCAGCGACGGCATGCGCGAGAAGATGGTATCGGTCAACCGCGTCACCAAAGTGGTGAAGGGTGGCCGCATTCTCGGCTTTGCGGCGTTGACGGTGGTGGGCGATGGCGACGGTGGAATCGGCATGGGCAAGGGGAAGGCCCGGGAAGTGCCCGTGGCGGTGCAGAAGGCGATGGACGAAGCTCGCCGCAAGATGGTCAAGATCAGTCTCAAGAACGGCACGCTGCAGCACGCGGTTGTCGGTGAGCACGGGGCGGCAAAGGTGTTCATGCAGCCGGCATCCGAGGGCACCGGGATCATCGCTGGTGGACCGATGCGAGCGATTTTCGAAGTCATGGGCGTGACCAACGTACTCGCCAAGTGTCTGGGTTCGACGAATCCCTATAACGTGGTGCGCGCCACAATCAATGGCTTGCAAGGTATGAGCACGCCGGCCGAGATAGCGGCTAAGCGCGGCAAGTCAATTGAAGAAATCCTCGGTTAACGTTTTGAGTCAAGAGATCATGGCCACGAACAAAAAAGCGGTAAAGAAATCGGGCAAGACGGTCAAGGTCACGCTTGTGCGTGGCGTGATCGGAACCCGTGGAAGCCATCGCGCGACGGTGCGTGGCCTCGGCCTGCGGCGCATCAACCACACGGTAGAGCTGGAAGATACCCCGGCTGTGCGTGGCATGATCAACAAGGTGAATTACCTGGTCAAGTTCGAGGCATAAATGCGTTTAAACCAGATTAAACCGGCAGCGGGAGCCAAACATGCGAAGAAGCGTGTTGGGCGAGGTATTGGCAGCGGGTCAGGCAAGACGGCTGGTCGCGGTCACAAGGGCCAGAAGGCGCGGTCGGGAGGTTTCCACAAGGTGGGTTTCGAAGGCGGTCAAATGCCGCTGCACCGTCGCTTGCCCAAGCGCGGCTTCATCTCCCTGACCAAGGGCGATACGGCGCAGGTGCGCTTGTCCGCGCTCGACAAACTGCCGGTCGACAATATTGACATACTGGTGCTGAAGCAGGCCGGCGTGGTTCCCCATGCGGCGTTGTCAGCCAAGGTAATACTAAACGGGGAAATCAAGCGCAAAGTGAAATTGCGTGGATTGCTGGTTACGAAGGGTGCGCGCACGGCCATTGAAAAGGCCGGCGGTAGCGTCGAAGGCTAGAGCTTGGCGGAAAAACCTCTGATCGGAATGGGCAAGTTTGGTGACCTGAAGCGTCGGTTGCTTTTCTTGTTGGGCGCGCTGATCGTCTATCGCATTGGTGCGCACGTGCCGGTGCCCGGGATCGATCCGGTGCAGCTTGCGGAATTGTTCAAGGCGCAGAAGGGCGGAATCCTGGACATGTTCAACATGTTCTCCGGTGGCGCCTTGTCGCGATTTACCATTTTTGCGCTGGGAATCATGCCCTACATTTCCGCGTCGATCATCATGCAACTGATGTCCGTGGTGTCGCCAAAGCTAGAAGCCCTGAAGAAGGAGGGCGAAGCAGGACGCAGGAAGATTACCCAGTACACGCGCTACGGCACGTTGTTTCTGGCAACCTTCCAAGGATTGGGAATCGCGATTGCGTTGGAATCGCAACGCGGCCTGGTGATGGAACCGGGGCTCGCGTTTCGGTTTACGACGGTGGTAACCCTGGTGACAGGGACGATGTTTCTGATGTGGCTTGGCGAGCAGATTACCGAGCGCGGCATTGGCAACGGCATCTCGCTGATCATTTTTGCTGGTATCGCAGCGGGTTTTCCCCGTGCGATCGGCGGCACGCTGGAACTGGCGCGCACCGGTGCATTTTCGATCCCGCTGGTGCTGCTGCTTCTGGTAGGCGCGGTTCTGGTGACCGGATTCGTGGTCTTTGTCGAGCGTGGACAGCGCAAGATACTGGTGAATTACGCAAAGCGACAGGTTGGTCGCAAGGTTTATGGCGGGCAGAGTTCGCATCTGCCGCTGAAGTTGAATATGTCGGGAGTGATCCCGCCGATTTTCGCGTCCAGCATCATTTTGTTCCCTGCCACGCTGGCCGGCTGGTTTGGCAGCAATGAGCACATGGTTTGGTTGCGCGATATCAGTGGCACGTTGCATCCGGGGCAGCCTATTTATGTACTGCTGTATGCCTCGGCAATCGTTTTCTTCTGTTTTTTCTATACAGCCCTTGTGTTCAATCCCAAGGAAACTGCGGAGAACCTGAAGAAGGGCGGTGCGTTTGTGC
>JBDTRK010000129.1:0-9950 GCA_039931685.1 Betaproteobacteria bacterium | reverse complement strand
TCGGTCTACGCTGAAATGCCCGAGCCGGTGCATATGTACCGCGGCACGACGATGGCGGGCATCGTCTCCGACGAAGCCGTCTTTGATACGTCGCGTGGCTTTGCGGGCGGTTACGAGCTGGAGACCCTTTCGCTCGGCCTGCCTTTCATGCCGGCGTTTCTCGACCCTGGCGCATGGGGCAAGGAGTACGCGTCGGCGCTGGACAACTATCGGTTCATGGCCGGCCTTTGGATCGTGGGCGAGGACATGCCCCAGGAATCCAATCGGGTCACGCTGCATGCCACTGAAAAGGACCAATGGGGCCTGCCCGTGCCGAACGTTCACTACGACGACCACCCCAACGATGTGGCGATGCGCAACCATGCATACGAGCGCGGAAGGGCACTATACGAGGCGGTCGGCGCGAAACGCGTGCACTACACACCGCCGTATCCTTCGACACACAACCTCGGCACCTGTCGGATGAGCGCGAACCCCCGCGATGGTGTCGTCAACAAGCACGGACAGGCGCACGATGTGAAAAACCTGTTCATCAGCGATGGCAGCCAGTTCACCACTGGAGCAGCCGAGAACCCGACTCTCACCATAGTCTCCCTGGCCATGCGCCAGGCGGATTACATTGCCGACCAGATGAAACAGCGCAACATCTGAACGCGCAGCACCAGCAAAAAAGCGGGGCGCTTTCGCGCCCCGCTTTAATTTGTCGCGTTGGTTATCGCTTCAATCCTCCGGGTCCGGTTGCAGCCAGTAATTGACGGTATCCGGGTGTGCCGCCATCCAGTTGCGCGCCGCATATTCGGGGGTGAGCTGCTTGACGTTTACCAGGTAATCCATCTCCGTTACCGCCTTGACCGATAGCGAAATGCGCTGCAACGCTTTCCACGTGTGCTTGTCGACCTTCGCATAGAAATCCTTGTGCGCAACCAGATAGGCCTTGTCCGCGCCGCCCAAAAACTGTTTCGGCTCATCCAGGATGCGCATATTGGCGAGCCGGTTGAGGTAGTTGGGTTGCCAAAGCGGTATGACGAACCAGCGCTTGGCGGCAATGTTGTCGTTGAAGTTAGCGGCGCGCTCGGCGGGTTTGGGCAGGAGCTGATAGCCGGCGTCGACGAGACCGTAGTCTTCCATGATCTTTTTCGAGCCGACCATGAGCCCGGAGTCGGGATGCGTGCCAAAAATCTCCTTTTGCATCTTTGCCGCGATTTCGGGTTTGCGCAAATCCGCGACGCTTTTCACCTCGGCCGCGGGAATGTAGTCCGGCACCGACCAGAATAGCCGTGCATCCTCGAACAGGGTCGTGACGATCATCGAACTGTCCTTGTACTGTTCCCAGTAAGACGCGTGCGCGCCAGGCAGCCACACGGCGACGAACAAATCGACTTCGCCGGATCCGAGCAGCGGATAGATTTCGGCATGGCGGGCACTTTTGACGGCAACCGTATAACCCAGGCGCTCGAGTACGCCTTGAACGACCTTGGCGGTGACCTCATAGAAAGAGATGTTCACGTGCCCGAGCGTGACAAAGCGTGTTTGGGCGAAAGCATTGGGGCTGCATAAAATGAAAGCGGCCATGAGGCCGGCCAGCCAGCGCGTCATCGAAAGCATTGGGGAATCCCGGAGAAGGGCGTCTTGCGGACCGGAAAATTTCCGGTCCGCCGACGCAACTTGCATTCTACTTGTTCCGCCGCCCCGGCTCAGGCGGTCAAGGTTGCAAGGTGTAACCGCGGCAGGCGCATGGCCAGCGCGCCGTCGCCGGCCAGTGCGTGGACCGCACTGGCCACTGCGAGAAATACCGGATACTCCCAGCCGCCGCCCGAACTGGTGAATACCCAGCCGTTCGGAAAGTGCACCCACGCTGCGCCGAGCAGGATCGGCAGCAACAGCAGGGAAACGTAACGGCCGTAAAACCCGAACACGAGGGCAATGCCGCCGGCGATCTCGGCGGCCACCACCGGATAGACCAGAAATCCGGGCAGGCCGACCGATTCAAAGAAATTCACCGTGCCCGGCAGCGTAAACACCAGTACTTTGAGCAGGCCATGCGAGATCCACATCGTGCCGAGCGCCAGTCGCAACAGCAGCAAGGCGTAAGGCGCAGTGTACGCTTCCAAGGCGGCATTTCCATGAGTTGAATTCACGGCTTGGCTCCTCAGACGGTGGCTTGCGCCGTTGCGGATTCGAAGGACAGGCCGGCCGCCTCCCAGTCCTGCTTGCCGCCCGCGTAGACCGACACGTCGCGGTAACCCAGGGTGGCGAGCCGATGCGCCGCGATATGCGAGTTCTGGCATTGGCGGTTCGCGCAATAGACGACGATCTGCGAGTTCTTGTCGGGCAACACAGCGGCGGCGAGCGCATCGACCTGATCGTGGGGCAAATGTTGCGCACCGGGCAGGTGCCGGTCTGCGTAGTACTTCTCGGGCAATGCCTCGACCAGCACCGGGGGATGGGACGATGACAGTCTGATGCGAAGTTCTTCACGGCTGATGGTTTGGCTCATTTTCAGTCTCCTTGATGATTAAGTTGAAAGATTGATAATTGCAATTGCAACTACATACTATTTGCTTATAATTGCAATTGCAACTACTATTTTTTGGAGGAGACGAAATGGGAAAAAGCCTGGAAACCAGCAAGGGTTCGGTGTGGGCGCTGTGGCTGACCGCGCAGGCGGTGCTGGTCGAGGAGATCGAGGCCAGGCTGGCCACGGCGGGCCTGCCGTCGCTTGCCTGGTACGACGTGCTGTGGGCGCTGGAGCGGGCTGGCGAGCGGCGCTTGCGTATGAGTGAACTTGCCGACATGACGGTGATTTCCCGGAGCAATCTCACGCGCCTGGTTGATCGCCTGGCAACCGCCGGCCTGGTGGAGCGGGAACGCGCCGAGGACGACCGACGCGGCGCATTCGCAGTTTTGACTGCGGATGGCAAGGCCATGCGCCGCAAAATGTGGCCAGTCTATGCGGCGGCGATCAAGGAATTATTCGAGGATCGTATCGGCGAGCGGGAAGCGCTGCAGATGGGAGACAGCCTGCGCCGCATTCTCGACGCGGCACGTGGCACCAAAGAAGACTAGGCCGCCTCAGGTCAGCGGCAGAAGGACCACTTTCTTATATGCGGGACGACTGCTCAGGGTGTCGAACCAGCGCTGAAGGTTGGGCAGGTCAGTGCGTTCGATGGGCAATCCCATCCAGCGCCAGATCGCGCAACCCATGGGGATGTCGCCGATGGTCAGCGCATCGCCGACGATATACGCACGGTTTTTCAGATGTGTATCGAGGTAGCCGAGTACCTCCGCGGTCTTAAGCCGAGATTCCTCCATGGCGTCCGCATCGCGCTGGTCAGGCGGTGTGCGCACCAGATTCCAGAACAGCGGACGAAAGTTCGGCCAAAACGTCGTGTTCTGCCAGTCCATCCACTTGTCGGCCTCGGCGCGGATGTTCAAGTCCTTCGGCCAGAGCTTGCCGGCACTGTGTCTGGCGGCGAGGTAACGCACGATCGCGTTCGATTCCCACAGCACGAAGCCGTCTTCTTCGATCGTTGGCACCAGTCCGTTGGGATTCAGGTTGCGATACTGCTGCGTATTGACCACGCCGAAACTGCCGCCGGCGTCGACGCGTTCGTAAGGAAGATTCATTTCTTCGCAGCACCATAACGCTTTTTGCACGTTGACTGAATTGCTGCGTCCCCAGATTCTCAGCATGACGATCTCCCAGGTACTTTTCGTTATGTCAGCGCGATGCGTTCAGGTCCGCCAGCGCGGCATCGATCAGGCGGCGCGAAATGCTGATCTTGCTGGGCAATGCCTGTGGCAATCGCTCACGCGTGAACCAGTCCGCCGCTTCGATTTCGCCGGGCTCCGGCACGATCTCGCCGCCGGCGTAGTCCGCGTTGAACGCGATCATCAACGAATGCGGAAACGGCCACGGCTGGCTGGCGAAATAACGCACATTGGCGACTTCGATGCCAACTTCTTCGCGCACTTCGCGCACTAGCGTTTGCTCAAGCGTCTCGCCCGGCTCGACGAAACCGGCCAGCGCGCTGTACATGCCTGGCGGAAAATGGGGCGAGCGCGCCAGCAGCAGTTCCGGACCGCGCCGGACCAGCGCCATGATGGCCGGCGCGATGCGCGGATAGTGCACCTGCTTGCAGCTCGGGCATTCGCGCGCGCGCTCGTTGCTCCTGATTTGTGTCGGAGTACCGCAGCGACCGCAAAACCGGTGGGAGCGATCCCAGTCGACGATCTGGAATGCGCGCCCCGCGACCGCAAACGTCGCATCGTCGATCGCGCCGAACAACGCGCGCAGCCCCGACCACTGCATACCGTCTGGGGCGCTGCTGTTCTCCTCGAGTTCGCAGGCGTAACAATGCTGTTCACCGAGCGTGCCGAGGTAGAGGCTGCGCTCGGGCGCGATACCGAGACTAGGCATGTGGCCGACGTCGGGGATGTGCGCACCACGTTCATCGCGCAGCACGAGGATTTGCGCGCCCTGGAAGGCGAACCAAAGCTCGGACCCGTTGCGCTCGGCCGGCGCCGTAATCAACGCGGTAAACCGGTCGGGCGTGGCAAGCACCATGGCTATTTCTTCGGCATGTAAAGGTCGGTGATGCTGCCTTCGGCGATTTCTGCAGCAAACATGACCGTTTCGGACAAGGTCGGATGCGAATGGATGGTCAGTGCCAGGTCGGCGGCATCCGCGCCCATTTCCAGAGCGAGAACCGTTTCTGCGATCAGCTCGCCCGCGTTCGGGCCGACGATGCCCGCGCCCAGCAGCCGGCGCGACTTCTTGTCCAGGATCAGTTTGGTCAGGCCTTCGTCGCGTGCCGTGGCACGCGCACGGCCGCTCGCGGCCCAGGGGAAACTGGCTTTCTCGATCTCGAGGCCTTGTGCCTTGGCCTGGGTTTCGGTCAGGCCCATCCATGCGATCTCCGGATCGGTATAGGCCACCGAGGGAATGGTGCGCGCGTCGAATGCGGCCTTGTGCCCGGCGATGACTTCCGCGGCGATCTTGCCTTCGTAGCTGGCCTTGTGGGCGAGCATCGGGTCGCCGACGATGTCGCCGATGGCAAAAATGTGTGCGACATTGGTCCGCAATTGCTTGTCCACCGGGATGAATCCGCGGTCATTGACCGTTACGCCGGCGGCGTCTGCGGCAATTGCCTTGCCGTTCGGGCGCCTTCCGACAGCCAGCAATACGCGATCGTAGACTTGTGGCGCCGGCGCGTTGTCGCCCTCGAAGGTCGCCTTCAGGCCGTCCTTCTGGGGCGCAAGCTTGGTGACCTTGGTCTTCAGATAAATGCCTTCGTATCGCTTCTCAATGCGTTTTTGCAATGGCCGTATCAGATCGCGATCGGCACCGGGAATCAGGCCATCGAGCAATTCCACCACTGTGACTTTCGCACCCAGCGCATCGTAAACGCAGGCCATTTCCAGCCCGATGATGCCCCCGCCGATGACCAGCAACCTTTTCGGAATGTCCTTAATCTCCAGCGCCGAGGTGGAATCCATCAGGCGCGGATCTTCGTAAGGCAGGCCGGGAATTTTCGCTGACTGCGATCCGGCGGCGATGATGGCGTGATCGAATGACACCTTCTTGACGCCGTCGGGCGTCTGCACTTCGATCATGTGTGGCGAGGTGAACTTTCCAACACCCTGCACGACGGTCACCTTGCGTTGCTTGGCCAGTCCCGCCAGGCCGCGGATCGACTTCTCGACTACGCCGCCTTTCCAGTCACGCAACTTGTCCAGTTCGATCTTCGGCTTGCCGAAAGACAGGCCGAAGTGGCCCATTTCCTCGGCTTCGGCGATGACGCGCGCCGCATGTAGCAATGCCTTGGACGGAATGCAGCCGACATTCAGGCAAACCCCGCCCAATACCGGATAGCGTTCGATCAGCACGGTTTGCAATCCAAGGTCGGCGGCGCGAAAAGCGGCGGTATAACCGCCGGGTCCGGAACCCAGCACGACGACTTGCGCGTGGATGTCTCCCCTGGTGACCGGTGCGGACGATATCGGTGTGGACGATACCGGGGCGGCTGTTTGGACGGGCGCGGCGGCTGGCGGTGGTGCAGATGTTGGCGCTTGCACCTTTTGCGCGGGTGCCGCGATTGCACTGCTTTCGAGTGTGAGGATCAGGCTGCCTTTGGAGAGTTTGTCGCCCGGCTTGACCTTCAGTTCCTTTACAACTCCGGCGGCCGGTGATGGCACTTCCATCGTTGCCTTGTCCGACTCCAGCGTAACCAGCGAATCTTCCTTTGCTATTGTGTCACCGGGCTTCACCAGCACCTCGATGACGGGAATGTTCTTGAAATCACCGATATCGGGGACTTTGACATCGATCAGATTACCCATGAGACTCCTCTTGTTCTTGTTGACGCGCCGAGATGCGTCGGGGGAAATGACTATTGGCGAATTTGGCCGTCGCCAAGGACGATGAACTTCAGTGACGTCAGTCCTTCGAGTCCGACCGGGCCGCGGGCATGAAGCTTGTCCGTGGAGATGCCAATCTCCGCGCCGAGGCCGAATTCGAAACCGTCGGCAAAGCGCGTCGACGCATTGACCATCACTGACGCCGAGTCGACTTCGCGCAGAAAGCGGCGTGCCCGCGTGAAGTCCTCGGTGACAATCGCGTCGGTGTGCTGCGATCCGTAAATCCCGATGTGCTCGATCGCCTGGTCGAGATCCGTGACGATGCGCACGGACAGGATAGGCGCCAGATATTCCGTGTACCAGTCCTCGTCCGTGGCCGGATTGATCCACGCGACGATTTGCCGAGAGGCGTCGTCACCGCGCAGTTCGACGCCCTTGTCCTGGTAGATCTTCGCCAGTGGCGGCAGCAGGCGCGCGGCGATGTCACGGTGCACCAGCAAGGTTTCCATGGTGTTGCAGGTGCCGTAGCGCTGGGTTTTGGCGTTGTCGGCGATGCGGATGGCCTTGTCCAGGTCGGCCTTATCGTCGACGTAGACATGGCAAACGCCGTCGAGATGCTTCAGCACCGGGATGCGCGACTCGCTGGAAATGCGCTCGATGAGTCCTTTGCCGCCGCGTGGCACGATGATGTCGACGTAGTCCTTCATCGTGATCAATTCGCCGACGGCGGCGCGGTCAGTCGTCTCGATTACCTGCACGGCGGTCTGCGGCAGTCCCGCAGCCCTGAGGCCTTCATGGACGCAGGCCCCGACCGCCTGGTTGGAGTGAATCGCCTCGGAACCTCCGCGCAAGATTGCCGCATTGCCGGATTTGAGGCACAGTCCCGCGGCATCGGCGGTTACGTTCGGCCTGGCTTCATAGATGATGCCGATGACGCCCAGCGGAACGCGCATGCGGCCGACCTGTATGCCGCTTGGCCGATAGCTCATGGCGCTGATTTCGCCCACGGGGTCGTTCAGTTGCGCAATCTGGCGCAGGCCCTGCGCCATCTCGGACACGCTTTTTGGCGTCAGCGTCAGCCGATCCATCATGGCGGCCTCGAGACCCTTTGCCCGCGCCGCTTCGACGTCTCTGCTATTGGCATTGAGCAGGCCTGCGATGTCGCGCTCCAGCGCTTGCGCGATGGTCATCAGCGCATGATTTTTCGCGCTGGTGTCGGCTTTCGCCATGGCCCGCGATGCGGTTCGCGCCGACCTGCCGATCGAATGCATGTAGGACTGGATGTCCATGATTTCTATCCCCGAATACTGGCGCCGATTTTACCCCTATTCGCCGGGTCCCGGCCCTGTTGCGCCGGGAGCATCAGTTCCAGTCCAAGTTGCAGCAGGGCGTCCCATATGTCGCCGCTGCCCAGACCCTTGATCATGCGGTCGATCTCGGCGGCATGGCGCAACGCCGCGAGCAACTGTGCCTGCGTCAGCCGGCGCAGGGCCGCGGGCATCAACTCCTGGCGTGGTCCCCACACCCGGGCGTCGCGCAGGGCTTGCGCAAGCGGGCGAGCGTCAGCCAGCGCGGCTTTGACCCTGGCCATGGCGCGGGCTTCTTCCGCGATCGCCCACAGCACCAGCGGTGCCGCAGCGCCCTCGGCATGCAGGCCGTCGAGCATGCGCACGAAGTGAGCGCGATCGCATTTGAGCAAAGTCGCGCCGACCTCGAATACGTTGAAGCGCGCCACATCGACCACCGCGTCAGCCACGTCATCGAACGACAACGCGCCGCCAGCAAACAGCAGGCCGAGCTTTTGCACTTCCTGATGCGCCGCCATCAGGTTGCCCTCGACCCTCTGCGTCAGGAACTCGATGGTGCGGGCGTCGACCTGCTGACCCTGTAGCGCGAAGCGGCCGACGAGCCACTGCCCGAGGCGGTCGCGCTTGACGGCGGCGGCTTGCACGGCGACGCCGGCGCCGTCCAGTGCCTCAAACCATTTTGACTTCTGCGCCTGGCGGTCCGCGCCAGGCAAGGTGATCAGTGTGATGGTGTCCGGTGGTGGCGAGGCGGCCAGCAGTTGCAACGCTTCGCCGCCGTCCTTGCCTGGTTTGCCGCCGGGAATGCGCAAGTCGAGCACTCTCTTCGGAGCAAACAGCGACAGGCTGTTGCTCGCCATGGCGACTTCACCCCAGTCGAATCCCGGCTCCGCAATCAGCACGCGGCGCTCGTCGAAGCCTTGTTCCAGCGCCATGGCCCGGATGCGATCGGCCGCCTCCAGCGCGAGCAGCAACTCTTCGCCATAGACGATATAGAGACGCTTCAGTCCGCGGGACAAATGCTGAAGAAGCTGCTCCGAGTCGATGCGCATGGCGGTCAGGGCTCGCCTGCAGGGGCCGACAAATGCGCCGGCACTTGCGCGATCTTCATGCCGATGAACTCGCGCAATCGACTGGCCATGGAAGTGCTGCGCGCGTCGAACTCGGCGGTTACGCGGTCCGCTGCAAACCAGCCGTCGGCGACCAGGAGCGGTGACAGATTCCGGGTGGGCAGTTCTTCGCCATCGTCTATGCGGCGATGCATGAATCCTGCCGATTCGTTCCAGGCAATCACGCGTTCGCGATTCATGCGGTCATAGCAAAGCTGAAAGGCGACCACTTCACCCGTGGCGTCGGTCCACGCGAACAAGTCGAAATATTCGTCCTGGAACCAGTGGCGCTCGCGTCCGCTGCCGTCCTGGCGCACCCCCCGGATCTTCTGCAGCATGGCCGCCGGCTAACCGTTCATCCGCGCCAGCAATTGCTCGAGCTTTTCCGGGTCGTCGCTTCTGAGCATCTTCTGGCTAAATACCATGACTTCCTGCAGATCGGATTTGAGCACCTGTTGTTTTACCGACAGCAAATGGGCCGGATGCATCGAGAACTGCCTGAGTCCGAATCCGAGCAGCACGCGTGTGAGTCTCACATCGCCGGCCATTTCCCCGCAGACGGCGACGGGCAGGTCGGCCCGGTTGGCGGTGCGGATGATGTGTGCCACCAGATTGAGCACCGCCGGATGCAACGGGTCGTAGAGGTGCGCCACGGTATCGTCGGCGCGGTCGATCGCAAGCAGGTACTGGATCAGGTCATTGGTGCCGATCGATATGAAGTCGAGTTTGCGCGTGAATGTGGACAGCGACAAGGCCGCGGCGGGTATTTCGATCATTCCGCCGAGCTTGATTTTCGCGTCGTAGGGAATTCCTTCCCTGTCGAGGCTGCGTTTGGCCTCATCGAGATGGGTCAGCGTCTGATTCAGTTCGTTCGCCGAGGACAGCATTGGAATCAGAATGCGCACCTTGCCATAGTGCGATGCCTTAAGAATTGCCCGCAGCTGGCGATGAAACATTTGCGGCTCGGCCAGACACAGCCGGATGGCGCGCAATCCCAGCGCCGGATTGGGCGCAACACGCTCGGCGGCATCGACATGTTTGTCCGCACCCAGATCGAAGGTGCGTATGGTGACTTGCCGTCCGTCCATGTCCTGAACCACGCGCCGATAAGCTTCGAACTGTTCGTCCTCGCTCGGCAGGTCGCCGCGGTTCAGGTAAAGGAACTCCGTGCGGAACA
>JBDTRK010000128.1:0-10091 GCA_039931685.1 Betaproteobacteria bacterium | reverse complement strand
CAGAAGGCGCACACGCCACAGAGAGCCAGCGCCGCCCCCGGCAGGAGGCGCCGGTTGGCGGGATGGCCCATGGCGCGCCGAAAATGGCGCGCAATCAGGATCGGGATCACGACAGGGGCAAAGACTCGATACAGCGCCTTTCCGGCAGGCGACGCCCGCCGGGCGCGCACCGCGCCGAAGCAGCGTCCGTAATGAAAGCGCCGCACGCTGAAGTCCAGGAACGTGTACTGCGTGACGTGGTGCACGCGCATGGTCGGCCGGATCGCCAGGCGTCCACCGCGCGCGCGAATACGCTCGTGAAAGAACGGCTTGTTGAAGCCTTCAGCGGCCAGGATGTCGGCGCAGGTATCGGTCAGCGCGATACGCCGGTATGCAACGTTGTTTCCGGGCAAGTCGCCGTTCGTGTCGCCGCCGGCGATCGGCGGGTTGAAAGCGCCGTACTCGAACAGGTAGGCCGCCACGTTGCCAGCAGTCGCACCGTCCGGCAGCAGCACAGCGCCGCCCGCCGCGGTGACGCCTGGATCGGCGAACGCCGCGAGGATTTCGTCGGCCCAGTCCGGGTCCGCGACGTCGCCCGGATCAAGGATGGCGACAAACTCGCCCTGCGCCTGCCGGATCGCTTCACCTTTCAGTGCAGGAAGGTTGCCTCCGGGCAATGCAATGCACCGCGCGCCCGGGACGGACCTTGCGAGCGCATCCATGCGGCCGTCGTCACTCCCGTCGACAATGATCACCTCGATCAACGACCGGCGGTGCTGTGCGGCAAGTGAGGCAAGGGCCTGCCCGGTCGTGCCCGGCGGTGTCCGGGCCGCGACGATGACCGAAATCCGGGGGGGCGAGGAATTGCTCGAAGCGTCCACCCCGACCTGCACCGGCTCAGGGATCGGGCGGCAGCATCAGCGCGGGTTCTTCGCGCCGTTTGGTGATTTGCTCTATCTTGATGACCTGACTCTTCACAACGCCCCCAGTGAAACTCGCGGCGGTAAAGCCGGCCGGCGGGCTGGGCTTCGCCCATACACGGCCGCCGATCATCGAGCGCGCGAGCTGCAGCGGCTGGAACACAATGCTCGGCCAGAGGAAGACTTCAGTCGTGCACCAGCAGGCCTTGGCCGTGATCTGAGCACGCATTTCCTCCGCCTTGGGCGAATTCCAGAGCTGACGAAACGACGACTGGCGCAGGTTCCCGAGCGGCTCGTGCATCTCGCACACGGACACGTCGCCGTTGGCGTAGATCACCCCCGCCAGGACACCCGCCTTGCAGGGGACGACCTGACGGCCCTGCAGCACCGACTCGGTCTTGGCCCATTGCAGCATCGGCTCGACAATTGCTCCGAAACGACCCTCGTCGCGGTCCAGCCACACCGAGCGAACGTGTTCTGAGAGCGCCCGGTACTGGTCGATGGGCGGGGTGAGCAAGCTGGGATCCTTGCGATCGCCGCGGATGATCGCCAGGTTATGGTGATCCATCTTCGGGCAACGCGCGTGCAGGTAGCTCGTCAACTCCCAGATTTCGCGCATGTTCTGGTTCGTGGCCGTGGAGATCGAGTGGATGCGCAGCCGCGGATCTTCCTTCTGCAACTCGGCAAGCATGTCGTACGTCTCCATCGCCTTCTCGAACGACTTGTCGTTGCCCCGAAACTTGTTGTGGTACTCCGGCATGCCATCCAGCGAGATCTCGCACGCGAACAGCATCAGGTCCTTGTCTTCGAGCACGCTGCGCAGCGCTTTTTCCGTCCGCTCGGTGAAATAGCCGTTCGTCGGCACATAGACTTGCTTGACGCCGTTGTTGCGTATGAAAGTTTTGACTATCTCCGCGAATTCCTTGCGGATGAACGGTTCGCCGCCCGAAAGATTAAGGTTGTCGATCGGCCCGAGGTCTTCGGACAGTTTCCTGATCTCGTCGAAACTCAAGTCATTGCGCTGGTTCAGGTCGCGCCAATAGAAGCAGTGGTCGCAGGTCAAGTTGCAGATCGAATTGATGAACAAGACCAGGAAGGGCGGCGTGCTGCCTGCCACCGGCGCAGCCGCAATGTGGCTAAGCCTCAAGTGCCTGAGAGTGCGATTGACTAGTCCGGGCTGCTGCATAGGATCTCCAGGCATTTCCATCGCGACGGCGGTTGAGTTTTCAGCCACACCAGCGCGCGGCCATCGAATTGACAGTTGTGACCGCCACGCCGGCAACTATTCGAGAGCAAAAATCATACCATGGATCGCGCCGGCGATTGAGCCGTCGCGGCACTTACTCCTTGAGGAATCCCACTCCTCTTTCCGGACGCGCATCCAGCGCTCGCGACCGCAATTTCAGGTAGATCTCCTGTGCCCGACTGCGCAGATCGTCGTTTACGCCACTGACGTTTTTCGGCAGTGGCGCGCTGAAAGTCGGCGTTCTGCCGATCCGTATCCAGCCGGAGTCCGCCGCGCTCGAACAGGGGCTTTAGAGCCAGCGCCGGAAACTCGCACAAATCTTCAAAGCTGATGAATATATCGTCGGGCGACGCAGTGTCGAGGAGATATCTGTAGCTGCCCGTCCATGTACTCAGCCAATAATTGACGTCCATCGCGTTATCGCCCGCGGGAGCGCCGTTGTCGGTTGAGAACCGGACGGTCTTGTGGGTAACGCCGAACTCATGATGCCCCAGCCAGCGCATGTAGTCGTGCGTGAACTTGTCGTTCGCATGCTCGTCGCAGAATTTCCGGTGCAGGCCCAGCAGCTATGTCGGGATTGAATACCGAAACCATGAGCGCCCCGGCGGTCGCCGCGAGGATCAACGCGAGCACTACGTTGCGCATCCGCGTGACGTGAACGAGTCGCGGAATTCCATCGGGCCCGCGGTTCAGCGCCCGGGGAGGAATCGGGCGGCAGCGAAGGGGAGCGACAGGGATACGGTCTAGGCGATGACGGCAAGCAATTTGTCGATTGCCGCCATCACGCCCACCGACTATGGTCCGAGGATGACCGCCAGGGTTTTGGTTCGTACCAGGAGCACCAGCATTATGACGATCTGAATGCCTCCGATCGTCAGCAATGCGCGGAGCATCATTGGAGCACGCGCGAGAGCGAATGCCTGGGCAAATCGGATTCCAATGCGGCCGTGCGGTACAGGACAACAGCCGCGCGCATGGTTTCAGCGAACCGCTACAGTCTTGTTTTGGCGAATCATGTCGATGCACTCGAGATACGCATCGACGTGGTGCTTCTGTGTATAGCGTCTTTCGAATCCCGCGCGGGCGCGCTGGCCGAGTTGCACTCGCAATGCGCGATCGCCGGCCAACTGGCGGAGCGCCTGCACCAGTTCGTCATCCGTCCGATATACGATACCACCGCCGGTCGCATCGACCAGTTCACGGCTTCCGCCGGCATCGCGCACGATCGCGGGCGTTCCGCAGGCGAAGGCTTCGACGATGCTGAGCCCGAAGGTTTCCGGGGCCAGCGATGGGAACACCAATGCGGTAGCGTGCCGATACAGGACAGTCAACTCGCTCTGCGGGATCAGCCCGAGAAAGCGGATATTCGGAAACTGCGCGAACTGCTGCTCGAGGCGCGCGCGCAAATCGCCATCGCCGACCACGGTAATGTCGTATTCCGGAAGTGCGGCGAACCGTTCGAGGAGAGGGAGTATTCCTTTGGAGGCGGTGACGCGTCCGACACAAAGAAAGCGCGGCCTCGGCAGTGCAATATCGCTGCCGTGCGCTGGGGGGTCCAGCGTGGAAAAAAGCGGCAGCACCGTAACCGGACCGATGCCGGACTCGCGATGAAGCGCGGCAGTGAATTCGCTGGGCGCCAGGAAGGCATCCACATGTGCGATCGCGTTTTCGATGAGCCCGGTGTAGCGCCACCACTGCGGCGGGATGCCGGAACGGATGCTGCAACGAATGCACTGTTTGACGTCGCAGGCCTTCGAGCGGTTTTTCCAGAAAATATGCGTCGGGCACAACAGCCAATGCTCGTGCAACGTATAGAGCGTCACGGGTGCGTCGCTGAAGCCGAGTATGCCCGGCCCGCCCACCAGCGAAATATTGTGGAAATTGACTACATCGAAACCGCGCTTGAATATCGCCCGCAACGCGCCGGCCTTCAGGCCGGGATGTCCGGTCTGCTGGGTAATCAGCGGCGACAGCGGTCCGAACCGGCTCTTCAGGCGATGCACGACGATTCCGTCGTCCGGGCTGCCGGGAGACGGGTCGAGTTCGTTGCCGGAGACGAGGTAGGCATCCTCGCAATGCACGACCTCCACCGTATGACCCCGCTCGACCAGCGCCCGCGACAGCGCGCGCACATAGATCGCATCGCCGCCGAAATGATAGGGCGGATAAAACGTCGTGACCATGCAGAATCGCATTTTAGTTAGGCGCTGCCTGCGGCGTGTTCAAGATGCCTGATGGTCATCTGGGCCGCATTGGCCCAGGTGAACTGCGCCGCGCGCTTCAGGGCTCTGCTTCTCAGTGATTCCAGCGTGTCGATCTCCGTTGCAATCCGATGGATCGCATCGGCGATTTGCACGGGGTCGTGCGGGTCGAAATACAAGCCCGCATCGCCAACCACTTCGGGCACCGCCCCTGCGGTACTGGCCAGCACGGGCGTACCGCATGCCATCGCCTCGACCGCGGGCAGGCCGAACCCTTCCGAAAAGGAGGGAATCGCCGCCGCCAATGCATCCGAATAGAGCACCACCAGATCCTCGTCGGTCACGTAGCCGGTAAAGTGCACTCGGCCTCGCAACAGCGGCGCTGACTCCACCTGGGCGAGCAATTGGCGATGATTGGAATGGAAGCCATCGCCTTCCGGGTCTCCCACCAGCGCAAGATGAACGTCGTCCATGCCGCCCCTGGCCATCGCACCGGAGAGTCCGTCGACCAGACCGCTGATGTTCTTGTGGGGTGCAAGACCGCTGGCATAGATGATGAACCGACCTTCAGCCGGCAGCTTCGCGCGGGCCCGCGCAGCGGCGCGCACCGCGGCATCGGTGACGGGGCGGAAACGCGGGTCGGCGGCCTCGCTGATCACGTCGATGAGGTCCGCCGTGACGCCGAGATGTTCCACGATCTCGTTTTTCGCTGCCGTGGAAACCGTCAGGAAGCGGCGCGCCTGCCAGCGGGCGAGGCGCATCTTCATGCTCCAGAGAACGCGGCCTTTGCGGTTCGGGAAGATCAGGTCGGGAAAATGCTCGGCGATGGCGTCGTGCAGGGTGACCACCATCGGTACGCCCGGCCGCATCGGAAACCACGAGTAAACGGCGGGAAAAAACATCAACTCCATGGGTTCTCGAGAGGCGGCGCGCGTAAATGCCCAGAGGTCGCTCAAAGACCGGCTGCCCGATGCGACCGCCGCTTCGATTACCGGCCGCGAAGGGTTGACCTGGATGATGTCGACATTCGGACGCAGCATGTCCGCTTCCGGCGGCCGATCCACGAACAGGCAGAAACGGTGGACGGGTGGCTGGTCGAACATCGCGGTCAGCAGTCCGCGCGTGAATCGCCCGAAACCCCGGCGGCTCCACCAACACGTCGCATCGATGCCAAACCGCATCAGCGCCACGCCTTCACGCTGCGACCCGCGCCCACGAGGTAGCCGACGCTCTCGCCGATGGCCCACGCGGTTTCCATCAGGCAGATCCAGAATGCGGTTTCGGGCCAGGCAGCGGGTTTGATGGCACGCGTCATGCTGGCCAGCCCCCTCGCCGAGAGCACTACCGGCAACAGCAACGATCCGGCAAACCAGGCCAGCCGTGCCCGATAACTTCGGCCGGTCACACGCTGACCGGCATAGAGGCGGCCGTGTTGCATGCGGGTACCCAGTCGCGCCCCATGCGGATCGGCGGCAGCATAAACCACCGCCATCCGCGGTTGGAACGCGAGCGCGTATCCGCGAGCCTTCAGGACTTCATTGACTTCGCCTTCGAACAGGCCGTCTTCGCACCCTTTGAGGATCTCCAGCAAATGTTCGCGCCTGTAGGCAAGATTGTTTCCCGGGAGGCGCGAAACAGGCTGCGTCCCTCCGGCGTCGGGCGCACCCTGTGTGAGGTGCTGAAACCGGTCAGGATGAAAGCGTCCGTATTCAGTGCATGCCAGTGCCCGGTACCGTGCACCCAGCGCGGAATCGATTCGAACCGGGCCTCCCGCCGCGGCAACGCTGGCATTCGCGAACGCTTCGCACATGGCTTCCAGCCACCCCGGCTCCGGCAGCGACGTATCTTCCAACAAGGCGACAACCTGGCCATGCACCGCTTCGACGCCGCGCTGGCGTCGCACCGGCACCGTCTGTCCCCGGCCTTCGGCGAAGCGCACGCCCGGCAGACGCGCCTGCCAGGTCGCGACATCCTCCATATCCTCTCCCAGCATCACCTGGCAGCGGTCATGCCAAGGCGCGATGCGGCGCAAGCATGCCGCCAGCGCCTCACCGCCCGCAAGGGCGATAAGGATGACGCTGCAGTCACATGGGGCTGCTGTATCGCTCACGCTCGTCCGCCTTGTGCGGTTTCCGGTCAGCGCGGGATTCGAGCATCGCTCCCGGTATCGCTTGCGCAATGATGTGCTCCCGCACAATCGCCGCGCCCAGGATGTCCTGCGCCGAAATCGGATTGCCTTCGTTCCCTCTTGCCGCCGCGTAAAAACGGCCGATCAAGGCACCCAGTCCGGGATAGGCCGCCTCGCGGCGCCATGCGCGGCCCGCAAGGTTGATCGCGGCGATGGCGAAGCTTTCTCCGGCGAATCGGAATGGTTGCGCGATCTTGCCCATGCGCGAAGGACTTCCACGCTGGAGAACCGCGTATCCATGGAAGAAATTCAAATGGACGCTGCCGCCGCTGCACAGGATATCCATGTCGCAGCGCGGCGGACGCGCGCCCATGCTGATGCAGACGCTGACCTCGACCCCGCTCGTGCTTCCCTGGACAAGCAGTTCACCGTGCCGGCGGCTGTGGGCCGTCCAGTCGTGCGACCGCAGCGCATTGCGCGGCCACAGCGCCTGGAGAATCGACAGCGGGTGCGGCAGTACATCCGCGACGATGGCGTCCAATGCGGCGCCAGTGTCGGCGCCGCCGCCCGCCGAGCAGATCGTGAAATTCGCGTACAACGCATCACCCAGGCCTTCCAGCGCCTTTGCCGCACGGGCGACGCCATCCTGAAACCCGAATTGATGCACTGGGCAAACGTGAACGCCATTCTTCTGCGCCTCCTGCAGCAATGCCTGCGTTTGACAGCTCATTTGCGTCAAAGGCTTTTCAACCAATGCGTGCGCCCCTGCTTCGATGACTTGAAGCGTCAGTGGAAAATGGCTCGCCAGGGGGGTGCAGACATGCACGACGTGTGGCCGCACCGCTTCCAGCATCGGGCCTGCATCGTCATAGACGGCGGCGTCTTTCGCGAATCGCGACAGGGATGCTGCTGCACCCGGGTCCCTGTCGACGATGGCCGCCACCTGCGCACCGAGGCGCTGCGCGAAATGGACATGCCATCGGCCCATCAGGCCGGCGCCCACAATGGCTACGCGCAGCGCGGGTTCAGTCAACAACGATCCGTTTGCGACGCACGGGTGCTGGTCGATCGCCGGACGGCACCGCATCGGTAAAATGATCGCGCTCGATCGTATCGCCCTGCCTGATTTCCTGATACTCCGGCTCGGTATTCACCGCAAGGTGGTCGATATCGTACCCGAGCAGCTTGCGACCAAGCAGCAGCCCCATCTCGATCGAATGGTCCGCGTTGTTGTAGCGGAACGTGCCGCCGCGACCGACGATATGCAGGCCCTCGAGGCCGGCCAGAAACGCCTTGATCGTCGCAATCTTTGCGGCATATTCAAGGTCATACACGGGATAGGCATGCGTGGTGCGCACCACTGCCGCGTCCTCGAAATCCTCGTCGCGGACAAATTTGAGCTTGTCCACCAGGTCCCTCACGCACCGTTGCACGATCTGTTCGTCGGTCATTTGCCAGACAGCGTCCCCGCGCGTGCAGAAACATTCCAGCACCACGGAGGTATGCTCGTCGTCGGGCACCATCGCGGCGCTCCAGTTCTTCGGCTCGTGCAGCCTGCCGAACAGCACGTCCTCGTCCTGCACGTACAGCCAGGTATCCGGCGAGACCTGTTTGCGCTTGAAAATGGCGTTAACCGTGACCAAGTCGCGGAATACGAGGCTGCGCGCTGCAACAGCCACTTCGTTGCCGCACGCCGGGGTCAGCATCTGCACCAGCAGTCCGAGGGGAAGAGTAGACAAGACTGCGTTCGCACGCACGCTGCGCTCTTCTCCATCCTTCTGGTAAAACACCTCGATATCATTGGCGCCGTGGTAAGTGAGACGGGTCACCCCGGCGCCGAGCAATACCTCGTTGCCGTGGGCCTGCACGTCTTCCGCCATCCGTTCCGGGATACGGACGTACCCATCGCGCGGATACATGAAATTGTCGATCAGGCTGGTTACCTGTTTCTTGTTGCCCACCAGCGATTCCCGCACCAGCGTCCAGATCGACAGGCCCTGGCTGCGCTGGGATACCCAATCCGACGACAACTCTTCGCAGGGACGCCCCCATACCTTTTCGCTGTAACGGCGAAAAAACATGTCGTACAACTTGCTGCCGAATTGAGCGACGTACGCCTCTTTCATGTTGGCGGGCGGCTTGCCGGAGATCGATTGCACGAGGATCGACCACGCGAACGCCAGGCCTGCGTGCATGATCGTGAAAGGCCCGGTCTTCTTCAGGATGTCGGAAAAGCGAACCGGATAGAAAAAATACTTGCCGCCGTAGTAAATGCGGCTGACGCGGTCCACCATGACAATCTCGTCGCCCATCAGGCGACGGAACCAGGTGTTCAGGTCCTCGTTCTTGGTAAACCAGCGATGCCCGCCCAGGTCGAACTTGTATCCCTTGTACCGCACCGTCCGGCAGAGGCCGCCAACGTAGTCGTTGCGCTCCAGCACAGTCACTTTCACGCCATTGATGCTCAGTTCATGACTTGCGGCAAGTCCTGCCGGTCCGGCGCCCAATACCACTACGTGTCCGGGATTTGTCATGTGCCGTCCTTTTGCCGGAGAACGACAATTCGGTTGTAAATCGCGCCCAGCAGCAGGCAGCCAAGGTAAGTGACGATGAAGATATCCACCGCCCCCAGGATGCTTCCCAGGGCGCTAACGCTGTAGCCTGGAAAGTAATTTTTCAGTAGCGCGGCGTGTACGCTTGCGTCAGCGGTCCCGCGAATCACCAGCCAGTTCGTCGTGACCAGCAGGCCCAGCGCGGCAAGGCCGCCCAGCGCAAGGCCGAGGAAATGGCCGTGGATCTTGACAACGGCGAATTCGAGCGCGTAGCTGGATCGGGTGCCTGCGAAATACTCGGCGACCTGGGCCCGGATGCTGCGGGCGTAAATCCGGTAGATCACCGCGCCGGCGATCCCGCCGAGCAATGCGCCCCAGAAAAACCCGATCCACGCTCCCGTAGCGCTGACGCTGTAGGCGGGCAGGAATACTCCAAGCAGATTCAAGAAATGACGAGGGTCGGGTAATCCGCGATCCAGGGAAAGGTACGTCACGCACAGCAAACTGAGCCCCACCATCAGCGCACAAACCCCCGCAAACAGCAACGTGTTCAACTTGACCGTCGCCCGCAGGAGATTCTCGTCAATCGGAATGGGCACATTTCGAGTCATCGTCCTTTTCCCTTTTCGCACAACCGCTCCGGACCTGCCAGACCGGTATTTTCATTCAATCGGCCATCATGCGCCACCAGTGCGCGCGGGCAACGACGAGGATAATGTAAACGTAGTGCGTCATATTCCACAGCACGGCCCACAAGAACCCGATCCCGGCGCCGATGATCCAGCCGTAAGCTGCGCCGACCACACTGCCGCTCCAGCTGACGCTGTATCCCGGCAGGTAGAGGCTCAGAAGACCCAGACGCGGCCCGATTTGCGTGTCCGGCGGCGCACCTTTCAGGAGCAGCGTAGCGGTCAGCAACAAAAACGCGATGGCGCAGACAGTTCCCATTGCCACCGCCAGCGCCGGCACATCGATCCTGCCAAAGGCAGCCATCAGCACAGCCGTATCTGGATGGATTTGTTTCTGCACGGTCATGTCCTCGCGGTAACGAAACAACACTGTTTG
>JBDTRK010000127.1:0-10100 GCA_039931685.1 Betaproteobacteria bacterium | reverse complement strand
ATTTCCGCGACTACGCGGCGCAGGTGCCGGCGCCCGGCGCGCCGGGCATCGGCGATACGCATGTGCTCGGTCCTTTCCTGCGCGATGTCGCAAAGCTCAACGCCGAGCAGCGCAACTTTCGCGTGTTCGGTCCCGACGAAACGCTCTCCAACGGCCTGGGGGCCCTGTTCGAAGTGACTAACCGCCAATGGGATGCGGGAACCGTGCCGAACGACGTGTTTCTCGCGCCGGCCGGCCGCGTGCTCGACTCGATGCTGAGCGAGCACCAGTGCGAGGGCTGGCTCGAGGGTTATCTGTTAACCGGGCGGCACGGATTGTTCAACTGCTACGAAGCGTTCATCCACCTCATCGACTCGATGTTCAATCAGCACGCGAAGTGGCTGAAAGTCACCGCGCACCTGCCGTGGCGGCGCAAGATTGCCTCGCTGAACTATCTGCTCGCCTCGCATGTCTGGCGCCAGGATCACAACGGCTTCACCCATCAGGATCCCGGCTTCATCGACCATGTGGTCAACAAGAAAGCCGAGGTGGTGCGGGTCTACTTTCCGCCGGATGCCAACTGCCTGCTGTCGGTGATGGATCATTGTCTGCGCAGCCGCCACTATGTCAACGTGGTGGTTGCAGGCAAGCACCCGGCGCCGCAGTGGCTGACGATGGACGAGGCCGTCAAGCACTGCACGCAGGGCATCGGCATCTGGCAGTGGGCCAGCAACGATCAGGCGGTGGCGCCCGACGTGGTCATGGCCTGCTGTGGCGACGTGCCGACGCTGGAAACGCTTGCCGCCGTCGCCATCCTGCGCGAGCACCTGCCCGAGTTGAAGATTCGCGTGGTCAACGTCGTCGACCTGATGAAGCTGCAGCCGCAGAGCGAGCATCCGCACGGCCTGAGCGACATGGATTTCGACGAGTTGTTCACGCGGGACAAGCCGGTGATCTTCGCTTACCACGCCTATCCGTGGTTGATCCATCGGCTGACCTACCGCCGCACCAACCACGACAACATCCACGTCCGCGGTTACAAGGAGGAGGGCACCATCACCACGCCATTCGACATGACGGTGCTGAATGATCTGGACCGCTTTCACCTGGTGATGGACGTCGTCGACCGTCTGCCGCAGACCGGCGACAAAGGCATCTACCTCAAGCAGCAACTCAAGGACAAGCTGATCGAGCACAAGCAGTACATCGACAAGCACGGCCAGGATATGCCGGAGATTAGAAACTGGAAATGGGGCAAACCGAAATGAAGGCGCGAGCGCTCGAAGGCAGCGCACACGAAGGCAGGGGAGATCATGCGTATGAGTAAGCAGGCGAGCGCGACGATCCTGTATTTCTCCGACGTCCTTTGCGTATGGGCCTACGCATCGCAAATCAGGCTGGATGAATTGCGACGGCAATTCGGCGAACAGGTTCGCGTCCAGTATCACTTCCTGCGCCTGTTCGGCGATGTCCCCGCGCGCATCGACGCCGGCTGGGGCAACAGAGGAGGCGCTATCGGTTATTCGCGGCATCTGAAGGAACTGGCCGCGCGTTTCGATCACGTCGATATTCATCCCGAAATCTGGACCCGGAATGTCCCGCCTACGTCGGCGAGTTGCCACCTGTTCCTCAAGGCCATCCAGCTTCTGGAGGTGCGCGGCGAAATCCCGGCGGCCCCTGAGGAGCGCTTCGGCGGCAAGAGCGTGTTCGAAGAGGCGGTGTGGCGTTGCCGCCTCGGTTTTTTCCGGGAACTGCGCGACATCGCCGATCGGACCCAACAGGAAACGATTGCGGCGGACATCGGTTTGCCCGTTGCCGCTATCCGCAGGCAGATCGACAGTGGCGCGGCCCATGCCGCGCTCTGTGCGGACTTCGATGCCAAGGACCGGCTTCTTGTCGAAGGCAGCCCCACCTTCGTTTTCAACGACGGGCGGCAGAAGCTCTATGGCAATGTTGGTTACCGGATTATCGAAGCCAACATCCAGGAGTTGCTGGCCGACCCCGGCGAGCGGGCGAGTTGGTGTTGATCGATAGCGTGCGAATTGCGCAAACGCGACATTCGGTCGCTGCACCTGGATCTTCATCCGGAGGCCCCCCATGAATGAACACGAACACAGCGCCAAGGACGAACCGGTCGCGAAACCGAGCCACGACGATGTGGCTAAGGCGGCCTACGCCATCTATCTGAAGGAAGGTCGTCCGACGGGACATGCCGAGCAGAACTGGGCGCAGGCGCAAGCGCAAATGCGCCATGCCGGATCTGGCGACGCAGGCCACCATGACCATCACGCCCATATGGCAGCGGACTTCCGCAAACGGTTCTGGATCTCGCTGGTGCTGACCCTGCCGATTCTCGTTCTCTCGCCGATGTTGCAAAAGTTCGTTGGCGTGCGGGAAGCGATTTCCTTTTACGGCGACGTTTACGTTCTTTTCGGTTTCTCTTCCGCCGTCTTTTGGTATGGCGGGTGGCCGTTTCTCAAAGGACTTTTCGATGAGTTGAAGTCCCGCACGCCGGGAATGATGACGCTGGTCGCCGTCGCCATTTCGACGGCCTATATCTACAGCAGCGCCGTGGTATTCGGACTGACCGGCAAGATGTTCTTCTGGGAACTGGCCACCCTGGTCGACATCATGCTGCTGGGGCACTGGATCGAAATGAAGTCGGTGATGGGCGCCTCCAAGGCGCTGGAGGAGCTGGCCAAACTCATGCCCTCCGATGCCCACAAGTTGATGCCCGACGGCAGCGTGAAGGATGTGCCGCTCGGCGAGTTGGCGGTGGATGACAAGGTTCTGATCAAACCCGGCGAGAAAATTCCCGCGGACGGCGTTGTCATCGAGGGCGAGAGCTCCGTCAATGAGGCAATGCTCACCGGGGAATCGACCCCGGTGACCAAGGCGAGCGGCGGCAAGGTTATTGGCGGGGCCATCAACGGCGAAGGCGCGCTGACCATCGCGGTCAAAGGCACCGGCAAGGATTCGTTCTTGTCGCAGGTCATCGATCTGGTCAAACAAGCCCAGGAAAGCAAATCGAAGACGCAAAATCTCGCCGACACCGCCGCGCTGTGGCTCACCATTATCGGGCTTGGCAGTGGCACCATCACCTTCCTCATCTGGCTGCTTGTCATGGGCAAGGAACTGGCATTTGCCATCGAACGCGCCGTGACGGTCATGGTCATCACTTGCCCGCACGCACTCGGCTTGGCCGTGCCCCTGGTGGTCGCCGTCTCCACGGCACTGGCCGCGAAGAACGGCCTGCTCATCCGCAATCGCGGTGCTTTTGAAGGCGCCCGGAAACTGCAGGCCATCATTTTCGACAAGACCGGTACGCTCACCGAGGGCCGCTTCGGTGTGACCGACACGCTGGTGCTCGGGCAGGACATCGACGAAGAAACCCTGCGCAAGTACGCGGCTTCCGTGGATGCAAATTCCGAGCATCCCATCGCGCGGGCGATCGTCGCGTCTTCCGAGAAAAAGCTGCCCGTCGAAAACTTCAAGAGCATGGCCGGGAAAGGCGCCGAGGGCAGGGTCGAAGGTAAAGAGGTCAAAGTGGTCAGCCCTGGATTCCTGCAAGAACAGAACATCGATCTCGCCGACCCGCGCATCGGACCGCTGCAGGCGCAGGGCAAAACGGTCGTGTTTGTCCTCGTCGACGGCACGTTGAAAGGCGCGCTTGCCCTGGCCGACATCGTCCGCCCTGAAGCGAAGCAGGCCATCGATGCCCTCAAGGCACTGAATATTCGCTGCATGATGCTCACCGGCGACAACAAGGCAACAGCCAAATGGGTCTCGGACCAGGTCGGACTGGACGAATACTTCGCCGAAGTCCTGCCCCAGGACAAGGCCGCCAAGGTCAAGGAAGTGCAATCCCGCGGTGTGTTGGTGGCGATGACCGGCGATGGGGTAAACGATGCCCCCGCACTAGCGCAGGCTGATGTGGGCATCGCCATCGGGGCGGGCTCGGATGTGGCGGTCGAAACCGCGGATGTGATTCTGGTACGCAGCAATCCGATGGATGTCGTGGCCATCGTCCAGTTATCCCGGGCCACATACCGGAAGATGATTCAGAACCTTCTCTGGGCCACGGGCTACAACACCTTCGCCATTCCGCTGGCCGCTGGTGCGCTCTATGCTTGGGGCGTGCTGCTCACGCCCGCGCTGGGTGCGGTCTTGATGTCGGCGAGCACGATAATTGTGGCCATCAACGCGCGGTTGCTGAATATAAAACGATGACAAAACGGCAAAGGCGGAAACGATCCGGACTGCCGGATGGCGAACGGTCGCAGCACAACGAAAAGGAGTTTGACGATGAGTCATACAGACGGATGGATGGGTGGCGGGATGGGTGGCTGGATGGGCGGGGGAATGTGGATCTGGACCCTCATCGCCGTGCTGGTGGTGGTCGTGCTGGTTGTCGTGATCAATAATCAGTCCAAGAAATAGTCGAAGCAGCTCATCATCCATGAGATAAGGCGTCGACATGATCACTGAACCGATTTGCGACAATCAGTCATGAACAGTGAGGCCATTACACCGAATGCCGGTGTGGTCGTCGGGGTGCGCGGCAGTGTCGTGGACGTACGCTTCGACGCGCATTTGCCGCCCATTTATTCCGTGTTGCACACCGGCGCGGAAAAACAGATCGTCATCGAAGTGCTGGCGCAGCGCGATGCCCATCACGTGCGCGGAATCGCCTTGACGCCCACGCAAGGCCTCGCGCGTGGGATGGTGGTCCAGGACACCGGCGGCCCGTTGCGTGCGCCGGTGGGCAAGGGCGTCCTTTCGCGCATGTTCGACGTGTTCGGCCACACCATTGATCGCGAAGCGCCGCCTTCCGACGTGCAATGGCGTTCAGTCCACAGGGCGCCGCCGCCGCTGGCGCGACGATCCACCAAATCCGAGATCTTTGAAACCGGCATCAAGGTTATCGATGTGCTCGTGCCGCTGGAGCGCGGCGGCAAGGCGGGGCTTTTCGGCGGGGCGGGCGTGGGCAAGACCGTATTGCTCACGGAAATGATCCACAACATGGTCGGCCATCACGAGGGGGTGAGCATCTTCTGCGGCATCGGCGAACGTTGCCGCGAAGGCGAGGAGCTTTACCGCGAAATGAAGCAAGCCGGCGTGTTGCCGAACATGGTCATGGTCTTCGGCCAGATGAACGAACCGCCGGGCAGCCGCTTCCGTGTCGGGCACGCGGCGCTGACCATGGCCGAATACTTTCGCGACGACGAGCATCGCGATGTGCTGCTGCTGATCGACAATATTTTTCGCTTCATCCAGGCGGGCATGGAAGTGTCCGGTCTGATGGGACAAATGCCCTCGCGCCTGGGCTATCAGCCCACCATGGGCACCGAACTGTCGGGACTGGAGGAGCGCATTGCCAACACAGATACCGGCGCCATCACTTCAATCCAGGCGGTGTATGTGCCGGCGGACGATTTCACCGACCCGGCGGCAGTGCATACCTTTTCGCATTTGTCCGCTTCCATCGTTCTTTCGCGCAAGCGCGCAAGCGAAGGCCTGTTTCCCGCCATCGACCCGTTGCAATCCAGTTCCAAGATGGCTACGCCGGGCATCGTCGGTCAACGGCATTATTTGCTGGCGCAGGAAATCCGCCGCACGCTTGCGCAGTATGCGGAACTCAAGGACATCATTGCCATGCTCGGCCTCGAGCAGCTGTCGCCGGCAGACCGTAACGTCGTCGCCCGCGCCCGCCGGCTGGAGCGTTTTCTGACGCAGCCGTTTTTCACCACCGAGCAGTTCACCGGCCTCAAGGGCAAGCTGGTCAGTCTCGAGGATGCGCTGGATGGCTGCGAGCGAATTCTGCACGACGAATTCAAAGACTACCCGGAGAGCGCGCTCTACATGATCGGCGCGATCGACGAAGCGAAGGCAAAGGCAAAACCCGGCGCGTCCGCCGCCCCTGCCGATTCGGGATCGGGACCCGCAGCAGGGGTCATCAATCCGAAGTCGGGCACCGAGGCGGCGCTCAAAGTCTCGCCCGTTCCGCGTCCGAAGGCGCCGCCAAAAGTCGAGCACGCCGCTGACTCACATGAATCTTAAAATTCTCCTTCCGTTCGGAATTTTCGCCGAAAGGTCCAACGTGTCGCGCATTGTCGCGGAGACGCGCGACGGTTCATTTGGACTATTGCCACACCGGCTCGATTGCGTGGCGGCGCTCACGCCTGGAATTCTGACCTATGAAAGCGATGCGCAGGGCGAGACCTACGTGGCCGTGGATGAGGGCGTGCTGGTCAAGGTCGGCATGGACGTGCTCGTTTCCGTGCGCCGGGCGATGAGTGGAACGGACCTCGGCGAATTGCGCGATGCGGTGGAGCAGGAGTTTTTGAAGCTGGACGAACGCGAGCAGAACGTGCGTTCGGTCATGGCGAAACTGGAAGCCGGATTCGTGAGTCGCCTGGCAAGCTTTCATCATGAATGACGAGCCGACGAAAAGCGCGAAGGACGAGCCGACACTCGCCGGGCAGGTCGGCGCAAAGGCGGCGCGCAAGCTCAGGGCGCGGCGCAATCCCACGCCGGGCGTGTGGTTCGGCCTGGGCATGATGGGACTCATCGGCTGGTCCGTGGTCGTTCCGACATTGCTCGGCGCGGCGCTCGGCCTCTGGCTGGACAAGCACCATCCGGGCGCGCATGCCTGGACGCTCGCGCTGATGGCGGCGGGGCTCGCGATCGGCTGTATGAATGCGTGGCATTGGGTCGCCCGGGAGGACAGGTCGATGCACGAGGAACAGGAGGATGACGATGCATGAAGCGCTGACACTGGTTCTCGCGGGGACGGCAGGCGCGGCGCTCGGCGCGGTTTTCTTCGGCGGCCTCTGGTGGACGGTTCGCAGGGCTGCTGCGTCACGGCGACCGGCGCTTTTGTTCTTCGGCAGCCTGCTGCTGCGGATGAGCGTTGCGTTAACGGGATTCTATTTTGTCTCCGACGGTCATTGGCAGCGACTGCTGCTGTGCCTGCTCGGATTTGTCATGGCACGCCTGGTTGTAACGTGGCTGAGCCAGCCGGCGGGAGATAGCCGGTCACGTCAGGCACAGGAGGCCAGCCATGCACCTTAGTCCCGACGAGATTATCTTCTGGCAACACGGGTTTCTCAAACTCAACGCCACGATTGTGTTCACGTGGGGGTTGATGCTCATGTTGGTCGTTGGTTCCATGCTCGTCACCCGCAAACTTTCCATGGGACTGGATCGTTCGCGCTGGCAGAACCTTGTGGAAATCATCGTCACCGGCATCGAGAAACAAATTGAAGAGGTCGGCCTGAGTCACCCCAAGAAATATCTGGGCTTTCTGGGCACGCTCTTTCTGTTCGTCGCTACCGCCAGCCTTTGCATCGTGATTCCGGGCTACGAGCCGCCGACAGGCTCGCTCTCGACCACCGCGGCGCTCGCGTTGTGCGTGTTCGTGGCCGTGCCGTTCTTCGGCATCGAGGAGCAAGGCGTGCGCAGCTACCTCAAGTCCTACGCGACGCCGACGATCATCATGCTGCCGTTCAACGTCATCAGCGAAGTGTCGCGCACGCTGGCGCTGGCCGTGCGTTTGTTCGGCAACATGATGAGCGGCGCGATGATCATCGCTATCCTGCTCACGATCACGCCGTTTATTTTTCCGATTGTCATGACCGTACTCGGCCTGCTGACCGGCATGGTGCAGGCCTACATCTTCAGCATCCTGGCGACGGTCTACATTGCGGCCGCCACGCGGACCCGCAATCCCAGGCCGGACCCGACGCAAAACATTGCAACGTGACCTACGACAACAAAAGGAAATTCCATGGATAGCATGACCATCATCGCGGTGGCATCCATTGTCATCGCCGGCATTACCACCGGTTTCGGGACCATGGGGCCTGCGCTGGCCGAGGGCAGGGCCGTTGCGACGGCGCTCACTTCGCTGGCGCAGCAGCCCGACGCTTCCGCCACCATCACCCGGACACTGTTCGTCGGCCTGGCAATGATCGAATCGACGGCCATCTACTGCTTCGTCGTTTCGATGATTCTCATTTTCGCCAATCCGTTCTGGAATCACGTCATCGCCCAGGCCGCCGGAAAGTAATCGATGCTCATCGATTGGTTCACCGTCGCGGCGCAAGCGCTCAACTTCCTCATTCTGGTGTGGTTGCTGAAGCGCTTCCTCTACAAGCCCATCCTCCATGCCATCGACGCACGGGAAAAACGCATTGCCCTGGCCCTCGCAGACGCGGACGCGAAGAAGGCCGAAGCCGGGCAGGCGCGCGACGAGTTCCAGCACAAGAACGATGAGTTCGACCGGCAGCGCGCCGCGCTCTTGCAGCAGGCGACGGACGAAGCGAATGCCCGGCGTGCGAGTCTGCTCGATTCAGCCAGGCAGGAGGCGGACGACCTGCGGACCAAGCGGCGGGAAGCACTTGGAAGTGAACAGCAGGGGCTGTCCAAAGCGCTGTCCCGGCGCGCACGCGAAGAGGTGTTTGCCATTGCCCGCAAGACGCTTGCTGATCTAGCCGGGACAAGCCTGGAGGGGCGCATGACTGAAGTATTCCTTCGTCGGTTGCGAGCGCTCAGCGACGCGGAGCGGACCGCGTTCAAAGCGGCCTTCGGGGCAGCGTCGACCCCGCTAGTCGTGCGCACCACCTTTACGCTGCCACCGGAAAATTGCGGCGCGATTGAAACCGCGGTCAGGGAAACGCTCGGCACGCAGAAATCGGTGCAATTCGAGACCGCACCGGATCAGGTCAGCGGCATTGAACTGTCCACAGATGGACATAAGGTGGCGTGGAGCATAGCGGATTATCTGGGGTCGCTTGAAAAAGCCGTTGACGAGGTTCTCAAAGAGAACGACAAGCCGGCAGGCAATGGCAAGACGTCGTCTGATATGACGCGGAAAATTGCCGATCGGGCCTATGAGCTGTACGAGAAAGGAGACCACAAGAGCGATTCGGCGAGCCGGGACTGGAGTCAGGCGGAACGGGAGATTCGAAAAGGCGAAAACAAAGCCGAGCCGAAGTCTGAAGGGCCCGGTCCACAGAAAGGATCCAATGAACGCGGAACCTGAGGGCCCGCAGAACGTTTTCGACAGCATGTTTGCCGGAATGAGCCAGGTGCGACAGGCGTTCTCGCCGGCACTGACGCCGCGGGAAGTGGGTAGGGTCACCAGCATCGCTACGGGCATCGCAAAGGTTTCCGGTCTGCCCGGCGTGGGTTTCGAGGAGGTATTGAAATTTCCCGGCGATTTGTATGGCATCGCATTCAATGTCGATGAAGACGAAATCGGCGTTGTTCTGCTGGGCGACTACTGGCAGTTGCACGCGGGCGATGAAGTGGAGCGCAGGGGGCACGTGATGGATGTGCCGGTGGGGGACGGGCTGATCGGGCGCATTGTCGATCCGCTGGGCCGGCCCCTGGATGGCAATGGCGCGGTGGTCAGCAGCACGCGCCTTCCCGTCGAACGGCCTGCCGCGCCCATCATGGACCGCGCGCCCGTCACGGTTCCCCTGCAGACCGGCCTCAAAGTCATCGACGCGCTCATTCCGGTCGGGCGCGGCCAGCGCGAATTGATTCTCGGTGACCGGCAGACAGGCAAGACGACGATCGCGCTCGACACGATTCTCAATCAACGCGGCCAGAATGTACTGTGCGTCTATTGCGCCATCGGCCAGCGCGCGTCCGGCGTGGCAAAAATCATCGCCACCCTGCGCGAAAAAGGCGCGATGGAGTACACCATCGTGGTGGTCACGGAGGGCAATGATCCGCCCGGTCTCGCCTACGTCGCCCCATACGCCGCGACCAGCATCGCCGAACATTTCATGGAGCAGGGCCGCGACGTGCTGGTGGTGTACGACGACCTCACGCATCATGCGCGCGCCTATCGCGAATTGTCCCTGCTGCTGCGCCGGCCACCGGGACGGGAGGCCTTTCCCGGCGACATTTTCTACATTCACGCGCGGCTGCTGGAGCGCGCAACGCACTTGCGCGCGGAACTCGGTGGCGGGTCGCTGACTGCGCTGCCTGTCATCGAAACCGAGGCACAGAACATTTCCGCCTATATTCCGACCAACCTGATTTCCATCACGGACGGGCAGATCTACCTCTCGCCGTCCCTGTTCGAGTTGGGCGTACTGCCTGCGGTC
>JBDTRK010000126.1:0-10140 GCA_039931685.1 Betaproteobacteria bacterium | reverse complement strand
CCGGCATCTTGAACCTAGGGTTCAAGGCGGTCGCTTTCCGAGCACATCAGGCGCTTCCCGCTTGGGACGCGCACAACAGCGCTACTTTGGGCAGCAACCAAGGTGATTAACATTGGTTCAAAGAATTACAGCCTGACGAACACCGCAGGGGACATTGACTTCGCGTCAGAACAACTCATCCTGACCGTTCATGGCTTGGTCGATGGCTGCCTGCATGCTGAAGATTCTACGCTTAAATTCGCCGACATCAAATCCGCCTTCCACGCGCGTGGAGAGGAACTCATGAGTGATGTTCAGCGCCGCCATGATGGCGATGCGCTCGACGCCAATGACTTTTCCGGCATCGCGGATTTCGCGCATCCTGTCGTTGAGGTATTCGATCGCCTTGAGCAGATCCTTCTGCTCATCCTCGGCACAGGCAATCCGGAATTCGCGGCCCATGATACTTACATCGAGGCCGCCTTTGGTCTGAGTGCTCATTCCGTGCCTTCCGGAATCTGCGCCAGCAAGGCTTCCAGACGGGCTTTGGCGGTATCTACTTTGTCTGCGAGACGCTTGTTTTCGCTCTGCGCCGAAGCCAGGTTCTGCCGCAACTGGGAATTGTCCTTGCGCAGTTTCTGCGTTAGCTGAACGAGTTGGCTGATCTTCTCGTCGAGGGCGGTAAGCTCGGCTTCCATGAGCACACTATAGTTATGAAAAACGTGAAAAGTCAACTGCTAACGCATTTTTTTGAATGTGTTTTGACATCCACGGCATGGCCTGCTATCGGCGGCCTCGGCGAGGCCCGAAAAGCAGATGTTGGGAACATTCGGCCAACCCGTTTCCTGGACCTGGCATGTCGATAGGGTAAAATCCGCACACGTTCTCGGGTGCCCCATCCAATCGGTTTTGACGGGGTCAAACGGGAAACAGGTGCAATTCCTGTGCTGCCCCCGCAACGGTAAGCGACCAAGGGGCATGTCACGATGCCACTGTGAATGGCGGCCCGGATCATCGGCAACCTCATGGGAAGGCGACATGCCCGAAGCGCAAGCCCGGATACCGGCCCATCGAACGCGAACGGAGATTCCGCGCGGGGCGGTCATCCGGTGTCGGCATCCCCTTCACCAGCCTTACCCTTACGGAACTCCCTTTTAAATATTCGCGCATGCGGCGGGCTTGCGCACCAGGGGAGCAATAATGAATAAATATCAGACCTATGTCCTGCTGGCCGGATTTTTGGCCGGTCCAAGCGTTCACGCGCAAAAAAATCCGGTTCTTGTTGCAGACGAAGTCGTGGTGACCGCTTCGCGTTTCGAGGAAAAGCCCGGGGATCAGCCGATCGGCGTATCCGTAATTTCCGGTGAGGAAATCCGAAGCAGCGGCGAGACCTCACTACCTCGTTTGCTTTCTCGTCAGGCGGGCGTTTTCGTACGCGACAACAGCGGCAGTCCAGACATGCAGGTGGATTTGCGTGGATTCGGTGTCACCGGCGACCAAAATACGCTGGTTCTCCTCGATGGCCGGCGCTTGAGCGAGTACGAACTTACTACGGCGCGCTGGTCCTCGATACCGATCGAATCCATTGATCGCATCGAAATAATTCGCGGAAGCGGCGCCGTGCTCTATGGCGGCGGCGCGACCGGCGGCGTGATCAACGTCATCACCAAGGGCGCCGAACATAACGGCAAATCATTCGATGCCTATGCCGGCGGTGGCAGTTACAACACGCAGGACTACCGCATTGGCGGCCAGATCGCCGGGGAAAGTGTCGGGCTCGGCCTGAGCGGCGGGCACTTCTCGTCCGACAATTATCGGGAAAACAATCGAGTCGTTCAGGACAACTTTGTCGCGGACGTGCGTAACTTCGATCCCGATCACAGCCTGAATCTCAAGCTTGGCTATGAAATGCAGGATCTGCGGCTGCCGGGCAACCGCACCGAGGCGGAACTGGAAACAGACCGTCGCGGCACGCGGAATCCCACCGATTTTTCCAACCGCGACGGCGGCTTCGCCAGCCTGTCCGGCAAGTTCAGGATCGGTGAAGCAGAACTGATGGCGGACGTCGGCTACAGGGAAAAGAAAAACGACTTTCATGCGTTGCTCGGGACCATAAGCCTCGACGGCAACACCAAGGTCGAGACCTGGAGCGTCTCGCCACGCGTGAAAATTCCCTATGCCGCATTCGGGCTGAACAATAGCGCCGTCCTGGGCGTCGACTGGGAAGACTGGGACTACACGTCCGAACGCAGCAATCCGGCTTCGGCTACGGCGCAACAGCAGAATTCGGCGGTCTACGCCCAGAACGTTACGACGCTGATGCCCGGAACGACGTTGTCGCTGGGCGGCAGACTGCAGCGGATCGAATTCGATGCGAGTGACTCCACTGGCGCGCCTGGTACGGCCTCGGGAGAACAGAATCGGGACTTGTCCGCCTATGAGATCGGGGCACGCCACCAGATAAGCGACGCGACCGCGGTCTACGGTAAGTATGGGTACAGCTTCCGCGTCGCCACGCTGGACGAAATCTACTCGCCGGGACTGGGCGCTTTCTTCATTCCTCCGACCGTGAGTTTCCTGGAACCGCAGACCTCGCACGATTCGGAAGTGGGGGTGGAGACCCAGATTGGGCCCGGTCGTTATCGCCTGGCGTTGCACCGTTCCGATCTGAATAACGAGATCCATTTCGACTCGAGTGCGTTTGCCAACGTGAATCTGCCGCCGACCAAGCGCGCAGGCATCGAACTGGAAGGCAAGTGGGCGTTGAGCACCAGCGCCAATTTGTCTGCAAACTACACGTATACGGAGGCCAAATTCCGATCCGCAATACTCGGTGGCGTGGATGTTTCCGGCAAGCGCATCCCATTGGTGCCACGACACATGGCCAACGCCAGAATCGATTGGACCATCCAGGAGCGTACGCGGCTGAAACTAGCCGCGAACTACGTCGGCAGCCAGCTCTACGATGGCGATGAATCGAACACCTTCGGCCGGGAGATGCCGTCTTACTGGACGGCCGATCTCGGTGTTTTCCATACGATCGACAAGTGGACACTTGGAGCGTCGGTGAACAATCTGTTCAACGAGAAGTACTACACCTACGCATTGGCACTCGGGCCCCCGACGAACTTCGTTGCCTACCCGTCTCCAGAACGGAATTTCCTGGTTTCGGCGCAATATCGGTTCGGTAAATAAGTAACGCATGTACGTGTGAAGGGCCCGGCGTTGCCGGGCCCTTTTTCCCTGTCCTGTCCTGCACCGCATAGTTTTGTTATTGTGCGGCCATGCAACAGATGACCAGCACCCAGCTCTATTTCCGCCTGCTCCGTTACGTCAAACCGTACTGGGGTGTTTTTGCGCTGTCGATCGTCGGCATGCTGGTGACGGCGGCGACCGAAGTCGCTCTGCCGATTGCGGTTAAGCCTTTCCTGGACGGCACCTTCGTCAACAAGGAGCCTTTCCTGATTACCTGGGTGCCGGTTTTCATGGTGCTGCTGTACGTCGTGCGCGGCGCCGGCGCCTATCTTGGAACCTATGCCAGCGCCTGGGTCGGCAACAAGGTGGTCATGGACTTGCGCGACATCATGTTTCGCCGAATGCTGGCATTGCCGCTGGGTTATTTTCACGACACCACTACCGGCAACCTGATATCGCGCTTCACTTTCGATGTTGCGCAGGTCACCGGCGCGGCCACCAACGTGGTCACGGTGCTGATCAAGGATTCCGTCACCCTGGTGGGCCTGCTGGCCTACCTGCTCTATATGGACTGGAAACTCACCCTTTTGTCGCTCATCATGGTGCCGCCGATCGCGGTGGTGGTGCGCTTTTTCAATGTCCGCTTGCGCAATATGAGCCGCAAAACCCAGGACGCCATGGGTGACATCACCCAGGTCCTACAGGAAACGGTCGAGTGCAACAAGGTCGTGAAAATATTCGGCGGGCAGGAATACGAAGCGCGGCGATTCGCCGCGACCAGCAACCGGTTGCGCAGTTTCAGCATGAAGCAGGTGGCCGCTGCCGCCGGCAATGTGCCGATTGTCCAGTTGCTTGCGGCCATGGCGGTTGCGGTCGTCGTTTACTACGCCACCAAGCAGGCGCAGTCGGACGCGACGACCGTCGGCGGATTTGTTTCTTTCCTGGCCGCCATGCTGCTGCTGACGCCGCCGCTGAAACGGCTGACCGGCGTCGCCGAACATCTGCAGCGCGGACTCGCTGCCGCGGAGAGTGTTTTTGCGCTGCTCGACGAGAAACCCGAGAAAGATGACGGTGAAACCGTGCTGCCGCGCGCCCGCGGCGACATCAGTTTCGACAGGGTCAGTTTT
This sequence comes from Betaproteobacteria bacterium, assembly GCA_039931685.1. Classification (GTDB taxonomy): domain Bacteria; phylum Pseudomonadota; class Gammaproteobacteria; order Burkholderiales; family JACQAP01; genus JACQAP01. Next base: position 5,839 of record JBDTRK010000126.1, on the reverse strand, counting down.
CACTATCCCCGCGCCGAAGTGGCGGCATTGAAAAACGTGTCGCTGTCGATTCGCGCAGGCGAAACCATCGCGCTGGTGGGTTCATCGGGCGGTGGCAAGACGACATTCGCCAACCTGGTGCCGCGGTTCTACCATCCGGATTCCGGAACCATCAAACTGGATGGCCATGACATCGAGACCCTGGCGCTGGCCAGCCTGCGCCGGAACATCGCCCTGGTGAGCCAGGAAGTCGCGCTGTTCAACGACACGGTAGCGGCCAACATTGCCTATGGACAAGCCGCGGGCGCGAGCCGGGATGCGATCGAAAGTGCAGCTGCCGCGGCGCATGCGCTGGAATTCATTCGCGCCATGCCGCAGGGCTTCGATACCCTGATCGGCGAGAACGGCGTAAGGTTGTCCGGCGGCCAGCGCCAGCGCCTGGCGATTGCCCGCACGATCCTGAAGGACGCCCCGATCCTGGTCCTCGACGAGGCAACTTCGGCACTCGATTCGGAATCAGAAAAGCACGTGCAGGCCGCGCTTGAACAACTGATGCGGGGACGGACCACCATCGTCATCGCGCACCGGCTGTCCACTATCGAGCATGCCGACCGTATCGTGGTACTCGATGCGGGTGTGATCGCGGAGATCGGAACGCACGCGGAATTGCTCGCCAAAGGCGGCATTTACGCAAATCTATACAACATTCAGTATTCGGCGGGCGCCGGCGCGCCGGATCTGGCGTCGCGGACGGTGCACTGAAATGAGCGATCCGGATGCGCACTGCAAGCAAACGCCAGGCGAATTTCGGCCGGTCATCGACCGGAATCGCTGTGAGGGCAAGAAAGAGTGCGTTGCGGTGTGTCCTTACAATGTCTTCACCATCGCAACGGTTACGCCCGAGGCGCGTCGCGGTCTGAGCCTGCGGGGGAAACTCAAGGGGTTCGCTCACGGCTGGCAACAGGCTTTTGCCTTGAACGCCAACGCCTGCCAGGCCTGCGGATTATGCGTGTCGGCCTGTCCGGAAAAAGCCATTGCCCTGGTCCGCGCCTGATCCTCAAGGCTTGATCGCCTACCTGGAGCCCCGTCGCGTCAGGACGCACCGCGCAGCTTGATTGCGCGCGCGGCGGCAATCTGGGCGACGAGGACCATCGCGATGAGACCGGCCCCAAGCAGATCGGTGGCGAGTCCCGGCTTGATCAGCACGACCGCGGCGACGATCAGCAGCAGCTCTTGCCAGGCTGACGCCTTCCCGATCAGGTAACCCGATAATCCCGCAGCAAGACAGGTCACACCGATCAGCGCAGTTACCGCAGTCCATGCGATCGTCAGCGGCGCGCCAATCATCAGCAACGATGGCCCGAACACAAACATGAAACGGATGAAAAATCCGGTCGCGCCCCCGAGGGGATACCAGGTCCCTCACTGCTCCATTCTGATGATGTCCCTGACTGCTTTGGTTGGCATCGAGCCGCCGCTGCATCCGCCGGGTGTGCGCACCTGCACGGGAGCTGTCAGTGCGCTTGTTCCCAGTTGGGACCGACGCCAACATCGACGACCAGTGGCACATCGAGGCTGGCCACGTTGTTCATCAACCCGGGCAGTTCGTTCTTCACGACGTCGATTTCCGCATCCGGCACTTCCAGCACCAGTTCGTCATGCACTTGCATGATGAGCCGGCTGCGCATGCGTGTTGTCGAAAGCCATCCCTGCACTGCGATCATCGCCAGCTTGATCAGGTCTGCCGCGGTGCCCTGCATCGGCGCATTGATTGCGGCGCGTTCCGCGCCCTGTCGGCGCGCCGGATTGCTGGCTCTGATCTCGGGAAGGGTCAACCTGCGCCCGAACGCGGTTTCCACATAGCCAAGGTTGCGCGCGCTCTCGCGGGTGCGCTCCATATAGTCCTTCACGCCGGGGTAACGCAGGAAATAGCGCTCCATATATTGTTGCGCAGCAGAGCGCTCGATGCCGAGCTGCGCGGCCAGTCCGAATGCCGACATGCCGTATATCAGACCAAAGTTGATGACCTTGGCGTAGCGCCGCTGTTCACCGGTGACGGCCGCCGACTCGACGCCAAAAACTTCCGCCGCCGTATGCCGGTGCACGTCCTCGCCCGCAGCAAATGCACGCAGCAGCCCGGCGTCCTGCGACAGGTGCGCCATGATGCGCAATTCTATCTGCGAGTAATCCGCCGAAACGATGGCCGATCCCGGCGGCGCGATGAACGCCTCGCGAATGCGGCGACCTTCGGTCGTTCGCACCGGAATGTTCTGCAGATTCGGCTCATTGCTGGAGAGTCGGCCGGTTATCGCCACCGCTTGGGCGTAATTGGTATGCACGCGCCCCGTCCTGGCGTTGACCATGCGCGGTAGCTTGTCGGTGTAAGTGGATTTGAGCTTCGACAGGCTGCGGTACTCCAGGATCAGCTTCGGCAACGGGTGGTCGAGCGCGAGTTCCTGCAAGACGTCCTCGTCGGTCGAGGGCAGGCCGCCCGGTGTCTTCTTCTTCACCGGCAGCTTGTGCTTCTCGAACAGGATCTCCTGGAGCTGTTTCGGGGAATTCAGGTTGAAGGGCTGGCCGGCCTGAGAATGCACCGCCTGCTCGAGTTCCATCATCTTGCTGCCCAGTTCCCGGCTTTGCTGCTCGAGGAGGGCCACATCGAGCAGAACGCCGCTGCGTTCCATGGTGAACAGCACTTCCATGACCGGCATTTCCATGTCGCGATAGACGTGCAGCAGCTTCGCGTCCTGCACGATCTGCGGATGTAAAGCCTGGTGCAGTTGCAGGGTTACGTCGGCGTCTTCGGCTGCGTACTCGGTGGCGCGGCCGATTTCCACCTGTTCGAAGGAAATGCGGCTCGCGCCCTTGCCGGTGACGTCGTCGTAACTGATAGTGGTAATGTCGAGGTGGCGACTGGCGAGGCTGTCCATGTCGTGCGGACGATGGCTCTCCAGCACATAAGATTGCAGCAAGGTGTCGTGCGCCACGCCGCCCAGTGCGATCCCGGCGTTGGCGAACACGTGTTTGTCGTATTTCAGGTTCTGCCCGACCTTGTGATGGCGCGAATCCTCCAGCCATTCCTTCAGCGCGGCAAGGACGCGGTCGCGCGCAAGTTGCTCCGGCGCGCCCGCGTAAGTATGACCGAGCGGAATATAGGCAGCGTGATTTGGCTGTACGCACAGCGATATGCCGACCAGTTGTGCCGTCAGCGGATCGAGGCTGGTGGTTTCGGTATCGACCGATACCAGGTCCGCTGCTTTGATCCTTTCGACCCAGGTAGCGAGTTGCTCTTCCGTGAGCACGGCCTGGTATTGTCGCGGTGGGCGCGGAAGCGGAAGCGGTGGCGCGGCTGCGGCGGCCGCAACCGTGGATGGCGTTTCACCCTGTCTCGGCAACGGCGTGCGCCCCTCGAGTTCACGCAACCAGGCTTTGAATTCGAGCCTTTCGAACAGGCGCTTGAGCTCGGCAACGTTTTGCGGCCGAGGCGCAAGCGCCTCGACGCTGACCGGCAAGGCCACGTCGCGCTTGATGCTGAGCAGTTTTCTGGCGGTCGGCAGCCAGGGCAAGGCCTTGCGCAGGTTTTCACCGACCGCACCGGTTATCTCATCCGCATGCGCGACCACTTCGTCCAGGCTGCCGTATTGCGACAGCCACTTCACCGCAGTTTTCGGGCCCACCTTGCTGACGCCGGGCACGTTGTCCACCGTGTCGCCGATCAGCGTGAGGTAGTCGACAATCTGCGCCGGTTTGACCCCGAATTTTTTCAGTACGCCGCCTTCATCCAGTGCTTCGCTGGACATGGTATTCACCAGCCGCACCCGGGGACTGACGAGCTGGGTGATATCCTTGTCGCCGGTGGAAATTATGGTCTGCACGCCCAGCGTCTCGGCCTGCGTCGCCAGCGTGCCGATCACGTCGTCTGCCTCCACCCCTTCGATCATCAACAGCGGCCAGCCCATGGCGCGCACACTTTCGTGCAACGGCTCGATCTGACTGACCAGGTCATCGGGCATCGGTGCCCGGTTGGCCTTGTACTGCGGATACCAGTCGTCACGGAAGGTCTTTCCTTTTGCGTCGAATACGCAAGCTATATAATCTGCCGGCGTATCCTTGCGAAGCTTTTCCAGCATGCTCAGCACGCCTTTTACGGCGCCGGTGGGTTCGCCGTGCTGGTTACGCAGGTCGGGCAAGGCATGAAATGCCCGATACAGATAGGAAGATCCATCCACCAGCACAAGCGTTTTCATTTGCGATCAGCGTCGAAAATCCAATATGAACGAAAAGCAGAAGGTCCCGGTACCGCTTGCTCCCGAGTTGCTCGAGAAGACGTGGTCGGCGCGGGAATCCTGGCGGGTGTTCGGAATTATGTCAGAGTTTGTCGAAGCCACCGAACGCCTGGCCCACATCCCGCCCGCGGTGAGCCTATTCGGCAGCGCACGGGTGGCGCGCGATCATCCCTATTATCAGTTGACCGAGGACGTAGCCCGCCGCCTGTCCGATGCCGGGTTCAGCGTCATTTCCGGCGGTGGACCGGGCGCCATGGAGGCGGCAAACAAGGGCGCGTTTGCCGGCCGTTCCCTTTCGGTGGGTCTGAATATCCAGCTACCGCATGAGCAGAGTTTCAACGAGTATCAGGATGTCAGCCAAACCTTCACGCGGTTTTTCGTGCGCAAGGTCATGTTCGTTAAGTATGCGTGCGCCTACGTGGTGGTGCCGGGAGGCTTCGGTACCATGGACGAGTTGATGGAAGCGCTGACCCTGGTGCAGACCGGCAAGATCCGCCGCTTTCCGATCATCCTCATGCAGTCGTCGTACTGGCGCGGATTGATCGACTGGATGCGCGACCGAATGGTCAGCGAGCACATGATCAACGCGGCCGATCTGGACCTCATCAAACTGATCGACGAGCCCAGCAAAGTGGTCGCGGCAATTTTCGATCACTACGAGAAGCGCGGGTTCGAGCCGACCGCGGCAGAACGCGAAGCGCAATTGAATCTCTAGAAAACCACCCGATGTCCGTTTTCACCACTGTCACGCGCGAGCAGCTTTCGGCCTGGCTCAGGAACTACTCGATTGGCGTGCCGACCGCGCTCGAGGGCATCCTCTCCGGCATCGAGAACACCAATTATTTCGTTACGACTACGCACGGCCGCTACGTACTGACCCTGTTTGAAAAGCTCACGCGCAACGAACTGCCGTTCTACCTGCATCTCATGGCGCATCTGTCGAGCCACGGCCTGCCGTGCCCGAAGCCGATTGCCAACCTGCAGAATGAGTTGCTGGGGGAACTGAACGGCAAACCGGCCGCGATTGTCTCCTGCCTGGAAGGCCAGCCGGTGATGGACCCGGGTCCCGACCATTGCGCTCGTGTCGGTGAAGTCATGGCGGAAATGCACCTGGCCGGTCGAACGTACCGGGGACAGTTGGAGAACTTGCGCGGCGCAGAATGGTGGACTGCCTGTGCCCCGGAAATCTATCCGTTTCTCAGGCGCGAAGATGCGCAATTGCTCGAGTCCGAAATCCGCTTCCAGGTTGGCCACAGTCGCGAGGGCCTGCCGCGCGGCGTGGTACATGCGGATTTGTTCCGTGACAACGTGCTGTTCGACGGCGATCGTGTCGGCGGATTCATCGATTTCTATTTCGCCTGCGTCGACTGCTTCGTCTACGACGTGGCCATCACCGTCAACGACTGGTGCGTCGACGCCGATGCAAGGCTGGACGAAGCGCGCGCCAGTGCTCTGTTGAAGGCGTACATGTCGGTGCGACCCTTTTCCAGCGAGGAGCGTGCCGCCTGGCCGTGGATGCTGCGTGCCGGCGCACTGCGTTTCTGGGTTTCGCGCCTGTACGATTTCCACCTGCC
>JBDTRK010000125.1:0-10200 GCA_039931685.1 Betaproteobacteria bacterium | reverse complement strand
GCAAGGCGTACTTGATCGCGTGCGCTGGATCAAGCGTACGTTTCCCATAGCGCAAGTCATTGGCGGAAACATCGCCACCGCCGGCGCCGCAAAGGCATTGCTCGAACAAGGCGCAGACGGTGTCAAGGTCGGGATTGGCCCCGGCTCAATCTGCACCACCCGTATCGTCGCCGGCGTAGGCGTTCCGCAGATCACGGCAATCAACGAGGTCGCCACCGCGCTCAAGGGGACCGGGGTGCCGATGATCGCAGACGGCGGCATCCGCTTTTCCGGCGACATCGCCAAGGCCATCGCGGCCGGCGCCGATTCGGTGATGCTGGGCGGATTGTTCGCCGGCACGGAGGAGGCCCCCGGCGAGATCGAACTGTTCCAGGGACGCTCCTACAAATCCTATCGCGGCATGGGTTCGCTCGGAGCGATGCAACAGGGTTCGAGCGACCGTTATTTCCAGGACGACGAGGACAGCGCAGATAAACTGGTTCCCGAAGGCGTGGAGGGCCGCGTACCCTACAAGGGCAGCGTTGTCCAGGTCATGCACCAGTTGATGGGCGGTTTGCGCTCGGCCATGGGCTATCTCGGCTGCCCGTCGATCGAGGCCGTGAAGGAGCGCGCGGAATTCGTCGAAATTACCTCTGCCGGTATCCGCGAGTCCCACGTCCACGACGTGCAAATCGTCAAGGAAGCCCCTAACTATCACGTCGATTAACGCAGGTGCGGAGGAGCGAGGTCTCAGGGCCGAGTAAACGCTCCGGACCTTGCTGACGTCGAACTCACTCGAACCTCGCTCCTCGGCCTTGATCTCATGTCCCACGATAAAGTTCTGATCCTCGATTTTGGCGCTCAATACAGCCAGTTGATCGCGCGACGCGTGCGCGAAGCCGGTGTGTACTGCGAACTGCATCCTTTTGACGTCAGCGACGATTTCCTGGGCGGTTTTGCGCCGAAAGGCATTATTCTTTCGGGGGGGCCCGCCTCAGTCACCGAGGGCGGCACGCCGCGCGCGCCGCAACTGGTGTTCGAATTGGGCGTACCGGTCCTGGGCATCTGCTACGGCATGCAGACCATGGCGGCGCAGCTTGGCGGCGCGGTCGAAAATGGACTAGTGCGCGAATTCGGCTATGCGGAGATCCGCGCGCACGGTCATTCAAAGCTGTTCGAAGGCATCGAGGACCGGCGCAATGCCGAGGGTCACGGCCTGCTCGACGTCTGGATGAGCCATGGCGACAAGGTCAATGCGATGCCATCGGGCTTCAAGGTGATCGCCAGCAACGCCGCGACGCCAATAGCGGGGATGGCCGATGAGTCACGAGGATTCTACGGCGTGCAATTCCATCCAGAAGTCACCCACACGCTGCAGGGCAAGGCGATCATCGGCCAGTTCCTGCATCGCGTCTGCGGCCTGGGTTCGGACTGGAACATGCCCGATTATCTCGAAGAGGCGGTGGGGCGTATCCGTTCCGAAGTGGGCCAGGAAGAAGTCATCCTCGGCCTGTCCGGTGGCGTGGATTCCTCGGTCGCTGCCGCACTCATCCATCGTGCCATTGGCGCGCAACTTGTCTGCGTGTTCGTGGATACAGGCCTGCTGCGCCTGAACGAGGCGCAACAGGTAATGCAGACATTCGCCAGCAATCTCGGCGTGAAGGTCATCCATGTCGATGCCTCCAATGAATTCATGTCGAGCCTGGCAGGAGTGTCCGATCCGGAAATCAAGCGCAAGATCATCGGTCGCGAATTCGTCGAAGTGTTTCAGCGCGAAGCCGGCAAGTTGCCCAATGCCAAATGGCTGGCGCAGGGGACGATCTATCCGGACGTCATCGAGTCCGCCGGCGCCAAGACCAAGAAAGCGCACACCATCAAGTCCCACCACAACGTGGGCGGACTGCCGGAGACGCTGCATCTGAAATTGCTGGAGCCGCTGCGCGAACTGTTCAAGGATGAAGTACGTGACCTCGGGCTGGCGTTGGGCCTGCCGCACGATATGGTGTTCCGCCATCCGTTTCCGGGCCCGGGCCTGGGCGTGCGCATCCTCGGGGAAGTCAAGACCGAGTTCGCCGACCTGCTGCGCCGAGCCGACGCAATTTTTATCGAAGAGCTGCGCGCATCGGGTTGGTACGAAAAGACGGCCCAGGCCTTCGCCGTGTTCCTGCCGGTCAAGTCGGTCGGCGTCATGGGTGACGGGCGCACCTACGAATGGGTCGTCGCGTTGCGTGCGGTGCAGACCCAGGATTTCATGACTGCGCACTGGGCGGAATTGCCTTACACGCTGCTGTCCAAAGTGTCCAACCGCATCATCAACGAGGTGCGCGGCATCAACCGGGTGGTCTACGACATCTCCGGCAAGCCGCCCGCGACCATCGAGTGGGAGTAATGTCAGCCGCGTGGCTCCGGCAGGCAAGCGAGCCGTCGCAAATGCGTTGGCCGAGTTCTACGCGGGCCAACCCGATGAGCGGTACCGTCAGTTCGCTATGCCAGCGTGCCAAAATAAACTCAAACCTTCATCGCTGGCCGGAAAGTCCTTGAGCCCGTCAAAGAGCAGTGGTTTGTTGTAGAAGTAGCCCTGAATCTCGTGGCAACCCAGATCGCGCCGAATATGCATCTGGGCTGCACACTTGACGCCTTCCGCGATGGATTTGAGCTTCAGCGATTGCACCGGTGAATCAATCGTGCCGGCAATCGTGCGGTTGGCCGCATGGGCGTTAATTCGGCCTGTGAACTCTCGTCAATCTTCAGGAATTTGATTGGAAATTGCGCGATGTAAGCAAGCCAGAATATGAATAATGAATTGCGGCGGCTACACGCGATCGTGAAGAATGCATACAATCAGTGCGTTCGTGCCCGGCTGCGCAGTGGGCGGTGCGGCTCGATTGTGTGTAATACGGGCTATCTTGACTAATATCAACGGCTGCGGTCTGGTGCGCCGTATCCTCAATCGGAATTGCCCTGCCACTGGAGAGCACACCCATGGATATCGAACGCCCCATCTTACTCATCCACGACATGCTCAAGACCATGGTCGAGAGGAAAGCTTCCGACCTGTTCCTCACGGTGGGATTCCCGCCCGCCATCAAGGTCGACGGCAAGATCGCGCCGATCTCCGCGCAGAAGCTGGAAGCAATCCATGCTGCGGCGTTTGCCCGAGCACTGATGAACGATAAACAGAAGGCACTGTTCGAATCAACAAAGGAATGCAATTTCGCCATTGCGAATCCCGGAGTAGGGCGCTTTCGCGTCAACGCGTTCATGGACCAGAACGGTGTCGGGTTGGTATTGCGCGCAATCAATACAAAAATTCCCACGTTTGAGGAACTTAAGCTCCCGTCGGCGCTGAAGGACGTGGCGATGAGCGCGCGCGGCCTTGTCATCGTCGCGGGTGGAACCGGGTCGGGAAAGTCCACGACGCTTGCAGCCCTGATCGGTTACCGCAATGAGAACAGTCACGGGCATATCGTAACGATCGAGGATCCCATCGAATTCGTACACGAGCACGGCAATTGCATCGTCAATCAGCGCGAGATCGGCGTTACCACCGATTCCTGGGACGTGGCGCTGAAGAACACACTGCGCCAGGCGCCGGACGTCATCCTGATCGGCGAGATTCGCGATCGGGAGACCATGGAACATGCCGTCGCGTTTGCCGAAACCGGCCATCTATGCTTTGCGACGCTGCACGCCAACAGCGCCAATCAGGCGCTCGATCGCATCATCACTTTTTTTCCGCAGGAGCGCCGCGAGCAACTGCTGATGGATCTGTCGCTTAACGTGCGTGCATTTTTGTCGCAGCGGCTGCTGCCACGGGAAGGCCAAAAGGGTCGTGTGGCCGCTTTCGAGATCATGCTCGATTCGCCCCTTGTGAAGGATTTGATATTCAAAGGCGAGGTCAATGGCCTCAAGGAAATCATGACGCGCTCGCGGGAGCTGGGCATGCAAACCTTTGATCAGGCGTTGTTCGACTTGTACGAGCACAACGAGATCAGTTACGAAGACACCATTCGATCGGCCGACTCAGCCAATGACCTGCGCCTGCATATTAAGCTCGAACCCGGTGGCAGACAGCCAACGGGAGTGCACGACCATACAAATCTGAATTTAGTATGACGACCGATGGACGGTTCTGCGCGCCTGGCTCGAAAGGGGGTGTTGCGGTTGCTGCGGCTGGCGCAGCGCCTGCTGCGCCGTGCATTGCCGATCGCCGTCATTGCGTTACTCGGTGCGCTGGTTGCAGCGACGCTTTACTGGACCGCCTTCGATGCGCGCTGGACTACCTTTCTATACGGCGTGCTGATTGCCGCCGTGCTCGCTAGCGCAAGCCGGACTTCCCGAGCGGAATGGTCGACGGCGCGCCGGACGCGGCAGTTGGCTCGCGCCCAACTCCGGCTGGAGGACGAAACAGCGCGCGGTCGCGTCACCACGGAGGCACTGAAGGCTGCCGAACTGCGCTTGCGCGTGATTGGAGACGCGCTACCTCAACCGATATTTTTTATCGACAGCGGCGAGCGGTGCCGATTCATCAACCGGGACGCCGCGCAAAAATTGAGTCTGCCGGCAGACGAAGTGGAGGGGCAGTTGCTGCGCGACATGCTGTCCGGAGAGGTTTATAACGAGCTCAAGCCCTTCGTGGTCGAGGCCCTGGCCGGCGCGTCATCCAGTTGCGATCTTGCCTGGGACGAAACGCCCTACGGGGTCCGCAATATTCCGTATGCGCAGGGCGTCTGCATGATGTTTTCGAACAGCATTGTTTCAAAGCCCTCGCCGGAAGCCAGCAGTCCGGACAGTGCCCAAAGCCTGTATCTGAGTGAACTCGCCGGCAACAAGCCCGACTGGGTCGATCCAAAGGAGAAGCTGGAACTGGCATTGCGCGAGAACCAATTCCTGCTTCTTCAGCAGCGAATTGATCCGCTGTGTGCAATCAAACCCGAACCCATCTGCGAAATCCTGTTGCGTCTGAAGGAGGAGGACGAGTTACTGCCGCCGGGGGGATTTTTCCCGATTGCAGAGCGCTACGGCATGATGGAGGCGCTCGGCCGCTGGGTCGTTAGCGCACTGATTGCCCACTGCAACGAAAGACAGGCCGCCGAGCCGGGATGGCAGACCCCGATTTTTTGCGTGAATGTTTCGACTGCGGCATTGCTTGATTCCGAGTTCGCTGAGTTTGCCGCGCGACAGGTCACTCAACGCAAATTCAATGCTCCTGCACTGTGCCTGGAAATAGCAGAGCCGGATATCATCGAGCGACACCGAGCGGTGCATGACTTCATGTCCAGACTTAAGCCGCTTGGCTGCCGTTTCACGGCGGACGCGTTTGGCAGCGTGAAGGCCTCGTTCGTGCCGCTCGCCGGCTTGCCATTCGACTTTCTCAAGATCGACGGCATCATCACGCAGAATCTGCTGCGTGACCCGTCAGAGCGACTCAAGGTGCAAGCAATCGGCAAGGTGTGCCGCAAGCTCGGCATACACAGCATTGCCGAGTTCGTCGAGAACGAGGAACTTCGGCAAGCCCTTTGGAGGCTCGATATCGATTACGTGCAGGGTTTTGGCATCGCCAGGCCTATGGCGCTGGGCGAATTGCCGTGACAGACGCTCAGTCTGGAATGATGTAGCCCTTGTTCCGGAAGAGGCGCAGGCAGGCGTCCACGACTATCGGATCGTAGGTGCTGCCGTGGCCGCGTTCGATTTCGGCCAGCGCCTTGTCAATGCCCAGGCCGGGGCGATAGGGCCGGTAGGATGACATCGCCTGCGCGACCGGCCAACAAATTCGAGATGTGGCAATCAGTGATCTATGCTGCCGGCTAAATTCCCTGACCGCATCATCAACGACGAGCGCGGCATCAACCGCGTGGTCTACGACATCTGCGGCTGGCCGGCCGTGACCCGCGATTGGGAGTAAAAGGCCTCGTTACTCCGGCGGAATAGTCGGACGGCCGTCCTCCCTGGCAGGATGCGAAAGTCACCAGTGATCCGGAATCTACAGAAATCCCGGGGTTGGACGATTGCCTCTTACAGGTACTATTCGCGCTGGCCCACATGATGAAAGCAGTCCCTGAATGCAAATTGAAGTGAATGAGAAGCCCGCGCGCGCCATCGTTGCCGCCGTGCAACTGCCGGGCGTAAGCGACGTCGAGTTCGAGTCCTCGTTGATCGAGCTACGCGAACTAGCGAAAACCCTGGGTTTCGAGCTCGTCGGCACGTTCACGCAAAAGCGCGACCATTTCGACACGACGGCCTACCTTGGCATCGGCAAGCGGCAGGAAATGCGACGCTTCGTGGAGAGCGAACCCGGGCTTGAGCCCGACACGGAATCGACCTCAGCTTCCGGCCAGATAAGGCGGGCGGCGAAGAGCGGGGCGGCCCGAGCGAAGGAGGCGGCGCAATCCGCGGCCGATCCCGACACCCGGCGCGCCGACATTGTCCTCGTCGACCATGAAATCTCGCCGTCGCAGGCGCGCAACCTCGAGATCGAGGTCGGCTGCGAGGTGATGGACCGCACCATGGTCATCCTCGAAATCTTTCACCGGCACGCGCGGTCGAGGGCGGCACGTGCACAGGTTGAAATCGCGCGGCTCGGCTATATGGCGCCGCGGTTGCGCGAAGCTGCGAAGCTGGCCGGGCCGAAGGGGCGTCAACGCAGTGGCACCGGCGGTCGCGGTGCCGGCGAGGCGCATAGCGAACTGGACCGGCAAAAGATTCGCAATCGCATCGCTGAACTCCAGGAAGAAATCAAGGCCATGGACGTCGAACGCCAGACGCAGCGTGCGCGACGGCAGGAACGCCAAGGCCTGGCGCGGGTAGCGCTGGTCGGCTACACGAACGCAGGCAAGTCGACGCTGATGCGCGCACTGACCGGCAGCGAGGTGCTGGTCGCCAACAAGCTCTTTGCCACACTCGACACGACGGTGCGTGCGCTGCACCCCGAGAGCGTGCCCCGCGTTCTGGTCAGCGACACGGTTGGCTTTATCAAGAATCTCCCGCATGACCTCGTGGCGTCATTCAAGTCGACACTCGAGGAGGCCGCCGAAGCGTCGCTGCTTCTTCACGTCATCGATGCGAGCGATCCTGGATTCGAACGGCAACTCGCAGTCACCGACGAGGTACTGCGCGAGATCGGCGCGCAGGCCGTGCCACGCATCCGCATATTCAACAAGATCGACTGCGTCGGCGAGGCAACGGCACAGGCTGCGCATGAAGCGACGCTGCGGATACAGTATCCGGATTGCATGGTCATGAGTGCGCGCCGCGAGGGCGATATCGCGAAATTGCGCGAGGCGGTCCAGGCATTTTTCCAGAAGGACCTTGTCGAAGTCGAATTTTTCCTGCCCTGGTCGGCACAGCAGATGCGCGGGGAGATCTTCGCCAGCTGCGAGGTACTGGAGGAACGCGCCGATAATGAAGGTACGTTCTTCCGCGTTCGCAGCAAGCCCGAAACCTTGGACGGCATGCGCGAGCGGGTTGCGCAAACGCGATGAAGCCGACTGATGGCCGCGGCCATTGCCTGTCTAGACATAAGTGCATCTTGGCGTCGTGGCCGTGCGGCAGCTGAAAAACAACGTCGGGCTTGAATTTCTAAAGTGCGGACCAGTCCTTATAATGTTGATTCAACATGGATCACAAACCCCTGACAAACGAACGGTCCGATGCGGAATTCATGACTGCGGCGCTCACTCTCGCACGTCAGGCATCGGCGACCGGCGAGGTGCCGGTCGGGGCTGTTGTGGTAAGAGGCGGCGAGATCATCGGGAAGGGTTTCAATGCGCCGATCAGCCGGCACGATCCGTCAGCCCATGCAGAGATCCAGGCCATGCGTGCCGCGGCGACAGCGCTGGCGAATTACCGCCTCGCCGGATGCACGCTTTTCGTAACCCTCGAACCCTGTGCAATGTGCGCCGGGGCCATCATGCACGCCCGCATCGAGCGCCTGGTCTTTGGCGCAGCCGATCCCAAGACGGGCGCCTGCGGCAGTGTGCTCAACCTGTTTGCCGAGGCGCGCCTTAACCACCATACGGCGGTAGAAGCCGGCCTGATGGCAGAGCAATGCGGCAGATTGCTCAGCGACTTTTTCCGGGAACGGCGGGCGGGCAACCAGTGAAATCGATTTGCATTAGCATTCCAGGCCAGACACTGGAGCTGAGCGCAGACGGCAAGCTTCTCAAGCGCTACATGGTTTCCACGGCGAAGAACGGTGTCGGCGAAAAGTATGGCAGCTTCTGCACCCCGCGCGGACGCCACATCATTCGTGCAAAGATTGGCGCCGGCCAGCCGGTAAATACCGTATTCGTCAAACGTCGGCCAACCGGCGAGATCTACGACGCTGAACTGGCCAGCCACCATCCGGGCCGGGACTGGATGCTCACCCGGCTATTGTGGCTGTCCGGATGCGAGCCGGGGTTCAACCGCCTGGGCGACGTCGATACGATGCGCCGCTACATCTATATCCACGGTAGTCCGGATTCGGCCGCGATGGGCCAACCGGGATCCATCGGCTGCATTCGCATGCGCAATGCCGATCTGCTGGAATTGTTCGATCTCGTCGAACCGGGCACGCCGGTAGAGATCACGGAATCCACCGCTTAATCCATTGACCTTCTTGGTTGTGCATTGCAGCGTAATTGGGTAAAGTCCGCGCGGCCCGCCGGGTCGCGTAAGCCGGGCCGCATAAAACTGGCAAAAAACGGAGAACAAACGGATGAGGCTGAAGAACAAGGTCGCGATCATCACCGGATCCGCGCGCGGAATCGGTCAGGCGACGGCGCTAAAATTCGCGGCCGAGGGCGCGAAGGTTGTGGTCTGCGATCTGGATCGCCAGGCAGTGGATGAGGTCGTCGCGCAAATCACGTCATCGGGCGGCCATGCGATCGGATTCACGGTCAATGTCACCGACAAGCCGAGCATCGCCGCCATGGTGAAGGGCGTCATGGACAAATTCAGCCGCATCGACGTGCTGGTCAACAATGCCGGCATCGTCGACGATGCCATGTTCCGCAAGATGACCGACGAACAATTCGAGCGCGTCATCGACGTCAACCTCAAGGGCACCTTCAACTGCGCGCGGGCCGTGGTCGATATCATGATTGCGCAGGGCGCGGGCGTGATCCTCAACGCGTCCTCGGTGGTCGGCATCTACGGCAATTTCGGACAGACCAATTATGCGGCCAGCAAGTTCGGGGTCATCGGCATGGCCAAGACCTGGGCGCGAGAGCTCGGGCGCAAGGGCATACGCGCCAATGCGGTGTGTCCGGGATTCGTCGAAACCTCGATCCTGAAATCGATCCCGCAGAAAGTCATGCAGGCGATGATCGACCGTGTTCCATTGGGCCGCCTGGCGAAGCCGGAAGAGATTGCCAATACCTACGCATTCCTGGCATCCGATGAAGCCAGTTACATCAACGGCGCCGTCATCGAGGTCAGCGGTGGCGCGACCGTCTAGGTCGCAGCCGGCCGATTGATGCGGCGCAGGCCTGCATCGGACCATCCCGGACGCAGATGAAGCCCGCAGCAAGCATCTCTGTCCGCGAGGCCGACTGGCATGGCGACCGCGACATTCTCAAGACTATTCGTGAAGAAGTATTCGTGTACGAGCAGGGCGTGCCGACCGCCCTTGAGTGGGACGAATTCGACGTCTTGGCGTGGCATGTTGTGGCCCTCGCGGCGGGCGATGCGATCGGCACCGGGCGGCTGCTGCCCGACGGGCACATCGGACGCATGGCGGTGCTGCGGGCGTGGCGTGGAAGGGGGGCGGGAAGTGCGCTGCTCACAAGCTTGATGCAGATCGCGCGTAGCCTCGGCATGAAGCGCGTGCAACTCAATGCGCAGGTTCAGGCCTTACCGTTTTATCTGTCCCACAATTTCCGGATCGAGGGCGAGGAATTCCTCGATGCCGGCATTGCGCATCGGCGCATGGGACGCAATCTCTAACCCGGCGCCGCAATCGAATCCCGGGCGAGCGTGAAACGGTAACGCCGGTCTTCGACCAAGTCGCCGCGCTCGCCGAACGAGCGCTCGCGAAAATGCACCTCGCCATCGGCATCGACCAGAAGCACCGTGGACGCGCGCGTGCCGTAGCCGGGCGCGCGGATGAATGCCGCAGATAGAATCTTTTCCCATTCCGAGCTGACTCCCGTAGTCGGCAGTGCATCCGCATCGGCGAGGCTGCAGTCGGCCAGCGCTGCAAGCAGCGCCTCGATCAGACCGTCGGGGCCGGCGTTGCGC
>JBDTRK010000124.1:0-10282 GCA_039931685.1 Betaproteobacteria bacterium | reverse complement strand
CCCAGCAGAAGTTTTCCATGAACTGGCTGGGCAATTCGACCGCGTCCCATTCCACCCCGTTGATTCCCGATACACCGAGCACTTCGACCTGGGTCAACAAGTGGTGCAAACCGTGACCGAACTCGTGGAACAGCGTAATCACCTCGTCATGCGTGAACAGGGCAGGCTTCCCGCTCAACGGAGCGGTAAAATTGCAGTTCAAATACGCGACCGGGGTCTGCACGCCGGACTTCTTGCGTCGTCGCGTGATGGCATCGTCCATCCACGCACCGCCGCGCTTTGACGGCCTGGCGAAAAGATCCAGATAGAACTGTCCGACCAGCTCGCCGTCGCGGTTGCGGATGGAGAAAAAGCGCACGTCATCGTGCCATCGGGGCGCTTCGTCCGGGCTGATCTGCAAGCCGTACAGGGCTTCCACCACACCAAACATGCCCAGCAACACCTGCTGCTCGGGAAAGTACTGCTTGACCTCCTGATCCGAGAATGCGTAACGCTCGACGCGCAGCCGTTCGGAGGCATACGCCACATCCCACGGCTGCAGATTCTCGAGTCCAAGCTGCCGGGCGGCGAATTCCCTGAGTTCCGCGAGATCGCGCTGCGCGTATGGTCTGGCGCGCTTTGCCAGCTCTTCGAGAAAATCCAGCACTTGTTGTGGTGATTCGGCCATCTTTGGTTGCAGTGAAAGTTCGGCAAAACTGTTGAGCCCGAGCATCCGTGACTGCTCGCGGCGCAGCCGCAGGATATCGACGATGATGGCGGTATTGTCCCATTCGGGTTTGCCGAACTCAGCGGCTCGCGTCACATAGGCGTGATACAGCTGCTCGCGCAACTCCCGATTCTGCGCATATTGCATTACGGGAAGATAGGACGGCATGTGCAGGGTGAATTTCCAGCCCTGACCGGCCGCGTCGGCAGCGGCCTCGAGTGCATCGTCGGGGATCCCGGCCAACCGATTGCGGTCGGTCACGATCAATTCAAATGCGTTGGTGGCATCGAGCAAATTGTCGTTGAATTTCGAGGACAGGCGTGCCAGTTTTTCGACTATCTGCTTGAACCTCGTCTTTTCGTCCGACGACAGTTCCGCCCCGCCCAGGCGAAAATCGCGCAACTCGTTGTCGATAACTTTCCTGTGCGCGACCGTCAGATGCTGGAATTTATCCGAAGCGCGAAGCATCTTGTATTTTCGGTACAACGCTTCGTCCTGCGCGAGTTCGCTGAAATACTGCGTGATGAGCGGCAAGGTTGCGTTGTAAGCGTCGCGCAACTGCGGGCTGTTCATGACCGCATTCATGTGCGCAACCTGGCCCCACGCACGGCGAAGTCGCTCGTTGGCATCGTCCAGTGGGGCGATGAAATTATCCCAGTCGGGCACCGCGCCCTGCTTCCGCAGATCGTCGACGAGCCCGCGATTCTCGGCCAACAGCCGCTCGATCGCCGGCGCGACATGTTCGGATTTGAATTCCGCAAAGCGCGGAAGTCCGGAGAAATCGAGCAATGGATTCATTTGATGACCCGGAAATTCGAAAATGGAGAATGGCAAATGGGGACCATCAATTTCACTTTCAACTCGGGCTTACCGATTCCCGATTTCCCCATTCCCGCCTTCCCATTTACCCTTCAAAGACAACATGTCCATCGACCAGGGTAAACCGCACCTTGCCGTTCATTTCGTAGCCGGCGAACGGCGTATTTTTTCCCTGACTCCTCAGCTTGGCAGGTTCGACTTTCCAGTTCGCGCGCGGATCGAACACGCACAGGTCCGCGCTTCCTCCGACGGCTACGCTGCCGGCATGGATGCCCAGAATGCGGGCCGGCGCACTGGTGACCGTGGCAAGTGCGCGGGCCAGAGGGATTTTCGCTTGTTCCGCCCATTTGAGCGTCAGCGCCAGCAGCAGTTCGAGACCAGTCGCGCCCGCCTCCGATTCGCCGAAGGGCAACTGCTTGGCGTCTTCGTCCACCGGTGTGTGATCGGAGCAGATCGCGTCCACCGTCCCGTCCTGCACGCCGTGGCGCAGCGCGTCGCGATCACGCAGGGATCGCAACGGCGGCACGAGATGGCAATTGGAATCGAAGTAGCCGATGTCCATTTCGCTCAGGTGCACGTGATTGGCGGAGACATCGCAGGTCACGTTGATTCCGAGCGCCTTTGCCTGGCGCACCATGTCCACCCCGTCGGCAGTCGACAACCGGCACAGGTGCACCCGCGCACCGGTCTCGCGGATCAGAAGCAGGATGGTGGACAGCGCAACGGTTTCCGCAATAACCGGAATCGGCGAGAGCCCGAGACGGGTGGCGACCTGGCCGTCGTGCGCGACACCGTCCCTGCCCAGGGAGGCGTCTCGCGGGCGCAGCCAGACCGGATAGCCGAAAGTGGACGCGTACTGCATTGCCCGCAGCAACACCTGGTTATCGCCCAGCGCCACGTCCGCCTGCGAAAAGGCAACGCAACCGGCGTCCACCAATTCCCCCATTTCCGTAATGCGCTCGCCTTTAAGTCCCAGTGTCAATGCGCCGAGCGGGTAGACGTGCGCCTGGTTGAGGCTGCGCGCACGATGCTTGAGCATTTCCACGAGACCGGGTTCGTCCAGCGGCGGATCGGTGTCGGGCGGACAGACCAGAGAAGTTACACCACCGGCGACTGCGGCCGCCATTTCACTTTCCAGCGTGGCCTTGTGCTCGTAGCCGGGTTCGCGCAGTCTCGCGGACAAATCGACCAGTCCGGGGCACACGACCAGCCCCGCCGCGTCGATAACCCGCGTGGCATGGAAGCCCGCGGGTGCTTCGCCCAGCGCCTGCACCTTGCCGGCCGCAATGAAAATGTCCTGAACTTTGTCAGTCGCGCTTGCGGGATCGACCACACGCCCGCCTTTTATATGGATCTTCATGCGTTTCCCGCCAGAATTGCCATCACCGCCATGCGCACGGCGATGCCGAACGTGACCTGAGGCAGGATCACGGATTGCCGGCCATCGGCGACGCTGGACTCGATTTCGATACCGCGGTTCATCGGACCCGGGTGCATTACGATTGCATCCGGTTTCGCCCTCGCGAGCTTTTCCGGCGTCAGGCCATAAGATTTGAAAAATTCCTGCGCCGACGGCAGCAATGCTCCGTTCATGCGCTCGTTCTGCAAGCGCAGCATGATCACCACGTCGACATCCTTCAATCCGGCTGCCATGTCGTAATAGACCTGCACACCCAGTTCCGAAACATTGGAGGGGAGCAGGGTGCGCGGACCAACGACGCGCACTTCCGGCACGCCCAGCGTGGTCAGTGCGTGGATTTGCGAGCGTGCCACCCGCGAGTGCAGCACATCACCGACGATGGCGACGCGGAGCGCGGTAAATTCCTTTTTGTAGTGACGAATTGTGTACATGTCGAGCAAACCCTGGGTCGGATGCGCATGGCGACCGTCCCCGGCATTGATCACATGAATGTAAGGCGCGACGTGGCGCGCGATCAGATGTGCCGCGCCGCTTTGCGAATGCCTGACGACGAACATGTCAGCATGCATCGCCGACAAATTGGCCACGGTATCCAGAAGTGTTTCACCCTTGCTCTGCGACGACGTGCCGACGTTAAGGTTGATCACGTCGGCCGACAGCCGTTTCGCGGCGATCTCGAAGGTGGTGCGGGTGCGGGTCGAGGCCTCGAAAAAGAGGTTGAAGATCGCCTTTCCGCGCAACAGCGGGACTTTCTTGATCTCGCGCTCGCCCACGGACAGAAAGGAATGCGCGGTATCCAGCACGCGCAGCAGGATCTCCCGTGGCAGACCCTCTATGGTCAGCAAATGCTGCAATTCGCCGTTTGCATTGAGTTGCGGCCCGCGGCCCATCATGTTGCGCCCTGCCGATTCAATACCAGGTTCAGCCGATCCTTCTCGTCTTTCGTCAACTCGATCTGCTCCCCTTCAGGCACGGACATTTCAGCGCCGATGAACTGGGCCGCGATCGGCAGTTGTCTGCCGCCCCGGTCTATCAAGGCAGCCAGCCGTATGCTCTGCGGCCTGCCGTAGTCGAACAGCTCATTCATCGCCGCGCGTATGGTGCGCCCCGTATAGAGGACGTCATCGACCAGGACGATGTCGGCATCGGCCACGTCAAAAGGAATACTCGACGGTCTGACCTTCGAATGCAGACCACGGCTGTCGTAGTCGTCACGATAGAAGGACACGTCGATGGTTCCGAGGGGCTTCCTGAGCGCCAGCGCCGCATGCAGCCGCTGCGCCAGCCAGACCCCTCCGGTGTGAATGCCGATCAGTGCCGTATCCACGGTCACTGCCGGGCGCATGCACTCGACGAGCCGTGCCAACAGGTCTTCCGCGTCGGGCAAAGGTTTTTTCATTGGTTGAAGTAGCTCTCCAGAATCAGTTTGGCGGCGAGTTGGTCCACTTTCGAGCGGGCTTTGCGTACATCCAGCCCGAGATCGCGAATCTGCTGCTCCGCTTCCACCGAAGTCAGGCGCTCGTCGACCAGGCGAGTCTCGATGCCGTAGCGCCCTTGCAGCCGCTGCGCGAACCTCCGCGCCAGTGCCGTCATGGCGTGCTCGCCGCCATCCAGAGCGAGCGGCAAGCCGACCAGCAGCAGCGCGGGGCGCCATTCATTCACCAGCGCTTCGATGCGGGCAAAGCGCACGTTGTTAGCCTCGGCATCGATGGTATCGAGCGGGTGCGCCACGCCCAGCTGAAGCTCCCCCACCGCGACGCCGATGCGACGCTCTCCAAAATCGAAGGCCAGCACGGTCCCGCTGCGCGGGGCACTGCCGCGGGAGCCAGAATCGACCAGGGCATCGGGCTTGGCAACCATATTCAGCTCGTGGAGTCTGATTTCATGTCAGGCATGCCCGACCTCCTCGGAGAGGCTGGCCGGATCAAACCCGAGCAACTCCATTGCCGCGACAAAGCGTTCGGACGAAGGCAATTCGAAAATCACCGAAGGCTGTGCCTCCACGGTCAACCAGGCGTTTTGCCCCAGTTCCTGCTCAAGTTGGCCGGGCGCCCAGCCGGCGTAGCCAAGCGACACCAGGATATCGCCCAGGCCGGGCCCCTCACCCTGGCTCATTGCCTGAAGGATGTCCCTGGAAGTGGTCAGGCCGACCTGTCCATTGATTGACAGTGTCGACTGCCAGCCGCCAATGGGCCGATGCAGCACGAAACCGCGGTCGACCTGGACCGGGCCGCCGAAGTACACCGGGATATTCTTGACTGCCTGATTCTCCAGCGGAATCTCGACCTGCTCGAACAGGGTTTCCAGCGTCATCTCGGTGGGTCGGTTAACCACCACGCCCAGCGCGCCCTGCTCATTGTGCTCGCAGATAAAGGTCAGCGATCTGGTGAAGTGGGGATCGGCCATGTTTGGCATGGCGATCAGAAAGTGGTTGGTGAGATTGACGCTTTGCATGGAATCGGCAGGTCCATTTTACCCGCCCGGATGCCCGCGCCACAAACCCGGCGTACTGGCCCGTATAATCCGCCCTTGGGAACCGGTCGTGGCCCACCGCCAGAAGGCGGCGCGCGCCCGGTATCGCAAGCAGCCCGCGCCGACCAGCGGCGAGTCGCGCGCGGAAACGATTGACGTTCGAGGGGATCATCTGGCTACCCAACAGGAATTGGCCGCTTTCCTAGCTGAGGTCGAGCGACGCGCGTTCAAACAGGCGGTGTTTGCCCTGCGCGACCAGCATATGGCGCTCGATATCGTCCAGGATGCCATGCTCAAGCTCACCGACAAGTACGCGGATCGACCCGCAGCGGAATTGCCGCTTTTGTTCCAGCGCATCCTGCAAAACACGATTCGCGACTTCTTCCGGCGCCAGAAAGTGCGTTCGCTATGGACGACGCTGTTTTCGTCCCTTCAACCCAAGGAAGACGGCGAGGACTATGACCCCCTTGAGTCCATGGAAACCGACGGGCCTGGTGGCAGGGGAGACGGCCCAGAGGACAGGTTCGAGCGTGCACAAATGGCCGATGTGATCGGACAGGGGCTCGAACGCCTGCCGCCCCGTCAACGCGAGGCGTTTCTGTTGCGTTACTGGGAGGAACTGGACGTAGCGGAAACGGCGCAAGCGATGGGATGCTCGGAAGGCAGCGTCAAGACGCACTGCTCCCGGGCCACACACGCCTTGGCGGCGTTCTTGAAAGACAAGGGAATTGAACTGTGAACGAGCACAATGTGGCCGAAAAGATCGTCGCGCGGCTCGACCAGAACCTGGCCGATCTGCCGCTTCCGGTCGTTCAGAGACTTCAGGCCGCCAGGCTTGCGGCTTTGACGGCAAGCCGGCCCGGCAAGTCGCTCTGGGGACACTGGAAGGGTGGTAATGTGCTGAGCGGCTGGGGCATCGGCACACGCCTCGTTTTGCCTGCCGCCATCGTTCTCGCCAGCGTAACCGGGTTGATCTATTGGCAAATGTCGAGTCATCACGACGAAGAACTGGACACCGGACTGCTGGCCGGCGAACTGCCCATACATGCCTATACCGATCCGGGTTTCGAAACTTGGTTAAAGCACACCGATTACAAGCAGTCGCAACAGTAGCACTGGCGATTTCCCTGTTCGTCGGCGCGGTCTCGATCCCGCTCCCGGCGAATGCGCAGGCGCCCGGCATGGCCTGGTCGAAACTCACCCCCGCGCAGCAATCCATACTTGCACCACTCGAGCAGGAATGGGACAAGCTCGATCCGGAGCGGCGCAAACATTGGATCGGCCTTGCAACCCGCTATCCGAGCCTGCCTGTTGAGCGCCAGCAACGTATCCGGCAACGCATGCAAGAGTGGGTCTCGCTGACACCCGAGCAAAGGAAACAGGCCCTTGAACGCTACAAGCGCCTGAAGCAACTTCCCCCAGGGAAAAATGACCAGTTGCACGAACGCTGGCGTGAGTACCAGGGGCTGCCGGAAGAGCAGCGGCAGAAACTGCGCGACGGACGCGCGGCGCCGGTGCCGGCAAGTAAGTGATCCAGGGTTCGTCGCCTCCGCAAGCCGGCGCCATAGCGGAACAAGCCGTCATTGCAGTGCCGCCATACCTGCCATTGGCCCCGCTGCGCCTGCGGCTCATGAGCCTGGTGTATGAATCGATGCTCCTGCTCGCCGTTTTGTTCCTGTCTTCCTACCTGTTCCTCAGCCTCGCGCGCGACGCGCAATCCGGTTTGCCACGCGTGCTCTTCCAGATTTACCTGTTCTCGGTCTGCGGCGCCTATTTCCTTTACTGCTGGACGCGCACAGGCCAAACACTGCCGATGAAGACCTGGCGGATGCGCGTCGTGACGCAGGACGGCCGTCCGCTCACCCTGGACCGCGCATTGCGCCGCTACCTTCTCGCCGTACCGGGAATGCTGTCGGGAATCAGCCTGCTGTGGGTACCGTTCGATAAGGAACGTCAGTTCCTGCACGACCGGCTGGCCGGCACGCGAATCGTGCGCGATGCGCGGTGAACGGTGAACGGTGAACGCTGAACGCTGAACGGCAAGATCCTGTTCCTGGTTTTACCGATTACCGTTTACCGCCTTTCAACCCGCCACATCATCACCACGGCGGCCGCCAGGAATGCCAGCGTTGGGAAAATCGCGCTGAATAGCGGCGGCCAGGCATTGAGCAGTCCAAGATGGCCGAACAGGCGATTGGCAAGATGAAATCCCAAACCCAGCATGATGCCGGTGAAGATTTTGGCGCCGATGCCGCCCTCGCGCGCCTGGAAATAGGCGAATGGCAGTGCCAGCACCATCATAACCAGCACCGCGAATGGATAAATGATCTTTTGCCAGAGCACGATCTCATACCGCGAAGTGTCCTGGCGGTTCTCGTTCAGGTGCTCGATATACGAAATAAGCTCCAGCAACGACATCTGTTCCGGCACCACCATCAGCACATTCAGAATCGACGGATTGAGGACCGAGCGCCAGTAGGCCTCCGGAATACGGCTCACCGTGGTGCGATTCTCCTCAAAACGAGTCTGCACGACATCTTTCAACCGCCACAGATTCTCGCGCTGGTATTCGCCTGATTTCGCCAGGCTGATGGCGCGCAGGCGATAGTCCGAATCGAACTCGTAGATCTTCACTTCGTGGATCACCGTCTCCGGCATGATCCGCCCGACGTTGACGAAATTCGTGTCGTCCTTGATCCACAGCCCGGAGCGGAACGATTGCGCCACGATGTTGCTCGTCGTGGCTTTGAGTCTCAATTTCTGAGCGGCCTGCTCGCTGGCTGGCGAGACGAACTCGCCTATGAGGAAGGTCAACACCGATAGCACGACGCCGATCTGCACCAGCGCGATTGCCATGCTTTTGATCGATACACCCGAAACCCGCATGACCGTGTACTCGGAATGCGCAACCATCTGGGCTAGCGCAAACAGCGTGCCGATCAGCGCCGCGATCGGCAGGATTTCGTAAGCACGACCGGGCAGGCTCAGGAACACATAAAGCGCGGCAAGGGAAAGCCGGTAGCTACCGCGTCCCAGATCGCCGAGTTCCTGAATGAGGTCGAAGAATGCGAACAGGAGCAGCAGGCCGGTGAACACCAGCGCTGTGCTCCAGAATATCTGCACGGCGACATAGCGGCGGATTGTCTTCATCGGCTGCGTCCGGGCAACAGCCGCATTGACAGGCGGAAGTAGAACATCAGCGCAACGATAACCAGCATCATCAGATGCACGCCCCACATGCCGACCAGCACGCCGACTTTCTCCTGCGTGACCCAAGCCTGGAAAATGGACAGCATGTTGGTGTAGAGCGTGTACAGGAACGCGGCGAGCAGCAGGTTAAGCGAGCGCCCCGCCCGCGGATTGACGAAACTCATTGGAATGGCAAGCAGGCTGAGCACCAGCGCACTCAACGGCAAACCGACGCGCCATACCAGCTCGGCGCGGGCCAGCGGAGTCTTGTCGGCGATCAGGGTCAACGTGGACATGGCCTTTACCGAGGGCTGTGCGTCCTTGACCTCGTTGGCCTCGATGCGGACAGCGTATTTTTCGAACTCGATGATCTTGTATTCCGCCGAACCCGGAGGACCGATATAACGCCTGCCGTTGAGCATCACCAGAAAGCGGTCGCCATTGGCCGCCGTTTCCTGGTAGCCGCGCTTGGCCACCGTTGTGCCGATTTCGCCGTTCTCGTCCGAATGCACGAAAATATTGGCGACAGTCGAAAGATTCGCCGCCAGCTTTTCCACGAAGTAGACGCGTTCAGCGTTGCGTGATTCCTTGAATACGCCCGGCGATATCGCGGCGATATCGTCCCGGCTCTGCAACTGGCGCCCGTACTCCTCGGTCTTGCCTATCGCCCAGGGCGACAGGACCAGACTCAGCGTGGCGATTACCAAGGTCAGTGGTGCGGCGTACAGCAGCACCGGGCGTATCCAGGACATGAGCCCCTGCCCCGAAGTGAACCACACCACCATCTCTGAATCGCGGTAGCTGCGCGTCAAGGTCATCAACACCGAGATGAACAGCGCAATGGACAACAGGTGCGGAAGGTAGCGCAGGCTGGCGAAGCCGAGGAAAGTCAGGACTGCATCCGAAGAAATATTGCCGCGCGCGGCATAGCCGAGAAAGCGGATGAGTTGGGTGGTGATCGTTATCGCCAGCAAAACGAAAAACGCGGCGATGCCGGTGGCGGTGAACTCCCGGAGCAGGGAGCGCTGGAAAATCATGTGCCGCTTTGACTTTTGCTCGACGTGGAAGGGATAATCCTAAGTAATTGAATGAAAAACAGCATTGCGAGGAGCCTGCAGTGGAATTTAGCATAAAAGCCGTAGCACCGGAAAAATTGAAGTGCGACTGTGTCGCGGTCGCCATATTCGCCGCGTCGAAACTTTCGACGGCGGCACAAGCACTCGATCGCGCCAGCAAGGGCCGCATCTCGGCAATTCTCAAACAGGGTGATTTCAGCGCGAAGCCCGGATCGAGCCTGATGCTCTATGACCTGGCGGGTGTTGCCAGCAAACGCGTGCTACTGGTGGGCTTCGTCGCCACCGACGCCGAGCGCGAATTCAATCGCACACGATTGCGCGCAATCGGCGAGCGGATTCTGCGCGAAGTGCCCGGCAGCGCGTGGGCGTCGGACCAGCAGTATCGCGAAGCTGATATCGCGATCGACTTCCGCGAAGACGTCCCGCCTCTCCCTCAGTCTGCAATCGACCGCATCGTCGCGCTGATGCGCGCGGAAGGCATGAGCGCGAAGGTCAGTTCGATCCACGTCAACGGCTGGTTCGGCGACTATAACAAGCTCGGGATGACGACGACGCTGATGCACGAAGTGTTCGCCATCGACCTTGACGCGGACAGGGAGC
>JBDTRK010000123.1:0-10310 GCA_039931685.1 Betaproteobacteria bacterium | reverse complement strand
TCTCCGACCTGATGCGCGGCAAGATCAATCTGTTCTCCCTGGATTGCCTGATCGACATGGCCACCGTCGCCGGTCTGGAGCCTCATGTCACCATCAAGAAGCCGAAGGCACCACGGAAGCGGCGCAAGGAAGAATTGGCGCCGGGGCGTAACAGAAGTTGACTCGCACGTAGTCACTTTCGAGATTCCTCATGCCAGTCCGAACCGGCCTCGCCGTGCAGTCTTGTTCGGCGTGACAAACATTTTTGCATTCCAGTATGCGTGATCTGGTTCTTCTGTCGATCCACCTGCTCGTCACGCTGGCGAAGCTCCTCCGCCCGGGTGGCATTCGCGCTGTTGCTGCGGAGTCTTTGGCGCTCAAACATCAGTTACTGATTTGCAGTCGCTCCCGACAGCGGGCCCCGAACCTGACCACGCTCGATCGGCTGGTACTCGGTCTGACCACCATGTCCATGCGGCCCCACCGCATTCCGAAGTTGTCCGTCGTTATCAAGCCGGCCACATTGCTCAAGTTCCACAAGGCCCTGGTCGACGGCAAGTACCGCCGGCTCTTCTCGTCCTCGGGGTGCCCACGCAAATCCGTTCCGAAGGGACCCTCCGCAGAACTTATCGCAGCCATCGTGGAAATGAAACGGCGCAATCCAAAGTTCGGCTATGTGCGCATCGCGGAACAAATAGCTCACGGTTTTGGCCTAGATATTGACAAAGATGTCGTGCGCCGCGTGCTCGCGCAACACTATCGGCCGGACGGTTCAGACAACAATCGACCTTCCTGGTTGACCCTGATCGCGCAGTCCAAGGACAGCCTGTGGAGCGTCGACCTGTTTCGCTGCGAGTCGATCCTGCTGCGCAGCTACTGGGTAATGCTGGTCATGGACGTGTTTACCCGTCGCATCGTCGGCTTCGGCCTCGAGCGTGCCGACATCGAGGGCGTAGCCGTGTGTCGGATGTTCAATCGCGCCATCTCTGGTCAGCCGCTGCCGACACACATCAGCAGCGACCATGACCCGCTGTTTCGCTTTCATCGCTGGCTCGCCAACTTGCGCGTACTCGAAATCGACGAGATCAAGACGGTTCCGCACATGCCGGTTTCGCATCCGTTTGTGGAACGACTGATCGGCACCATTCGCCGTGAGCTTCTCGATCGCACACTTTTCTGGAATGCGCTCGATCTGGAGCGGAAGCTGCAGGAATTCCGCGGCTATTACAACGGCAGTCGGGTTCATCAGTCGCTTGGGGGCAGTACACCAGAGGAAAAGGCTGGCACGCCACGTCCGGGCTATGCAGCGCTTGGTTCATTCGGATGGCGGGAGCATTGCCGAGGGCTGTTCCAGACGCCAATCGCCGCTTGAGTAGGAATTCGCCAAGCACAGCCGCCGGTCGGTGTGCGCCAGGACGCTGAGCAGGGCCTGCGTGGTCAGCGACAATCATCCTGTCCGGCGTGTTGCGATTTCAAGAATTTGCCGGCCGTCCGCTTCCGTCATAGTGTTCATGTGCCCACGAAGAAACTAGATGGACACGTAGCTTCTATGTCACAGTTACCTAGATGACTTCACCGGGCGCATACCGTGAAAGAGAATCCTACGGCAATCAACCACCTCAATTTAAGGCTGCTACAGACGTTCATGCTTCTAGCTGAGCACCGTAGTTTCAAGGTCGCGGCAGAGCATGCTCGTCGCTCGCCCTCCGCTATCAGCACGCAAATCAAGCAGCTCGAGGCGCAACTCGGCATCTCGCTGTTCCACCGCACAACGCGCCAAGTCCGGATGACGAGGGAGGCCGAGCAGCTGTTCGTGGGTGCGCGACGTGCAATGCAGGAGATCGTCCTCAGTTTGCGGAACGTCCAGGAGACCGTCGACATGCGGCGCGGCAAGGTGGCACTGGCCTGCGTGCCAACCATCGCCTCGACTCGTCTCCCATCCATCCTTTCGGTTTTTGAGAAGGATTATCCGGAGGTGCACGTCAACCTGCGCGAACTGCAAGTTGGCCTCAACCAGGCCGTACGCGACGGCGAAGTGGATTTCGGTGTCGGCCCGGTAGTGTCGACGGACAGCGATCTCGATTTCGACGCGATCCTCGACGAATCGCTCATGGCATTGGTGCCTCGGACCTTCCTGCGTGGCGCCCGCGCCCGCAAGACTATCAGCCTGCAAGCTCTTACATCGATGCCAATGCTTGTTCTGAATACGAATACCGCGATGCGTGAGTATGTGGAGGCCACAATAAAAGCGCACTCATTAACTTTCAAGGCGAAGTATCAGTGCATTCAGGCGCAGACGCAGATTGCCATGGCGGAAGCCGGCCTCGGTGCGGTCATCTTGCCTGAATCGCTAGTCATGGCGCACCGCTCGCTGGCTACGCACGCACTGCGGATCGTCGAACCGCAGATGAGTCGCAAGATCGCGATCGTGACCCTACGAAGCCGCTCGCTATCGCCGGCAGCGGCACGGTTGGCGCAGCTCATCCGCGAGCTAATCCAAGTCCAGCTCGGAAAGAACGCTCGGAGACGCTCGTCGTAGCGAAGCGCTCGAGGCGACGGATGATTATGCAGCTCATCGCGATAATCCGCCCAAAAAATGCGATTGTCAGAAATATGAGCCGAGTTTATTGTTTGCTCGGTTCACGCATGCTTTCGGAGAACCGCAGTTGGCAATAGACCCGATAACGGCCGATGTGATCGGACATCGCTTCCAGGCGGCAACGGACGAGATGCTAGTTACGCTGGTCAAGACCGCCTTTTCGCCCAACATTAAGGAGCGCCGGGATTGCTCGGCCGCCTGCTTCGACGTTCGCGGCGAGCTGATCACGATGAGCGCCAGCGCGCCGATCCACTTGGGCTCGCTGATGGGCATGGTGGCCAATCTGCTCAAGCGCTTTCCCCTCGCGAGCATTGGGCCGGGCGACCTATTTCTGACGAACGACCCTTATGTCGGCGGAGGGTCGCATCTGCCCGACCTCACTGTGACGAGCCCTGTGTTCGCCGATGGTATTTTGGCGGGCTTTGTCGCGAATACGGCCCACCATTCCGACATCGGCGGCAAGGTCGCGGGCAGTGAGAGCGCCGACTGCATCAGCATCTTTCAAGAAGGTCTGCGCCTGCCGCCGGTCAGACTCATGGCTGCCGGCGAAATACGGCAGGACATTGTCGACATCTTGTTGCTCAACTCACGCACACCGCTTCACCGCCAAGGCGATATTAAGGCCCAGATCGCCGCGAACCTGATCGGTGTGCGCCGCCTCGAGGAAATACTGAAACGATTCGGCCGGGACACCGTATCCGCCGGGATAGAGGCGCTCTTCGCACATTCCGAGGCGCGCATGCGCTCTGCTATCGGCAAGGTCCCCGACGGAACGTACGAAAACGAGGATTTCCTCGATCACGACGGCCTGAAACCGACGCGCGTGCGGATTAAAGTTGCCGTGACGGTCAGCGGCGATAGCATCCACTTTGATTTCGCCGGAAGTGACCCGCAGATCGCCGGCGCACGCAACTGCGTGATGATGGCGACGCTCGCATGCGTATTCCATGCAGTGAAAGTTGTGTTCGACCCGGACCTCTCGCCTAACGGGGGATTCCATCGGCCGATCAGTGTTACCGCACCCGAAGGCTCGATCATGAACTGCGTGCCGCCGGCATCCGTGAGCGATCGCGGCCGTACCTCGCAGGTCGTCGGCGATCTTCTGATGGGCGCATTGGCCAAGGCGGTGCCCGGCAGAGTGATGGCTGGATGCGGGTCCAGCCAGGCGCTCCTGTTCAGCGGCTATGACCCGCGGCGCAACGAATACATCGTCGACTACGACGTGTTTGCCGGCGGCGCCGGAGCCCAATCGGATCGTGACGGCATGGATGCGGTACGCGTGCATGCCGCTATGGCCGACAGCACGCCGATCGAGGCCACTGAGCACGAATTCCCTTTGATCGTCCAGCGCTGTGAGCTCATTCAGGATTCCGGTGGGCCGGGGAAGTTCCGCGGTGGCCTCGGCCTCAAACTCGATATCCTGGTGTGGGCGGACAAAGGCCGTCTCTCCGGTCGTGGCCTGAGACACGGCTTGCAAGCGCTCGGCCTGTTCGGCGGCCGGAGCGGCAGCTCGGCACGCTACACCATGAACCCTGAAACCTCAGAGCAAGCACAGCTGGAAGCTGTATTTCCGGAGCGCTCCCTGCCGCCGCGCACCGTCATCCGCGTCGAGACCCCGGCAGGCGCCGGATACGGTGACCCGCTGGCGCGCGATCCGCTGCGGGTGCTGGCGGACGTGGTTTCCGACAAAGTAAGCATGGCAGCGGCCGGGCATCACTACGGAGTCGTGATCCGCGACGCGGCGGTGGACGCAGAGGCGACCGTTGCCGCCAGAGCTGGACTGGCACGAAAGGAAGCTCAACGTGAGCGCTGAAGGCTACGCCCTGGGTGTCGATGTAGGCGGCACCTTCACCGACATCGCGCTGATCCGGATATCCGACGGTCAAGCCTTCTTCCACAAGACGTCCTCTACGCCGTCGGACCCTTCGGCCGCAGTCGCAGAGGGTGTCAGCGCACTGCTTGCTCAGTCACGAGTCAATGCGTCAGAAGTGCGGTACTTTGGCCACGGCACCACAGTGGCCACGAACGCCGTGATTACCGGCCGTACGGCGCGCACCGGACTCATCACGACCAAAGGATTCCGTGATGTGCTGGACATCAGGCGCCAACGGCAGCCGCACACGTACGACATCCGGATCGACAAACCGGCCGCGCTCGTGCCGCGCCACCTGCGCAAAGAGTTGCGCGAGCGCGTCTATCTATCCGGTGATCCGGCTTTACCGCCGGATATCGATGCGCTGCAGCCCATAATTGCCGACTTCAAAAGGCAGGGCGTCGAGGCGGTAGCGGTGTGCTTCCTGCATAGCTACGCGCGTCCCGAGCACGAAGCGCTGGTCGCGCGCGCGGTGCAGGACGGCCTGCCCGAGGCCTTCATCTGTTCCTCGCATGAGGTACTGGCCGAGTTCCGGGAATACGAGCGGATCAGTACCACCGTTCTCAATGCTGCGCTTGGCCCGGTGATGAGTCGGTATTTGAATCGGTTGGCGGCACTGGCGGACGCAATGGGTCTTGTCGCGCCGAAAATCCAGCAGTCCAACGGTGGTGTGTCATCAGCGCGCGACGCAGGTGCAAACGCGGTGCGTACCCTCGTTTCAGGACCGGCAGCAGGGGTCACTGGCGCGACGCAACTAGCGGTAGCAGCCGGTGCACCGGACATCATCACCTTCGATGTCGGGGGAACGAGCACTGACGTCTGCCTGATCCAGGACGGTCGCCCATTGATAGCCCGACAGCGCGAGTTCCATCGTTACCCGGTCCGTTTCCCAATGGTCGATGTTCACTCGGTTGGCGCCGGCGGCGGCAGCATCGCGTGGGTCGACGACGGCGGCTTCCTGCGCGTCGGTCCCCAGAGCGCGGGGGCAGTCCCGGGACCGGCGTGCTACGGACTCGGCGGCGAATCGCCGACAGTTACCGACGCCAATGTCGTTCTTGGCCGGTTACCGGGCGACGCTCTACTGGGTGGCCGCATGCCAATTGACGCGAGCCTCGCACGCAAGGCGATCGAGGAGCGCATCGCGGTGCCGATGGGGCTCTCGGTCGAGGACGCGGCCCAGGGCATCTTGACTATCCTGAATGAAAACATGATGCGCGCGATTCGCGTAATCTCGGTTGAGAAGGGCTACGACCCGCGCAATTTCACCCTCGTCGCCTTTGGCGGAGCAGGTCCTCTGCTCGCTTCTGCTCTAGCGTTCGAGCTCGGAATCAGCCGGGTAATGGTGCCCCCTCATCCCGGACTGCTTTGCGCCCACGGCTTACTGGTCGCCGACGTGCGCGCGGATTTCAGCCTTTCGCGCATTGGGCTCCTGAACGAGGCTGGCGCCGATGGGTTGAACGGCGGATTTGCTGAGCTCGAACGCAGGGCAGCGGACTGGTTCAGCCGTGAAGGCGTTCCCCCGACGCAGCGGCGCGTTGATCGTTCGCTCGACCTGCGCTTCGCAGGACAAAGCCACGAACTGACTGTTCCGATCGCGTCCAAGAATCTGCAGGAAGTTGATCTTTCGGCCATCGTTACTGCGTTCCAGGGCGAGCATATGCGGGTGTTCGGCTACGCTCCGGACGGGCAGGTGCAGATCGTGACTTACCGCCTGAGCGCGCATACTCCGGTAGCCGGTGCCCCGCGCCACCGCCCTGTCGCGCAAGTCAAGGGCTCCGCGCTTACCGGATCCCGGCGAGCGCACTTTCAGGGGATCGGATTCGTCGACTGTCCGATCTACGATCGATCGCTTCTGGAGCCGCAGAAGGAGGTGCGCGGCCCGGCGATCATGGAGCAAATGGACACTACCACCGTCGTCCTTCCGGGGCAGATCGCCCGGGCCCAGTCCGACGGCATCCTTCTGCTCACATTCATATGAGAGACACTGCGCTGATGCCACCGTCTTTCACTGATGTCTTGCTGCGTACAACACGGTTGCGTAGCAGACCGTTCCGGGTGCTTTTTGCTCGCCTTTCGGAGGTTACAACCATGAAATATCGGATCGGTTTTTCTGCATGCGCGGTGCTCATACTGGCGGTCGTGTCTTCCTGCGCGCTCGCCCAGGAGACTGTTAACTATGGCATCCAGCCGACGATGGCCCCTATCCATGTCGCCCGAGCCATGGGGCTGATGGAGCCTATCGAGAAGAAGCACAACATCAAGATTGCATTCCGGATGTTTCAGACCGGTCCGATCGAAAATGCCGCCCTTGCCGCCGGGGAACTGCAGGTTGCATCGGCTGGCATGGGCCCTGCAATCATCGCGGCCTCGCGACTGCCAGCCACTCTGGTGGCCATCACGGTGCTCGGACAGAGTGCCATGCTGGTGCAGAAGGATTCTCAAATCAAGAGCGTCGCCGATCTCAAGGGCAAGAAGGTCGCGCACGGAGGCGAAGGCACGCAGCAATATCCGATGCTGATCAAGGCGCTTGCCGACGCGGGCCTGAAGCATACCGACGTCGTCCTGTTCAAGACGGCCGCCTCACAGATTCCGACGCTGCTTCAAGGGAAATCGGTCGATGCGGGAATAACTTTCGATCCATTCGTGTCCAACGCGATCGTGGAAGGGTATGCCCGCGTCCTTATAACCGCGGACCAGATCATGCCGATCATGCAGGGGCACTACATTGGCAATGGAGAGTACGTGCGCGATGATTTCCTCAAGCGTCATCCCGAGATTGTTCAGGACCTGGTTGACGCCAACGTGCAGGCCATCGAGTTCATCCTGAAAGATCCGAAGGCGGCAAGCAAGCTGTGGGCAAAAGAGATCGGCATGCCC
Organism: Betaproteobacteria bacterium; assembly: GCA_039931685.1. Lineage (GTDB taxonomy): Bacteria > Pseudomonadota > Gammaproteobacteria > Burkholderiales > JACQAP01 > JACQAP01. The sequence goes on along the minus strand of JBDTRK010000123.1, from coordinate 2,982 downwards.
GAGAATGTCATCGCCTTCTCCCTCAGCAATCGCATCTCCGTCTACAGCCGCAACGTAGCGCCCGAGAAGAAAGGAATCGACACCTACGTCAACTTCCTCAGAGACGGGAAGATCCTCGAGAGTGGCGACGTGCCGAAGATTGATTCGTCGTTTGGCGAAAAGGCGCTTGCTCGCAAGTGATTGCCGCGGCGGACGAAGGCCTCTGAGGCGTTCCCGCAGCCCCACATCATGTGTCCACGCATAGCAGGTAGATCTTGAAGTCGCTCGGGCCGACGCTGCAGTTCGTCCTCGCGTTCTGCGTGATTCTGATCGTTTGGCAGACTGTCATCGTGGTATTTGCGCCGCACCCCTCGCTCCTCCCGCCGCCGCTTGCAGTCGCGAGGGCTTTCTGGGGTCTCCTCGTGAGCGGCGAGCTCCTCGTTCACACCGGCGTGAGCCTGATGCGAGTCTTCTCAGCCTGGATCATCGCAGGTTGCATCGCGATTCCGCTCGGGATCGCCATGGGCTGGTCTGGGCGCTTCGAGAGATTCGCTAACCCGTTCGTCGAAATGTTCCGCCCCATCTCTCCCATGGCGTGGATTCCAATGGCGATCCTTTGGTTCGGGATAAATGAGCCGGGCAAGATCTTTGTCGTCTGTATCGCCACCTTCTTCCCCACCCTGATATCGACTGTTGCCGGCGTCAAGCGCATCGACCCGGTGCTCGTCCATGCGGGGCAGGTGCTAGGATGCAGGAGCACCGCATCACTGTTGCGCAAAGTGGTTTTTCCCGCTGCGCTGCCGGCCATGGTTGTCGGCCTGCGGATCTCATTCGGTACGGGATGGGCATGCATCATCGCTGCCGAACTGGTAGCGGCGCGCTCCGGCCTCGGTTACCTGATCGCCAACGGCATGGAGATCCTGCGGGCCGACACGGTGCTGGTCGGCATGGTGGTGATCGGTATTCTCGGCGTGTGCGTCGATGCGGTATTTCGCTTTCTTGGCCGTCGCCTCGCGTGGGGCGTGACGTGAGCACATCCTATGGCAAGCCGATCAGCGTGAGAGGTGTCGCCAAAACCTATCCGACGCATTCTGGGGAGTCGATAGAGGCACTTAGGCCGGCGACGCTCGAGATTGCCAGCGGCGAGTTCGTCGTGCTGGTCGGGCCTTCAGGGTGCGGTAAGAGCACGCTTCTCAACATCCTCGCGGGATTCAGCAAGCCGTCATCGGGCGATGCGTTCGTTAGCGGCGAGCGCATCAGCGGGCCGGACATCGACCGCGGCATGGTTTTTCAGAGCTACGCGCTGTTTCCGTGGCGGGATGTTATTGGCAACGTTGAATTTGGTCTTGAGCAGAAGGGCACGGCGAAGCGCAAGCGGCGCGAGATCGCTCTGCACTACCTGCACATGGTTGGCCTCCGCGATTTCGCAAACAAGGAAGTGGACGAGCTCTCCGGTGGGATGAAGCAGCGTGTGGCGATCGCGCGCGCATTCGCAACTGAGCCCTCGATCATCTTCATGGACGAGCCGTTCGGCGCGCTGGACGCGCTTACCCGCCGGTTTCTGCAGCACGAACTGCTGAGAATGTGGCAAGAGCATCGTAAGACGATCGTCTTCGTGACGCATTCGGTGCCGGAGGCAATTTACCTCGCGGACCGCGTGGTCGTGATGACTGCTCGCCCCGGCGCGATCAAGGTGATTCTCAAGGTGGACCTGCTGCATCCTCGAGATGTCACGTCCGACGCATTTCGCGACATCGAGCGGGAAATCTACGCCGAGCTCGACGAGAAGCTCGCCAAGTCGATGTCGTCGGAATTGAGTGCTGCCGCTGTGGGAAGCGCCTGATGCGGCCGATTCCCCGTACCATCGCGGAGGCAGCTCGCGCGCTCCGCAATAGGACGCTGCGGGTAACGGAGCTCGTCGAGGCGAGCTTGGCGCGAGCGCGCCAACTGCAGCCGTTCCTGAATACGTGCATCACGATCGCCGACTCGCACGCTTTGGTGCGCGCGGCCGAGCTCGACGCCGAGCTGAGCGCCGGCCTCGATCGAGGAATCCTGCACGGCATCCCGATCGTCCACAAGGACTGCTTTGATACGAGCGGAATTCTTACCACCTGCGCAACACGCTACTTCGCGAACAACGTGCCCGCGGAAGATGCCGCGGTGGTCAAACGTCTGAACGAAGCCGGATGCGTGACCCTGGGCAAGGCCAACATGCACGAGCTGGCCGCCGGAGACGCAGGCATAAACGCATTCGCTGGCGTCGTGCACAATCCGTGGAATCTGTCCAGATCGGCGGGTGGGTCATCCAGTGGAACGGCAGCCGCGATCGCAGCCGGCATCTGCCTTGGAGGAACTGGCACAGACTCGGGCGGGTCAATTCGCGGGCCGGCAAGCTGGAACGGAATCGTCGGAATCCGTCCGACGGCTGGCCTGGTCAGCACGGCGGGTTGCTTTCCGCGCTCGTACAGCTTTGATTGCGCGGGGCCGATGGCCCGCACTGTGCAGGATGCGGCCATCATTCTTTCGGCCATGGCCGGCCACGACCCTGCGGATCCTTCGTCGATGCAGCGTTCATGGACAGACTATTCTGCGGCGATCGGCAGTGACGTGCGTGGACTGCGGTTGGGAATAATCGCCGATTACACATATTCCGATGTCGACTCCAGCGTCGCGGCATCGATCAAGGCGGCGGTCCTGGCCTATGAACGGCTGGGCGTCGCGGCGCACGTCGTCGAGCTGCCGCCAGTGACCACGCTGTTCGACTATCACGCGCTCTTCGACATTCTGCAGTACGAGTTTCACCAGATTCTCGGCCCACGGTATTACGCATGCCCGGACCGCGAGCGGCTGTTCGGCCCCATGGTCCGGCTGAATATGGAACGCGGCCGTCTCGTCAGCGACATGACCTACCGGCGGGCATTGGCATCGAGGACCAGCACCGTCGCCGAGATCAGGGCATCTTTTCTCTCAGTCGACGCTCTCCTGACGCCGTCGCAGCCCTTC